>NZ_JBFRFN010000034.1:0-48239 GCF_052114825.1 Paenibacillus sp. 2TAF8
TTGGAAGACGTTGTTCCRTGGTGCAGTGGTTGGATTCGCTTGGAAGACGTTGTTCCGTGGTGCAGTGGTTGGATTCGCTTGGAAGACGTTGTTCCATGGTGCAGTGGTTGGATTCGCTTGGAAGACGTTGTTCCGTGGTGCAGTGGTTGGATTCGCTTGGAAGACGTTGTTCCGTGGTGCAGTGGTTGGATTCGCTTGGAAGACGTTGTTCCATGGTGTAGTGTTTTCTAACGATCACCAGAGACGCTATTTGGCGTATATTACACCTTTTGATTTTCTAACGATCTCAGGAGAGCTTATTTCGATCATTTGGTGCGAAAACAGGTCTATTTTATGTGTTTTTGCTGAAATAAGCTCCCTGGTGATCGTTAGAATTTCAGAGAGCTCAAAATCGTGCAAATAAGCTCATCTGTGATCGTTAGAATTTTGAGGAGGAGTTTTACATGTCATTGGTCTATTTGAATAGCTCTCTCGGAGATTAGTGAAATTGAACTGGCTTGTAGTGGACTTGCTATGAAGTTTGCTGATCTAGGATGGGCTTAGCATAAAATAAAGACGAAATTGGTATAGTGCTGATGTGGTGTGCTCCTGATCTGCTTCTGTTGTGCTTCTTGGTGTGCTTCTGTTGTGCTTCTTGGTGCGCTTCTGGCGTGCTTCTACTGTACTTGCTTCTGTTGTGCTTCTGATGCGCTTCTGTTGTGCTTATGGTGCGCTTCTGTTGTACTTCTTGGTTTGGTTCTCGCGTGTGTCTAGTATAGTTCTGATACGCTTCTGGTTTGGTTCTGCTGTACTGGCGGTGTGCATCTGATGTAGTTCGGATGCGCTTCTGGTATGATTCTGGTAAGATTCTGATGTCATTCTGATGCGCTTCTGGCGGCTTATTTTAAGCTATTGCTGTTGCTTTTCATAAAATATACACAGCAAAAAAAAGACCACCTTAAACGCAAAGAGGTCTTCAATCCTAAGATGTATTTTAGAAATTAGTCCGTCCGTCTGACACAAAAAGGTTGTCCAATCTAGGTTAACACACCCACATAGAAACCGATGGAGATAAACACGACACACCAAGCAAATGCGCCAATACTCGAAACAATAACGTATTTGCCCATCGCCATGCGGCTCATGCCGGAGAAACAGCACATCAGATGACGAATGCCCGGGATAAAGTAACCGAGAATAATAGACCAGGACCCATATTTGAGAAACCATGTCTCCACCCTGCTGAACCGCTTGGCATTTACGCCGATCCATTTACCATATTTGTCAAACAGGGGTCTGCCCGCTTTTCTGCCAATCGTATAACTCAGTAGCCCACCTGTAAACGCTCCGCCAAAACTGACCGCGATGGACACGGAATAATTCAGAACCGAGATGGAGGCGAGATAACCGACAAAGGTCATCATCACCTCATCCGGGATAGGCATCCCAATGACGCCAAGAGCAAGTAATCCATAAATCGCAAAATATCCGTATTGACCAATAAATTCTTTAGCAAACTCCATACTTGACTCGCTCCTTATTTCGGTTCCACAATATCCTTCTCATGAGAGGGCAGTATTTGCTTTAGTGAAGGGAAACGGATTTGACTAACCATGAGACCGGATAATACAACAATAACAAGATACGCTACACCTTGATTAAAATAAGGACTCCACAGGGCGAAGAATGACATCAACCCACCTGCAAACGTAATCGGCATCCCGACAAAACCGCTAACGGGTGTTTTCTGGCAGTTGTAACGCGCAAGACGAAGCGCTCCGCATACCGGGAACAGTGCCGTCAGTGCCATACCGAGCATCCCCACTTCTGTCATCGAATTGAGGTACAAAATCAGCACGGGCGCTGTCCCAAAGGAAACCACATCGGCGAGCGAGTCTAGTGCCTTGCCGAATTCCCCTTCGCAATGAAGCTTGCGTGCTGCATATCCATCAAACAAATCAAAGAACATCGCTACCCATATCATTGTTACAGCCAAGGCAAACTCCCCGTGAATCGCCATAATGACCGCAAGCATCCCAGAACTTAAATTCCCCAAGGTTAAAATGGATGGTAAAGACTTCATAAAATTTAACTTCCTTTCATACTAGGCTTTAGGAAATGTAATATAAAAACGTACGCCATCCGGTGTATTCTCGACACCATAACCACATCCGTGCAGATCCAAAATCTGTTTCGCAATGGCCAGGCCTAGCCCGGTCCCTCCCATTTTGCGATTGCGCGAGCGCTCTACACGATAGAACCTCTCCCATATATATTGACGTTCCTCTTCCGCTATGTGTTCGCCTTTATTCTCAATCGTGACATGAACACAACCGTCATGCCTGCTAATCTCAATCATTATATCGGTTTGCGGAACCGCGTGGCGTATAGCATTCATCATAATATTATAAAATACTTGCTCAAGCTTGCTGCGATCCCCTTCAATGGTCTGCTCCGTTGTGGAGACAAGTACCACTTCAAGTCCTTTATCTTTCAACTGGGGCCCCAAGCGCCCAGCAATATCTTCGATCATGTCAGACAGAGCAATCGCTCCGGTATTCAGTTGAATTGCAGCAGATTCCAGTCTGACCAAATCCAGCATTTCCTCCACCATCGTTTCCATCTTAATGGCTTCGTCAACAATGACTTCAATGTAACGTTCCCGTTTGTTTTCACTAACGCCGTCTTTCAGCCCTTCAGAATATCCCTTTATGATACTTATCGGTGTCTTGAGTTCATGAGAAGCATCGGCAAAAAACTTACGCTGACGCTGTTCAATCTGCTGCTTCAATTCCATATCGGTACGCATCTGATCATTGGCCTCCTTAAGCTCTTCCAGCGTCTGCCCCAGTGTGCCTGATAAAGCATTCAGACTATCAGAAAGGCTCCCAATCTCATCCTTGCGCCGGATCGATGATCTCACCGTGAAATCCAGGGTGGACATCTTTTTCGCCACATGATTCAAAGCGAGCAGCGGCTTGGTTATGATTTTGGACAGTAAGAGCGCGAGCAGCAGAATCAATACAAAGGCACCTATACCGAAGTATCCATAGAATAAACGAGTAGCCTCATTCGCTTCCCGAACCTCCTGCAGGGAGGTGAGAGAGAAAATCAACTGTTGCTCCGCATCGGCACGGTGCACAGGAGCAATGGTAACGATGTTACGTACTCCGCTCCAGCTCTCTGTCCATTCTTCATTGATCATTTTGCCATTAGACAGCTTTTTCCGGTCTTCTGACGACAACGGGAATCGGCTGTCCAGAGCCTGCACAAGCAACCCTTGCCTCTGACTCCATGTAGCAAGGTCAGGCAGTACAACCTCTGTTAGCACCCCTGTCCACTCCTGTACAGGCAATAAAGATTCCTGAAAGCCTTCTGTCCCCCATGCGGTAGAAGACCCATCCTGGATTTTGAAAGGATATACCATAGGTTCTGGTTGATCCTGATCGCTGGAGGGACCCTTCACCGTCAGCTTCTGACCAAATTTCAGATGGGATCTGATCCAGCCTGCGTTTTCACTATTAATAAAAAGAGACAGAGACACCTTCACACGTTTGCCGTCTTCCTGAAGCAATGTAATGTGAAAAGGATCATTCACCAGCTTGCCTGTGTTCGTCAAAATGACAAGATGGGATTGGTTTTGACGCATGAATCTGCCCGTTTCCTTGGCAAGTTGCAGATCACTCCAGTGACTGGCAGAGTATTGCTGCTCAAACTTGGATAGCTTCTTTTTCATACTCGTAATCTTCTGATGCTGGTAAAAATCGGGGAACCAGATCAGCTGGGCAAGCACCGTTGTCCCATATAGCAGAACCACAAATCCGGCCATGACCAGAAACAGCTTCATCGTTACGCCATTTCGTCTCATGCTTCTGCCTCAAATCGATATCCTGTACCAATGACGGTACGAATGCATTTTGCTTCATCGCCCAGTTTACTGCGGAGTTTTTTGATATGTGTATCTACTACACGGGAATCTCCTTCAAAATCAAATCCCCAAATCCGATTTAATATCGCTTCCCGGGATAAGACAATACCCGCATTCCGGGCCAGATAGAGCAGCAGATCATATTCCTTGGGTGCGAGTTCTACCTCAATTCCGCTTCTCTCCAGACGTCTGGCCCAAGGGTCCAGCGTGACCTCGCCAAAGCGAATCACACCCTGCTCTCGCCCCATTGCCCCTTCCACTCGTTTCATGAGCGTCTCCGCCCGCGCAACCAAAACGCGGGGGCTGAACGGCTTGGTCACATAATCGTCTACACCTAACTGGAATCCGTGAATCTTGTCATCATCCTCCGACTTTGCGGTGAGCATGATAATAGGTACTGCAGAAGTGGAACGAATATGACCACATAATGTCCACCCGTCCATTTCAGGCATCAATACATCCAAAATGACCAGGTCTACCTCATGCAAAGCCAACTGTTCCAGTGCCTGCACTCCATCTTCAGCTTCAATAACATTCCATTGTTCTTTTATAAAATAATCGGCCACAATCTCACGAATGCGGCTTTCATCTTCTACCAGAAGCA
Organism: Paenibacillus sp. 2TAF8; assembly: GCF_052114825.1. NCBI lineage: Bacteria > Bacillati > Bacillota > Bacilli > Caryophanales > Paenibacillaceae > Paenibacillus > Paenibacillus sp. 2TAF8. Next base: position 4,512 of record NZ_JBFRFN010000034.1, read on the forward strand.
CGGTTCTGATCATGACCGACTCTCCTTCTCTATTTCTACAGTTAACATACCTGCTTCATGTGTCGTTCATGTGTCCTGGTTTATCCAGATCAATCCAGTTATACGCAAAAATCGGCTCCACCATATATACGATTAATATATACCAAAAGTTACTATTTTTTATCAAAATACGCAAAAAAAGAAGCAGCCAACAAGTAATACACTGTTTGTTGACCGCTCCTGAGATGAAATTTATAGATATGTTAATCCAAATTATGCCATGGAATGCAGCCTGTCCTACTCCGGATATGTGCATTCCAAACCTTGATTAACGTTGATGCTCCAAACGATGTGCCACATGAAGTGTAGGACCAACAAAGCGGTTTAACGGGAACCCGCCAGCAATCGCTTTGGTTACAAAAGCTTTCCCTTCACGCACAGCCTCTTTCACCGATAGGCCACGGGCCAACCCAGCCGTAATTGCAGCAGATGTTGTGCATCCCGCACCATGTGTATACCCGGAGCCAACAACATCAGCTTGGAACCATTCGTAGTTTGTCCCATCGTAAAGCAAGTCCATAGCCTTACCTGGATTGATCACACCGCGATCCTTAATCAGAACATGTTTGGCACCATGCGCATGAATTGTAGCAGCGGCAGCTTCCATCTGCTCTTTGGAGCGAATCGGACCACTCTTTGCCAGTTGGGAAGCTTCAAACAGATTTGGCGTTACGAGATCTGCTCCTGGCAACAAAAATTCGATCATGGCTTCTGTATTTTCCGGCTGCAGCACTTCATCCGTACCTTTGCAGACCATAACCGGATCAATAACGATCTGTGGCAGACCACTGCGGCGAATATGTTTCGCCACCAGCTCAATGATATCGACCGAACCCAGCATACCTGTCTTCATCGCATCAAAACCAATTCCGTCCAATACAGTGCGAAGCTGAGCTTCGACTACATTTAATTCTACAGGAAAGACCTGGTGATCCCATGTCTCAGGTTCCATGGAAACAACCGTTGTTAGTACGGTCATGCCGTATACGCCTAGCTCTTGGAATGTTTTCAAATCCGCTTGAATGCCTGCGCCACCGCTCGTATCCGAGCCAGCGATAGTTAATGTTTTTGGAATCGTCATGGTCGTTCTATTCTCCTTCGTGTTTCAGTTGACACTATCCTATCCCTTGTACGAGCGGATGTCAATGGCATGTGAGGCCAAGCGGAGCATGGTTTTCAGAAGGAAAAGAACTTATGTCTTAATTCACATCTTTGGTCTCCAGTCGTGTCATGGAACGTGTAGCAATCCATAATCCTATCGCTCCCAAAGTCAACGGAATTACAATAATATTATTTAGCGACATTATAGGGCCGCCGAAACCGGAGCATACAATGAAAACAAGGAGAACCGAAGAAACTACAGTCGCAGTCACCGAATGTTTGCGCATCCCAAAAAACAGAGGAATCAGAGCCATCGCAGCTGCCGAGAGCGAACTGATCGTGTATTTAAGTGTCATCTGCCCCAATGCTGCCGACCCCAGCGGCTCGGTAATAAAACCATAATATTGATTTGCCGCCAGCAGGAGAACACCCATTAGAATGTCCGTAAACATAATCATCGTAAACGTAAAAATAAAAACTAACATTAACTTCGCAGCGATAATTTTATGCCGCTTGATCGGGTAGGTGAACATGACATTCATCGTTTTGTCCCGGTACTCGCTAATGATCAATTTGGATATCAGGGAACCTGCGAATATGATAAAGACCGCTCGGACAAAAGTGTCAATCAAGGTGAAGGCACTGTGGTAGTCGGCCAGAGGATAGTCTTCAGCCCCAAACTCTATGATACCAATCATGATAATAAATAGAAGAATGAAGACATTGGCAATACCTGCACCTACGAAATTCCGGGCAAAGCGATGCTTGCGCCATTCCAGACGAATAAGTTTAAGCAACGTCATCAGCCCCTTTCATCAGACCCATGAAGTGCTCTTCCAGGGAGTGTGAACGTTTAGAAATCGACTCCACCGCAACCCCGTGCTGAACCAATTTGCTGTTAAGATCGGAAGTCGTTAAACCCGGGTCATAGACACGCAATGTCTTCTCATCAAACAGCTTATAATTGCTCAGATGCAGCAAATGTTCTACGACGTATGCAGCCTTCTTCGGATCTGAAGCCTGTACTTCAATATAATCGGTATGACTGCCACGAATGCTCTCCATGGATACTTCTTCAACAAGCCTTCCATCCCGAATGACGCCAATGGTGTCTGCAACCTGTTCTACCTCACCTAGAATGTGACTGGATATCAGCATGGTAATGCGATACTCGCTGCTTAATCGTTTGAAGAGATCTCGCATTTCTTTGATGCCCACCGGGTCAAGTCCATTGATCGGTTCATCCAGAATTAACAACTCGGGTGTTGTAATCAGCGCACGCGCCAGCCCAAGACGCTGCTTCATACCGAGAGAAAATTCCTTTACAGGCTTCTTGCCCGCATCCTTCAAACCGACCATTTCCATATGTTTTCCAATCATCTGTTTACTCGTGAACCCCATGTACTCACAGTGCAGATCTAGGTTCTCCCAAGCTGAGAGTTTGTCATAGAAAAAGGGATACTCGATAATACTGCCCATTCGTTTCAATAGCTCGTAAGAGTCCGGATTCAGTTTTTCGCCAAAGAGTTCGATCTCACCAGCGGTAGGTTTAACAAGATTAGTTAACATTTTCATTAACGTCGTTTTCCCTGCCCCGTTCGGACCCAAAAACCCGTAAATTTCCCCTTGTTTAATATTCATGTTAACACCGGATACAACCTCAGTCCCTTCGTAGACCTTGGTTAGATTTATTGTCCGTGCAATATAACTCATCTGGTCATTCTCCTTTACGTCCCCTTGATGGGGTGCTTATATCTGTATTGTAAAGAAAAAAGTCTGCTTTTTTATTAATCAAATCTTACAAAAACCTTAAGTTAAAACCTGTGCTATATCAGTTGAACTAAAGATTTCACACAGCCTACTCCGATGACGTGAAAAAGAATAGTTCAACTTATATAGTTCGATCTTTCACGTCCTGCATTTCTTTCAACGTAAAAGAAAATACCGTCCGCTGATGTGGCACGCTATGAACATCAATACGTCCACCCATGCGTTCGACCAGTCGCTTCGTGATCGTTAGACCGAGACCGCTACCCTGAAACATCCGATTACGCGAATCTTCCAGCGTGTACATCCGTTCAAAGACCCTGCTGTGCTCTTGCTCCGGAATGCCCTTTCCGCGATCCCACACCTGCACCGTAACTGACTCTCCTTCTCGGTTCAGTATAGATATTCCGAGCGCCTTACCGTCGGCGCCATATTTCATCGCATTGGTAATCAGGTTGTCCAGCACGCGATCGAGCGCCTCTTCGTTTGCGCGAACGAACACATCCTGCTCGGGAATGTCCAATTCCACTTGCAACCCGAGCTTTATGAGCAATTCATAGAACGATAACATTTTGACACGGCACAGCTCACTAATATTCACCCTGCTCAGTTCCAGCTCACGGTCTCCCGATTCAAGCTTGGCGAGATCAAAGAAGGAATGCATTAAACGCAGCACTTCCTGTGCTTTATCCTGTATTTTCTCCGTCATCACCCTGCGCTCTGCATCCGTCAAAGACGCACCGTGCAGCAACGTTTCACTATATCCTAATACAACCGTCAGCGGTGTCTTCAAGTCATGCGAAATGTTGGAGAGCATATGACGCATCTCCTTCTCCTGGTTGACATAGTCAGCCTTAGCCAGATGAGTATGCTCCAGCAACCGGTTCATGTCATTTAACAACCGGCTTACCTGTGCATCACTATCAAATACCAGCAATCGTTCAAATGTGCCCTGCTCCAGAATGCCAGACACTTTGTTGTGAATATAGGTTAGATGTGTACTTCGTTTACGAAGCTTCAATCCAAGCGCAATGACAGCACATGCGAGCAGTATCGTAGATAAAGAAAGCAACCAGAGCATAATGATCATACCAGCTCTGCCTCCAGCTTATATCCAATGCCCCATAACGTTTTGATGTAACGTGGATCCGAGGGATCTGCTTCCAGCTTTTCTCGCAGGCGGCGCATATGTACGTTGATTACATTTTCGTCTCCATAATAATGATCATCCCAGACAGACGCGTAAATCTGTGCTTTGGTGAACACTTTACCGGGATGGGTGATCAATAATTTTAAAATGCCAAATTCCTTGGATGTTAACTTGATCGGTTCTCCTTCACGTTCTACCTCATACGTTTCCATATCTACTACAAGTCCGCCGATCATGATTCGGTGATTTTGCACCGCTTCTTCAGCAGGCTGAGCCGTATAATTGGCACGGCGGATGGCGGCTTTGATGCGGGCCGTCAGCTCAATCAGGGAGAACGGTTTGCTCAGGTAATCGTCCGCCCCAAAACCGAGGCCAAGCGCTTTGTCCACATCCCCATCTTTTGCAGATAAAATGAGTACGGGCACCAGACTACTGGCGCGAATGGTTTGCAAGACATCCATCCCGCTGCGATGCGGCAGCATCAAATCAAGAATAATCAGGGCAAAACCAGGCTTCGCCTCGTTGAATAGCCGTTCTGCCTCCAGTCCGTCATAGGCATATGTAAGGTCAAAGCCCTCTTTTTCCAAATAGGGGCCAACCATCTCACTAATCGAACGATCGTCTTCCACAAGCAGCAAGCGATGACTTGACATAGGCTTCCCTCCGGCATAAAACATTTTCCTTCATTACCTCACAGTTTGATGAGATTGGCAATGACAGATCAAAAAACCTGATGAAGCATACTTGGGCTTCATCAGGTTTTTATGACTTTATTTATGATGTTAAATATGTTGTTAATTATGATGAGATTATTGCTTCTCTTCAATGATTAGCAGTATTGATCAATGTTTCTCCTACAGCTATCAGCTATGCTTGTTCACCGCGAATCCAACACAATCCGATTGTACCCGATCCAGTATGAATGCTGACCACTGGAATAAACGGCATAATCTCTGTCTTCAAGCGAGGAAGAATTTCTGCGATCTGCTGTTTAATCGTGTGGGCTTCATCATCATTATTCGCATGCATAATACACACATGTTTAACTTTCTCCATGTCTTTCTTCAGCATATCGAGCATACGCTCTTTGGTACGTTTGAATGTGCGGATCTTCTCGTTCACCACCACTTTGCCTTCTTCAAACCGGAGCAACAGGTTTATTTTGAGCAGTTGGCTGATAATCAGCTGTGTTCCACTCACACGTCCGCTACGGTGAAGATTCTGAAGGCTGCCAGGAATCAGATAAAAAGACATGTTATCAATCATCTGTTCAATGCGGGTTTTAATCTCGGTGGCCGAGCATCCTTGCTTCTGCCATTCCAGGCCTTGCATAACCATCTCGCGAAGAGGATAGGCTCCTGCCTTTGAGTCAATTGCGGTAACCGTCGCGCCTGCAATGTCCGCAGCCTGCATCGAGGTGTGGAGCGTTCCGCTAAGTTCCGTAGAGCAATGAATCGCAATAATCTCATCATACTTGTCCTTCAGTGACTCATACAGTTCAATAAATTCACCAATCGGCGGCTGTGAACTGCTCGCGTGTGAAGAAGCTGCCAGTTTCTCATAAAATGTATCCGACGAGATTTCCTCGGTTTCCCGATAACATTCCTCGCCAAATACGATGCGCAGCGGCACGATATAGATATGATTTTGCTCCGCAAAAGCGGAATCGATTGTACTGGTGCTGTCGGTGACCCATGCAATTTTCTTCATGACATCCTTCTCTCTTGCCGGCTTTCGTGCTGGTATTCTACCAAACGTCAGGCACATGCCCGGCGGTTATTTTAAATTTAAATAAAAACAATTGTAAACGTTTGCGGTCTTACCTCTTAATTATAGAGGATTTGACCCCGGCCTGTCTTGTGGCGCATTCATGAACAACCCTAAAATTCCAGTATTATCTAAAAAAATGTCTTGCCTGTGAAGGGATAAATTGGTATGCTATTGTCCTTCTCTCTTTTTCGCCTTGACTGAAGTGAACGGGTCCGCCGTTCAATCCACTTATCGGAGGTGTCATATGCTTTATCTTACACTCGCTTCCAAAGCCTACGCCCGAAACCTGCAATATCGCGGGGCACACATGGTACATAACCTGGCAAGCGCTATGTTTGGTTACATGTACGCCTGTCTCTGGATCGGCATCGGGGCCGACCACCAGCTTGGAGAATACGGAGTTCAGGGGATGATCAGTTACATTGCGTTCACGCAAGCATCACTCTGGATTTCAGGCTTCCTGACCAATGGACTCGGCATTCCGCTTAGTGTCAGGACAGGGCAGATTGCACTGGATCTCATGCGTCCGGTACATCTGTTCACTCACCTGATGGCACGGGAATGGGGGCAGATCGCCTACCAGTTCGTGTACAAAAGCCTTCCAATTTATTTGCTCTACTCCATCGTTTTTTCCCTGAAATGGCCTTCAGAGGCCTGGACTCTTGGATATGCCGCACTTGCACTTGCCGGCGCTGCATACTTGTCCATCTGCATGAACTATATTATCGGTGTCACATCCATGTGGACTACGGAGTCATCCTGGCTGCACTGGGCCAATCATGCCCTGATGAACCTGATGGCTGGTTTCTTCATCCCGCTGGAATGGCTGCCGAAATGGCTGGAACAACTGGCCTGGCTGTCGCCTTATCCTTTCTTGCTCTACGTCCCCACCCGAATTTACCTTGGTTTTGAAGACGGCTCCTTCCTATGGGGAACCTTACTTTGGTGTGTGTTCATGACCCTTCTCTGTCTTGCCATGACCAAATTGTTACGTCGTAAAGTGGAGGTGCAGGGCGGATGAAGCCAATCTCATGGTTCCATTTATATAAAATACTCATTCGAACAAGCATCCGCAGCCGGATGCAGTACAAGTTCAATTTCGTGTTAGGATCCATTCTCGCTGCACTCATTCAAATCTCCGAGTTTCTGATGGTCGCATTGGTACTACACAAATTTGGTGCGATCAAGGGCTGGTCATTACATGAGATCGGTTATCTTTTTGCGATTATGACACTATCCAAAACGCTATATCGCACATTCGGCAATGAAGTGCATCATTTGGAGAAATATTTGGTGGGCGGTGAGCTGGACCAACTGCTGACGCGCCCCATGCCTGTCCTACTTGCGCTAATGCCGCAGAACTTCCGCATCATGATTGGTGAAGTGCTTCAGGGCGGATTCATTCTGTGCTGGTCGCTGGCAGGTATGATGAACAGCGAGCAGATCGGCTGGATGGTTATTCCACTCTCTCTGTTTGTCATTGTGACTGGAGCTATCATTCTTTTTTCCATCGGACTTGCCACAGCGACACTTGGTTTCTGGACCACACGTATTGAGGAACTACAGGTCATTACAGAAGATGCGGCCCGCACAGCAGCTCAATATCCGCTCACCCTCTATCCCAAATGGATGTCAGGTCTCCTGCTGACCGCCATCCCAGTCGGATTTGTAAACTATATTCCCTCTCTCTACCTGTTGCGCGGTGAAGGCGGCGCCTGGGTACTGGCAGTCATTGCGGCGGTTGCGATAATCTGTTTGGCTTCAAGTTTACGATTCTGGGCGTTCGGCATGACTAAATATCAAAGCACGGGTAGTTAGAGAGGTTTTCTGTCATCGGAGTGTCTGTGTAAAAAGCATTTATTCAATTTATATGCATCAACGAAGGAGGCGAAATACACATGAATATGATTACAGCACGTAATCTGCAAAAACAATTCAAAACCCCTGTCGTGCGGGAAGGCCGCTTCTCAGGGATACGCACCTTGTTTTCACGCCAGTATGTGACCAAAGAAGCGGTTCGTGATATCAGCTTTGATATCCGGCAAGGGGAATTTGTTGGTTACATCGGCCCAAACGGAGCTGGCAAATCCACCACGATCAAAATGCTGACAGGCATTCTTCACCCGACTGCGGGTGAGGTGATGCTTGGCGGGATGAATCCACATGAGGAACGACGTAAAACGGTTCGCAAGCTCGGCGTTGTGTTCGGACAGCGAAGTCAGCTCTGGTGGGACTTACCCGTGAAAGATTCCTATGACATTTTGGCAGAGATGTACGGCGTGAGTTCGGATGTCAAAAAGAAACGGCTGTCCCAGTTCGCTGAACTGCTGGATCTCGAATCATTCTGGGCGACCCCGGTTCGCAAGCTCTCTCTTGGGCAGCGCATGCGGGCCGATCTGGCGGCATCCATGTTGCATGATCCAGAGCTACTCTTTCTCGATGAACCCACCATCGGACTGGACGTGAATGCGAAGCGAAATATTCGCCAATTCCTGCGCACATTAAATGAAGAGTTTGGCAAAACCATTCTGCTCACTACACACGACATGGATGATATCGAACAGCTATGCAGCCGCGTCATGGTTATTAACCACGGACAACTGACCTATGACGGAACCATCGCCTCCCTTCGGGATACGATCGGTTTGCCTACATTGATCCGTGTGGCCTTCCGTGGACGGGTTCAACTGCCAGATGCGTTGCCTTCCGCCATTCAGGTTACAAGTATGGACAATCAGGTGCTCACTGCACTTGTGAACCGGAAGGAATGGCGTACGATGGACATTTTGAAGGAGCTGGAGCAGTGGGGAGAGATTGACGATATTGAGATGAAAGAACCGGACTTCGAGGATGTTATACACAAAGTCTATTGATTAGTCCAGGGGTTGGCCTATTTTACGATGAAACGGGTTGCAAGGCTGTTCGAACGCCGTTACTGGAGAGAGGGACATGACGTACTCTAGTAACGGAGGTGAGGGTCATGCTTGTGACCAGACATGTTCTTGCTGCACCCAGTCCCTATGCTACGCCTTATTACATCGTACGCGGAACGAATCCCGGACCCGTCATGATGATTACATCTGGAGTTCATGGCAATGAAACAGCGAGTATGGCCGCTGCGCAGAAACTTGCTGATGATTGTGCCTCGTGGCGGCATGTGATCCATCGCGGAACCTTGATTATTGTGCCGAGAGTCAACCAGCAGGCTTATGTGAAAAAAATCAGAGGCAAGCCTGACCTGAACCGCACCTTTCCTCGCCGCCGAGCTGGTAGAGCCAAGCATCCACTGGCAGCCGCCGTGTTCAAGCTTGCACGAGAGTATCAGCCTGACTGGTGGCTCGATCTGCATGAAGCCAATGGTCTGTCACAGCTCAGTCCACGCGTGCTCGGACAAACGCTGATCACCAACCCCGGCAGCTCAAGCGTACCGATCTGCCGCAGGGTTATTGAACGCATGAACCGTTCTATACCGGTGGGCAAGCATCATTTTAACCTGAAGCGGCATGAGCTACCGGGCTCCGCTCGGACAGCGGCTTCAAGGGTACTGCAAGCGAAATCTGTCACCGTTGAAACGTGCTGGAGCCTGAAACGCGCGGTGCGGATCAAGTATCAGACGGAAATTGTGCATTATTTTCTACGAGAAGCAGGCCTGACTTGAGCGAAAAAAACCACCTCCAATGCAGAAAACCCGATGATTGACATCTTGGGGTGCACTGGAGGTGATTATTTTTGCTATATGGATTCAAGTATAGTCTATGTAGCCAGGAGGTAATGAGACAGAAAAAAAATTTGAAATATCCTCAATCTGACCATCATTTTGATCAGACCATTCTTTAAACGCTTTGAATAACTCCATCCATGCAGCTCCTTATGAGTAAACTGACTTGTAAAATCGATTTTGAAGCAGCGATTCTATGCTTTATTGCTCCATATTTTTTATATCAGAAACAACCTGAAAACCTTTAGCTTTTCCGCTCAAGTATCCATGTTCATAAAAATCAATTCCATCGGGGGTTATTGTAATTGCAACCATTTCAACATCATTTTCTACCAAATCGGCTACAATATATTTCCTATCTAATAAATAGGTTATCGCCCTATGTTTTTCTATATGTTCTGTTTGGTAGAATGCGCTTTTAGGAACAACAGCCGACTCACTTGTTGTAAACCATATGGAATACAGTTCTTCCAGAATATTGTACCTTTCTTGTATCCTCTCTTTTATGGCTATTTCCAACTCATCAAACATGCCGGATTCCTCCTTTAATATATAGGAATAAGCAAAAACACGACTTCTACTAGGAGTACTTATTTCTGCATCACGGATTCCAGTATATCCTTGCCTACAGGCTCCAAAAATGTGAGTGGATACAGATCTTTTTTCGTGAAAACCTTGTAGATCGCATCCAGATACACGTCCACACGATCGGCTGATCCAAAACAGTAATTGGATAATAATACGACCCCTACGCCCTGTTCCTTGTTTATAGCTAAATAACTGGTAGCACCAAAGGTACCGCCATTATGCCACAAAATATTCTGATCCAACGCTGTATCCTCTTGCCACCCGAAATAAAGCTCTGATTCTCCGATTTGAATAGGCACGTGACTTCGTTGCATGGCAGAGGCTAGCGGGTGGTTTTCATTGAGATTGGCTTGTACAAATAAACTCATATCGTGAACAGATGACTTGATTGCTCCCGCTCCATCGTGTACTCCGTTCATATCCCAGTGAGGCATGACTTTCCCAGTTGAAGTGTGTCCATCCACCAATCGGCTGTTCTGTTCTGTATTCAGCACAGCGGCAGTTTCCATCATGTTTAAAGGATTTGTTATATATTTTTTCAGCAGATCGTCATATGTAAGATCCGTGACTTTACATAAGATGTATCCTAATAACCCCACACCTGTATTGGAATATTCAAAAGAACCGATCTGTTCCGTGTAATCCGCATCAGCTAAAAAGGCAAGCAAATCTTGCTCCGCATACCTGGAATATGGATTGTATCGATTTTTTTTCGAGGAGAGGTTTGGTGCTAATCTGGGTAATCCAGACGTATGTGAAGCCAGATGTTTCAAGGTAACTTTCTTCAAATAATCGTTCTTGCCCTGTTGTATGTACTTGCTGACTGTATCATCGGTAGAAAGTCGTTGTTGATATTCTAATTCCAGTAAAAGCATACTTGTAAACACTTTGGTTAGAGATCCAATTTCAAACAATTGGTGTTCAGGAGCAACTGTGCTCTGCCTTGGAGGATTGGCGAATGAATGATATTCGATATCTCCCTTGGTAACGATACCAATCTCAAGATGAAGATGTCTTTTACCTTTAATATAATCAGAAACAAAACCTTGTATATCCCTCATGTAACATAGTGCTCCTCTCTGGTGTAGATCAATTACTTCATATGAAGATCACGCTAACCAACCTTGAATGGAGAATTAAAGCGTGCGTTGTATCCGTTATATTCGTTTCTCTACCTCCATTTCCTGCTAGCTAAAGGCTGCTTATCTGCTCTTAAAATAGAAAAAGAGCCGTGATTAAGGCTCTTTCTTCTCTACTCTAAAGGACTGGATATAACTATCGATATCGTCCTCGGGTGTAAGCAACAATCCCGCCAGATGTCTCTGCATCTGCTCCAGATGATCGATGTGCTGTTGAATATCGGCAATCCGTTCGCGAACAAGGGTCTTCAATGTTTCTTTTTCCATATCGTCATTGCTTAGTAGCTCCAGCGTTTCCTGTATGGCTTTCAGCGAATAACCGAGCATCTGTGCATCCTTGATGAACTTGACTTTGACCAGATAATCCTCGGTATACACGCGATATCCGTTGGAAGATCGGTGTGGAGCAGGCAATATGCCGCTATCCTCATAATAACGAAGCGTGGCCATACTTACTCCTGTCTTTTTGGCCAATTGGCCTCTTGTCATGGTCTGCACAACGCTCTCCCCTTTCCAACTGAATCATCGCGCTTGTTTGTTACGTATCTGCGTATATTCGTGATCATAAGATGCTTCTGGAAATTTGGCTGAACTTCCTTGCAACAGAGGTTGTGCTTCACCTTTTAGGCAACGGTCAAAAAAGGCGAGTGCATAACTTCTCGTAATATCGATATTATGCTCCGCAGACATATTCTTGGCAAACAAACGCGGTGAGATTAACGCAATATCCGTGAAGCTCTGATGGAAAAATCCATCCACGGTCAGATAATAAGTATCATTCAGACTGTTATTCATAACATGTTTCAGATCGGGTTCGAATTCGGGATAGAATAATTTTTCATGCTCGGTAGGATTGGGGCCCAGACTTTTAGCTGTTTTACCAGACATGATGTACATAAAAGGCTGTTTCAGCGATGACTTGGAAACACTGCCCCAAAATCCACCTTCCAGGCTGAGTCCTGCATGAAAACGTTCATCCTGTGCGAGTGCTTCTGCTGTTGTTGCCCCGCCATACGAATGTCCCATAATGCCCGTATGGTTCAGGTCAAGTCTGCCCTCCAGCACCTGATTCGGATCACTCACATTCCACTGTTCAAGCGTGTCGAGTACAAACCGTGCATCGGCCGCACGAATGCCCACTCCCTGTACATTATATTGATACAGTTCTTCCGATGTTGCAAATTCTGGCCCGGCATCATAAGAAACCTTGTGACCATCCGGGAATGTTACTCGAGCCGACGTATACGGATGATCCATCCCTACGACGATATAGCCATGGCTGACCAGCTCCTCAACCGCAGTCATACTTTGAAAACGGGCAGACCGGACACCGGGAGAGAACAGGACAACAGGGTAAGAGCTGCTTGCATTAGACATCGCTGCACCTTTGACCACATGTGTAGGTATCGTATCCAGATAACTGAATACTTGAGGCGGGATGCCAAACACCAGACTGATTGCTTCCCCCAATTCGGCAGGATACGACTCCGGTTTAATGCCTTTTGCAGCCTCCGGATCGACCGGATACCATACATTAATCATCAGTTCCCGCTTGTCTCCGGCTTCAGGGGAAAGAGTCTCTTCACGGGACTCATCCACGATCTGCTGTGAAAATGTACCGATGGCGAATTGCCCCGTTGGTTCGGGCATCGTAAATGCCGGGAAATACCGAGTCAGCATTCCTGATCCAACACCAGAGAATGCAGCAAGAATGAGGATCAACAAGCCGTGAAGCCAAGTACGCCCTTTTGACTTTTTCTTATATATTTCCGGTGTCATGCTTCCAACACTACGAGTCCATTTAATCACTTGAATGATTAACAGGATAAAGAGTATGAGCGCGACAATATAAGACGGCAGTAACATCCCCCGTACTGAATCCATGATCGCATGTAGCAGAAATGCAATAACCAAGGCACTCAGCATGCCTATCGCAAGTTTTCGCTTTTTCGCATAAAAAGGTAAACCCAGCGCCCCTACTATCGTTACTAGTACGAAAATCCATTCAAATATCTTCATGATTTTTCCTCCAAACGTTGTTGATACAACAACAATAAACCTTGAAGTATACTTCAAGGTCAAGGAGTATTACTGTATTAGGTTTTATACTTGTAGATCCCATTTGCGAAGCTCTGTAAGTGTGCATTTTCCTTGTGAAAAAACTTCAATCCCTTTAGAGTTAGGATCAGGATATATCCGTGCAGACATAACCTGCTCTCCCTGCTGAATAAAAACTTCAATTGAACTAATGTCCACAAAAATACGAAGCTCCAATTTGCCTTCATGAAGATCTACTGTCGTTGCACGCTCTCCGCCAAGTCCTTGTCCGGCACGATCGCGATTCATGCTTAAGCGCCGCTCCTGTACATCATAAGTAATAACAGTTTCCTCATGTTCACTTGTGCGCAGTTTTAATCCAAAATACTGAGCCTCCGCTGCTTCAAATACAGCATGCAATTCATAACAATCGCCGCTGATACCAAGATCATGTGTGCCATCTTCCACTGAACGAGCCTTTTGTTCTACACCTGCAAGTCTGTACTTGGAAAGTTCGGGAAGCGGCTGGAATATCAAACGTTCTCCCTTACGAATCAATTGGCGCGGCAATGTCATGGCGCCTGCCCAGGCATGAGATGCTTGTGTGGGTATTTCACTCTCCCATGTCTCCATCCAGGCCATCATTATTCTTCGTCCTTGTGCATCCTCCATCGTCTGGGGTGCGTAGAAATCGAAGCCGCAATCCAGCGGAACATACTCGTCATATTGAAGCACTCCCTTGTCCGTATCCAGTGTTCCCATCATGTATACGGTGGAGTGTAGATTCCGATACTGATCACCTTGGGCTGGCATACGTTGCGGAGACATAATCAGGACATCCCGGTCATCCAGCGAGAATATATCTGGACATTCCCAATTGTCGCCTAGCGTTCCGTCGCTCTGAGCCAGCACATTAACATAAGTCCAGTTCAACAAGTCTGTTGAACGATAGAGCAGAATATTTCCGTTTCCTGTATCATCATTGGACCCAAGCACACAATAATACATGCCGTTCCGTTCAAACACTTTGGGATCACGAAAATCCTTAGGACTTGTATATTCTGGAATCTGATGTAATCCAATAACCGGGTTCAACTCGCTTTTGACAAAATCAATTCCGTTCTCTGACACAGCGATATTCTGTGTCTGCTGGTAATCCTTATCTTTGTCTGGCCCGGTGACTACATGCCCCGTATACATAAGCACGAGTTTTCCATCCTGAACAATAGCACTACCAGAGAAGCAGCCGTTGCGATCATACGGGTGATCCGGTGCTAATGCCACAGGCAGATACGACCATGAAACCAAGTCATGACTCACGGCGTGGCCCCAATGCATCGGTCCCCATACCGGCTTGTAAGGATAGTATTGATAGAACATATGATACATGCCATTAAAATAAATAAAACCATTGGGATCATTCATCCAGCCGACTTCCGGCATCAGATGATAGCCCAAACGATAGACTGGATTAACGTTGTGACGATGTTCCTCTATATACGCCTTTGCCCTTTCAAGGGTATAACGATTTTCGCTCTGCGCTTCATGTTTCATATGTCTTCACTCCAGTCTCTATATCTCTATCTCGCCTTGTTGAACTTATTTAATGGCGCCCTGCATAACTCCCTGTATAATATACTTCTGCGCAAACAGATATACAATCAGTACAGGCAGCAGTGTCAATACCAATCCAGCCATCAGCGGACCATAATCCACAGTGTACGTTCCGTAGAAGTAAAAGGTCGACAACGGTAACGTTCGTTGCTCAGACGACGTAAGCACAAGCGATGGGAGCAAAAAGTCATTCCATATCCATAAAACGTTCAGCACACTGATCGTAACGGTCGTGGGCAGAAGTACCGGCAACACGATACGGAAAAAGGTCTGCACTCTTCCACAGCCGTCCATTAGAGCCGCTTCTTCCAGTTCCAGCGGGATGCTTTTGACAAAGCCATGATAAATAAATACGGCAAGCGGGCTACCAAAGCCGATGTACATATAGATCAGTGACCATTTGTTATCGAGCAAGCTAAGTGAGCCATAAATTTTCACAAGCGGAATCATAATCGCCTGAAACGGAATAATCATCGCCGCTACCATCAGGAAAAAAAGATACTGATTCAGCTTGCTGTGATGCCGAACAAAATAATGTGCAGTCATCGCAGAGAAGAGTGCAATGAGCAGTACACCGACAACGGTAATCAGCAATGTATTGCTGAAGGCCGATAAATAACCCATTTTATCAAACGCATTAGCGTAATTTTCAAGTTGAAAAGAACTGGGTAAACCAAGCGGATCAGAAGTAATGGCCTGATTGGCTTTAAATGAATTCAAGATTAGCAGTACAAAGGGAAATACGAATAGGATCATGCCCAGGACTAAGGCTGCTAATTTCAGTCCGTTCAACATACGTGATTGTCCAGCCATCATGCCTCGACCTCCAGCTTTTTGCTAAAATACACCTGAAGCAATGTAATGGTCGCCACAAGGATAAACAGAACAAGGGCTTCAGCCTGACCAAGCCCATAATCACGCGCGAGGAAGGCCTGCTCATATACATGCATAGAAACCATCTCTGTACTTTTAAAAGGTCCGCCGCTTGTAAGGGATACGTTTAGATCGTACACCATAAATCCACGTTGCAGTGACAGGAAGACACACACGATAAAGGAAGGAACCATCAGTGGTAGTACGATGCGCATCAGCATTCTACGATTGCTTGCTCCATCAATGCTTGCCGCTTCCAGCACATCTCGTGGTACGTTCATCAAACCCGCGATGTAAATGACCATCATATAACCAGCATACTGCCAGACGGTTACGATCACGAGCGCCCAGAAAGCTTTGTCCGGATCAGCCAGCCAGGAAGCGGAGAAGAACGGTAGGTTCAGTTTTTGACCTGCAAATACAAGTACCTGATTGAATATAAACTGCCAGATGAAACCAAGCACAATGCCGCCTACAAGATTGGGCAAGAAAAATCCGGCTCGAAACCAACCTTGCGCCTTGATTCCCCGGGTTACGGCATAGGCAAGCAAAAAGGCAACAACGTTGGTTAACACAACCGTAATAAATACATACTCCAGCGTCATACCAAACGACTTCCAGAACACGGTGTCCTTGAACACGCCGATATAGTTATCCCAGCCAACAAAACTTTGATCTACTGCAATGCCATCCCAGTTCGTAAACGTTAAATAGATACCATACAAAAACGGAATAATCATTACTGTCGCAAAAGCAAACAACGTAGGGCCAGTAAATATCAGGCGAGTGCGCAGACGTGTCCATAATCCCTTTTCAGTAAGCATTGTCATCCTCCACTCTATCGCTCTCCATGTCATGAACCTAGCGGTTCGCCGGTATGATAGGCCAGACAGAAGTAACTTATGTTATTTTCTGTCTGACCCTCATATCAAGCATCAGTCCTATGGAGAAAAACTTCCCTTGATGCGGTGTGTAAAGCCACACGAAATCATTTATTTTACGTTAGTCCAGTAAGCTTGAATCTCGCTGGCAAGTCCGGCACGATCAATAACATTAGCCAAATATTTCTGCATGGAAGCTCCCAATTTGGACCAGTGATCGGCTGGCAGTGTGCTCATGGATTCTTCAATCTTGCCTGCCTTGATGTATTCACTAATGGATTTGCCGAGTGGGTCAGCTGGCTCCAGCTCAATGTTACTAAATGCTGGAATGATGCTGGCTTGTTTGACCAGGAAATCCTGACCTTTCTCTTTATAAACGATCCAGTCCAAAAACTTCTTCGCAGCTTCTTGTTGTGCTGGTGTGCTTTTTTCTTTGTCGAGCAAAATACGTTTGGATACAGCAGCAGAAATCTGTGAATTGCCGAAGTCAGCTGCGTTATTACTCACAGGAACCGGCAGGAAGCCGTATTTACCATCTGCTGTATCAAATCCGGAAATTTGTGGCCAAGCCCAGTTCCCCATGAACCAGATCCCCACTTCACCCTTGCCGAGCACTTCGGGTCCACGCTCATACGTACCGGAAAGTGGTGAAGCCTTGTCGATATTGTACGTTTTCATCACATCAAATGTATCCATCAAACCATTAAATACTGCGTTGGACGCCAGATCTACTTTGCCTGCTTTCAGATCGTTCATGAATTGATCCACTTGGGAACGATCTGCGGATTGTCCACCATAAGCAAGCGGCAGGTAATGCGCTCCAAGTGACCAATCCATTGGTGAAATAATCAAAGGTGCTTTGCCGGCAGCTGCTATTTTTTTGAACAAGTCCTCCAGTTGCGCTGTTGTCTCTACCGATTTGGGATCAAATGTTCCACCTACCGCTTGATCCAGCACTTTCTGGTTATAAATGAATCCATATCCTTCAATGGAGAAAGGGAAAGCGTAATTTTTGCCATCAAATGTTGTAGCCGTTGTACTATTCTCTACCGCGTCTTTCATCCAAGGCTCCGAAGTGAGATCAAGAACACGATCCTTGAACTTCTCAACATCTCCGGTATCCAGCATCATCATCGTTGTCGGATTACCTGATGCATAGAGGGCAGAGGCCTTTTCGAACGGAGATTGTCCACTGCCTACGGGTACAATCTCAAGTGTAATATTTGGATTTTCCGCTTGAAAGTCTTTGGCAGCCTGATCTAGTTGATCGTTAATCTCTGATTTCGAGTTGAGCATCGTAATTTTGACATTCTCGCTGCCACCATCGTTTGACCCCGAGGAAGCATTTGAATCTGTGGCTGCTTTCCCTCCGCAGGCTGACAGAACCAGCATCATAATCAATGACAATACCCAAATTCCCGTCCACCGTTGTTCTTTTTTCATCTTGTTATGGCCCCCATTCATTTGTGTAAAGAGGAAACGCTTACAAGTCAGATTATAATGTCAAAGGTTTGACATGTCAATCGTTTGACATATCGATCAAAAAATATATTTCGACACAAAAAAAGAGACAACCTGATTCAGGTCGTCTCCCTCTCCACTAAAGATACAGGAAAAATATTCTCCATATTTACCTGTTCCTCTGCAATCTGACGTCGAATCAGATCAACGGCCAACTCGGCCATATCTTCTACCGGCTGTCTGATCGTTGTAATTCCGGGCACCGTATAGCAAGCTGCTCGGCTGTCATCATAACCTATGATAGCGATGTCTTCGGGTACCCTGCGTCCGCTTGAAATCGTTTTTTTAAGTGCATGAACAGCCATGAGATCACTCGTTACAAATAATCCGTCCAGCAGCGGCTGCTCTGTGAGCAGTTTATCCATTAATTCCGTATACTGATGCTGATCAAACACATTGAGATCGGTTTCATAAATCATGATTGGCTTGACACCATGTGCCTCCAGCGTATTAAGAAAACCTATCGTACGACGATTGGAAAGCATATTTAACCCCAAATTACCACAGATATGAGCTATATGCCGTCTCCCTTTGGAGAGCAGTAACTCCGCAGCCATGACACCGCCCTGATAATTATCCGAGGATATAAACGGAATGTCCTCTCCAATCTGTCGATCAAAAGTTACAATGGGTGAATGGAGATTAACGTATTCATCCACTTCAAGTGTATGACTCCCCATAATAATTCCATCTACCCGATTTCCTTTAAGCATCTCTACATATTCACGTTCTTTGGAAGGGTCCATATGAGAGTTGCACAGCATAATTTTGAAACCATTCTGGTATGCATAATACTCTACATAACTGGCCAGTTCTCCGAAAAACGGATGTGATACATCTGGAATGATCAAACCGATAAGGTTGGACTGCTTGCGTAACAGGGAACGGGCAATCTCATTGGGTCTATAATTCAGTTCGTCCATCGTTTGGTACACTTTGTCACGTGTCTTCTGACTGATGTAACCCCTGTTGTTCAACACACGCGAGACGGTAGTTACTGAAACACCAGCCTTGAGTGCAACATCATGAATAGTTGCCATAACAGCCTCTTTTCCTGTCTACATTCTTTTGTCCATCCTCATTATATACCTGTTTCATATCCTGAACCATCCCAATGCCCTCACGGGTGCTTTATTCCACGACAACTTTGGCCCTCGGCATAGTGTGCATTGCACCTGAGGTTATATGTGCCTGGACAACGTAGACCCCCGGTTCCTGAAATGTATGCTTCACTTCATATATGCCATCACCTACAGAGCTAGCTTTCACTGCCCCGCGAGCCTCAAGCTCATCGGCATTCATCATGCCTTCTTCAATGGAAGGTGCCGCAGGTTCGTTCTGTTCGTTCCAGATTTGGAATTGTACATGATCGGCATCATCTACAGACTTTTCCCCCTGGGTTAGCTTGATCTGTAAAGCGACTTCTTCGTTCACCTTCGCCTGATCCGGCATCATGAGCTTCACTCGAATCATCTCCGGCATTTCACCTGAGGCAGATTGTTCCGTGTAAGAGCAGCCATTCAGAATAAAAATCAGAATGAGCAAAGGCGTAAACCAGCGAGCTTGTCCCTTCATCAGCATTGGTCCTTTCTGAGCGTTTTGCCGATGCCCCACAGCATCACAATAATGATGATAAATGCGATCAGAGCCAGCAATGGAATCGTGATAAAACCAAACCAGTTCAAATAATCGGTGTAACATGGTACCTTACCACATGCCACTGCGTTGCCGGTAGACGAGAAGATGCGCTGAATCGTTACGTGATACAAGGAAATTCCGCCCCCGATAAAGCTGAGCGGGAGCACGTACTTGGCAATTCCCACATCATCCTTGAAGTACGCAATACCGAGCAGAATTGTTAAGGGATACATAAATATACGCTGGAACCAGCACAGATCACATGGAAGAAACTGCTTAATTTCACTTAAATAAAGACTTCCCAAGGTTGCAATAACAGACACAGCCCAGGCTATAAACAATCGGGTATCTACACTCCGTGCAGGCTTCTCTGAATTGGATGTTGCACTCATACCTCTGTCCTCCTCTTTCATTGTTCATTTTGAATGATTTTAGCATTACGTTGTATTCCTTGAGTTATTTGAATGCTTATGTAATTGATTACGCGATTAATTATACCAAATATTTGCTCTTTCAGGCGAATACAAAAAAGCTGCCACATGGGCAGCTTTTCAGTTTGAATGTGAGATTGATTATATCAACTTATCGCGTGTATTAGATCACAGGGTTGATTTTTGCGTTACGTTTCCCTTACATTGCTTTGGTCAGTGTAATAGAACCATCTTTCTGAGCCCATTTCACATTCCATTGCAGCAATTCAGCAATGAAACGCAGCGGTACTTGTGTACGTCCATCTTTGTTAACAAAGACAGTAGAACCTACGTTTTCCTTCATACCGTTGACTTCCATGACCGTGTTGTTCACCCAGAATACGAGTGTATCATCACCAGCCATAACGGTAACTTGTTGCGCTTTTTTATCCCATTTCACCGTTGCGCCAATACCTTCACTCAGGAAACGCAGCGGGATGTAAGTTGTGTTTTTCCAAAGCACAGGTGTGGTGTCCATGTTCGTTGTTTTATCGTTAATTTTCAGCATTTTGCTGTTCAGCTTCATCCATACGGTTGTCATATCTGGCGCCGGTGTTGGTGCAGGCGTTGTTGGTGCTGTCTCTTGGAACTTGTCGTTGAACTGAGTCACGATGGCATTACCGAGCGCTTGACCTACCCCGAACATCACTTTGTAACCTTCGCGATTCGTGGTGTAAGACGCATCATAGTTGCCTGCTGCATATTGATCCAGCACTTTTTGCACTTGATTTTCATGCGTTGTCAGCGCTTGTTGTGCTGCTGCTTTTGGCAGGTTGCCTGCTGTTGCGGAATCCAGGAATGTAGCAAACTCCGTTGTGAAGCCATCGATCCGTTTTTGCACAGCTGCACGTGCGGTAGCATCATTATCTTTTACAGCTTTAACATAATCACTTTGAGCGTTGACGTGGTTAGTCACCCAGATTTTCTCGAACGCACTCGCTCCTTCATTACCATAAATAGAAGCAATCGCAGCTTTGAAGTCCGCTGTATTTCCAGCTTCTGCGTTAACGAGGGCATTCGATGCCGCTGTACGTCCATCATACTGCTCTTGCATTTGCAACGTGGAAAGTGCAAAGTGTTCCGAAGCCAAGTGGTTGAGTGCGGATCTCAGATCAGCTGCTTTCGTATCAGCTTTGGTGTTGTTAAACTTCTCTGGCATTTGTGTTGTAATCGCGGTAGAGAGTGCCTTACTTACGTCAAACATCTCCTTGAAACCCTCACGATATGCTTTGTAAGCATCCGTGTAATCTCCGGCTACATACTCGTCGAATACTTTTTGTACGAGGTCTTCATGCACTTTCAATGCTTGTTTAGCCGCGTTTTTCGGTAATTTACCTTCTGTCGCTGTGCTTAGGAATGTGGAGAATTCATCCACGAATCCGTTGATGTTATCCTGAGCTTGTTTGATGCCAGCCTGGTTCCCCATCTTGGTGGCTTTCACGAGATCGTCGGTATATTTGTTATGTGCACGGAAGATACGTTCGAATTCTTTGGCACCAGCTTCACCGTAGAGGGAAGCGATCGCCGGTTGCATATCCAGCGCATTCTGATCCAGTGCTTTGTACGCTGAATCTGCATCTTTGGCTCCATCATAAGCTTTCGCCATAGCTGTTACCGCCAGAGCAAAGTGCTCGGACAACAGATGATCCAGATTCGATCTCAGGTCAGCCGCAGGGGTGTTTACGGATGCTTTCATCATCGTCATGGAAGTGGACGTCTGGGGTGCAGCAGCCGCTCCCGCGATTCCTGGCATTAACAGCGACAAGCTAAGTACAGGTGCAATAAATGTTTTCATTTTCATCTTCATTGGTGGGTCACTCCTTAAGTATGTTTGTGGTTCCTTTGTTTCTTTGTCGTTGTCTTCATAGGGTGTAACGCACGGTTCTCCATTCTGGATCACTCCCCAGGCAAAAAAAATTGCAGCTTTCAATAAAGAAAGCCGCAAATGCTTGGTACACCAATATTTTTTCATTTAAAAAAAAATTAAAATTTTAGTGATCCGAGTCTAACACACCCAACTCAAACTGCAACATACCGTATAGATTTAATTCATTCTTCCATCTACATATGCATGTTAATCCTTTAAATTCAAACCACACTAATTTCCTATATTTCTCAATAATAGCTTACATTGCGAGTGAACCTGAGATACAATAGAGGCAAACGCTTTCCATCGACTGGAAAAGGAGGTCCACTCATGACTTGGCTGCCTTATGCATTGGTTATCGGTATCGCCTTATTTGGCGGAATTGCTACGCTTATCATCGGGAATTCGAAAGCCAATCGCATCAGTAACCCCGAATATGATCGCCGTACACGGCAAAATCTGAGTAAACTTACATATGTATACGTCGGCGCTGTGGTATTGGGCATAGGCGGGTTTGTCCTGTATTTGTACAATTGATTGGGTTCCATGAACACTACAGCAACATCTTCTTGAAAGTGACAACTCTTCGCATGCCTTGCTCAATATACTCCGCCATCGGGGAGGTAACTCCCCTCTCCCTGATCAACGCCAGCCAGCCGCGCAGCATCCAAAGGTGAATTTGTTCATACAACCGTTCTTTTGTAAGTAGTCCTCCAGCTTCAGCATAACCTTCCATCACATCTTTCAACACCGAGAAACATTCATTCTCTGTTGCCATTACAGATATCATCGAAGTTAGTGCGGCAGCTATATCAAAATGTGGATCACCTCTTCTGACTTCTCCGAAATCAATCAAAAACATTCCTTGTTTCGTAAATAACATATTCCATACACCCAGATCACCGTGAGTAACGGTCTCATCTCTCATGACATATCTCATACATTGCTCCACCTGTTCCACAAGTGAATAGGCGATGGCTGACGAAGATCCCCTGACTTCATCACAGACTTGTGACCATAATAGAGACAAAGCAAAGCGATCCGGCTGGTTAATAATCTCAAGCTTGTGAACAGAGTGGTGGAAGCGGGCAAGCATATTCCCGAATCCAACAAAATCTACCGTTCCCTGATCGTACGGTACCGTTTCTTCCACAAAGTACTGCAAATTATAAATCTCATTATTCAATTGAACATAGGACAACCCATTTCGCGCAATTACCAGTGCTGGAGAGATGTTTTTCAGTGACAGGACGTGATGAAGTCTCTCTTCGTTTACAGCCTGCTGCTCATTTCTTAGTTTACGTAAAATAAATCTACCTGCTGAAGACTTCACGCATTTTGCTTCTGAGCTTGTCCCCTGTTTCATCACTTCCACGCGATGTATTCGACCAATATCATACAACTCTTCAATAAACCCTTTAATAACGTGATGATCCATCCATTTCCCTCCTTGATATGAAACTCAAACAAGATGCTTCATCTGTGACTTTTACATGACTCTGTCCGTTATGATGCAAAGATCGTTACACATGTTTACAAGTTGGAGATAATTCAGAATTATTCTGGATAAGTTCGAGGGGTAATATAAAGCCATAAGGAACAGCAAGACAACAAATAACCCCAATTAAAAGGAGAGATATATGATGAAAAAGAACATGAAAAAATCCGTAGCTACGATGATGGTACTAGGTATGACCTTAACAGGAGCGGCCGGTGTATTTGCAGGCACACAGCTTGAGAAAATTTCAGCTTACCTGAATCACGGAATCAGCTTTAATGTAGACGGTGCAGCATACTCACCAACGGACGGCAATGGTAAAAAACTTGCACCAATCACGTATAACAACTCTACGTACCTGCCGGTTCGCGCACTGGCTGATGCACTACATGTGCCTGTAACCTATGATGGCGTTAACAAACAAGTCATTATTGGTGAAGCGAGCAACAACCCAACTTCGCTTACCAATGTAACCTATACTGCGGCGCAAAAAGAAGCGATCCAAAAAGCATTTGCTCAATTCGATGGCTTTGAGACAGCGTATGCTCCACAGCAGATGACTGCAGGTGATATGTTCAAAAGCGTTGCCGCTGGCGACGGTGTAAGCTTCATTTTCAACCATATGAAGGTTGATGTTTCTCCTAGAGACTATTCGGACGGCTACACGAGCAAAGAGGTTAAACTATCTAACGGTGTTAGTGCAAAATGGTATACACCAAGCGATATCAGCATGTTAACCTTCGAGCTGGATGATCGTTATGTCACCCTTAGCTCGCCAGATCATAAACTGTCCCAAGCGCAGTTGCAACAAGTAGCCGTATCTGTACAAAAAGTAAAGGGCGGCAATGATCAAGGTGTTACTGCTTTTGAAAATGTAAGTTACTCCAAACAGCAAATGGAACAGATCCGTAAATCATTTGCTCAATTTGATGGCTTCACCACTGCTTATGCTCCACAACATATGGTTGCGGGAGATGCATTCAAAAGTGTGGGTGCAGGCGGTGATGGCGTGAACTTTGTCTTCAACCGCATGAATGTAACGGTATCTCCTAGAGATTACTCGTTCAGTTATGATGGCAAAACGGTAAAACTGCCTAACGGCGTATCTGCGAAATGGTACACACCGGATAAAACTGACATGCTTACATTCAAGCTAGATGATCGTTATGTCACACTCAACTCGCCAAATAACCAATTGACGCATACCCAACTGGAGCAAATGGCAGTAGCGGTGCAAAAACTGAAATAAACCTTAGCTTCTTTAGGGTAACACCATAAGATAAACACTAACAAATAAAACACATACCATCTCGGCTCATCCGTTCTCCAGACATAAAAGCCGGTCTGGTATGTGTTTTGTTCATGAAAAAGGCACAGCCTGAAGGCTGTACCTGTGATCATGCCTATTCAAATTTGTTTTTATCGAACGGGGCTGGAAGTTTCACCGAGTACACATAGGTTGAAATTCCTTTTTTCCCGGGAACAATTACATTCACAATTCCGTCTTGTATTACATTCGCAGGGATTTTAGCTGTAGTGAACCCCCACTTTTTCTCGGGAATATCGGATACAGGCAAGGTTCCAATAACGGTATTAAAATCCTGACTGGTAAACCATAATTCAGTCAAAGTTGATTCAGGATAATCATACGTGATCGTACCGTCAAAATTTAACACTACACTTTCTAATCGGTCCGATACTGGTGATTCCACTGTTCTTGTATTTACCATATCTAACTGGTAACCGTCGCCAACACTATTCATCCATCGTGCATATGCTCGAAACGCAAGATCTTTAGGAGCCATTGCCAGTTCAGTACCCTTTTCTTCATCACTCAAAATCAATTCTCTACTATGAATTCCGCCCTTCGTTTCTGAAACTTTCAATCCCAGATCCTTATTCCATTGACCTATCGGAATGAAGGTCTGATTGTATATGGTTAGCAATTGGCTAGAAGGTTTGTTTATGCTGGAAGAGCGTTGACCACGCGTAAAGGTGATCCGGTCTTTGCTCAGCTGATATTGAATATGGAAGGCTTGCGTAAATTCTTGCAAAGGAACATAGTTCTGACCTCCCATATAGAAGGACGGCTGGCCTTTATACGCTAATACACCATTACCGGACTTAATCGCTACAGGCTCCATTGGAAAGAAAATCGTAGAGAACTGAAACGAATTCCAGTGATTTTTCCAGTCACGATAGGTGTCATACCTCAATTTGAGATGTTTATTCTCTGAAATCACATATAAGGATGGCGGGTAGCCGCCTGGATTGGAGAAGTATTGTTCAATCACATACTCATCCTCGGTAACCCATTGAATACTTTCTGTACGAGCTTTATACGGTGAATCATAGGAGCGAATTTTCTTTAGTGTTTTCAGATCATAGAGATGTACTTTGGATGATTCCATTTTACTATCCAGACCACTCTCCGTAACCAGTACCAATGTCTTTCTTTCAGGAGAGACAAAGGAATGCACATAGCCAACACGCTCTTTTATCAACGTTGTTTTTTTGCCATTCTTAGTTGCAATCACAGTCCAGTCCGATTTCCGATCATGTACAT
Source organism: Paenibacillus sp. 2TAF8 (assembly GCF_052114825.1). Classification (NCBI taxonomy): domain Bacteria; kingdom Bacillati; phylum Bacillota; class Bacilli; order Caryophanales; family Paenibacillaceae; genus Paenibacillus; species Paenibacillus sp. 2TAF8. The sequence continues at coordinate 30,749 of NZ_JBFRFN010000034.1, forward strand.
TCCCCTGCGAAACGCTAAGTTGCACATCCGAACTTGCCTGAAATGATTTTGATGTTAGCTTTGTCTTCATATCATGCATCATCTGTAAATTGCTGACCTTGGCCTTTTGCCCCTTTATTCCACCATACTCCAGATAATGACAATCTTTTAACGTCGATGTGCAATATACTCCGAAATCACGATTCTTTGGTATTGGAGATACCGCATATTTCGTGTCAGTAATCTCTCTTTCTTTGAATATTGACCCGTGAGTATACACTTTTTTCCCGGTTACCATGGAGTAATACTGATACTTGAAAACATTTTTCTCATACATGGTGTAAAACAAGCCAAGCTGAGGCTCCAGATAAATCCGATTTTCACTCTCACGAACCTTGCGAAGTTTATTCGAGCTATAATCATACTCATACAAAACATAGTATTGCTCGTTCTTTTCCGTTGCGTAATAAACCATGTATCCTTTTAAACCTGCTGGTGTATCACTGACGATCGGATCATAATGGTGAGAGGTTGTCGTCAAACCCGTATGTATTCGTGGAAGAACGGCTGGATCTGTAAAATGGTAATTGTTTCTTTTCATTTCTCCGGTATCAAAACTGGTCTTCACTGTCGAAACTTCAACTTCGGTACCTCGGATCGCAAAACGAATGTTATGTTGCACCCGATCTGCAGATGAGCTCACTCGTTCTCCAGTCTGTGCACTTGGAGGCAGAGAGGCAGCGGATGCCTCGGAGTATCCATACATGTTAGACATTAAGATAAATATAACAACAACACTGACTACAAACCACTTGTACTCTTTGGACATACTTAACTCCTTCTCTATATAATGGATTGGATTGAGACTTGTTAAGTATATTTCCTTTATCTAAATCTTTCATCACTATTTATTCCATATATGAAATTTTTTTTATAAATCAAAAACGAGATGTTCGTCCAGCTTCATTTTGTATTCATGACTCGGCGCAGCCAGTAATACCGATGCAAGTCCATAACAAAGTGAAACACAACAAGGATAAGCATGTTATATACGCAAATCAAAATAACGACTACTGTCTGTTCTGTAACGAAAGCCAGTGAAATGTTAGCCATCAGGTATGCCCCTCCTGAAATCACGGCTATGACAGCTATAGGCATCCTGAAGTTTTTGTCTATTTTGTTAGGCCGAGGCGGCTGCTTTAATTTTTGTAAACGAAACCTCACATATTGTATTAAAGTAAATACATACACCACGAAAGAACCAATCACATACCATGGCGTTGTCATGCCCAACGTCCCGTAAGCAAACTTCTGTATAACCACCATAAAACTGACTGAACACACAAGTCCAAAAACACCCCGAAACAATACATAATTTAATTGAAGTCTGCCTGGAGCAATAATCAGAACGATGGCCCACAGGTTCATGATCGTTAATGGTGGCAGAAGAAGATAAGCATAAAGAGATTGATAGGGAACACTAAAAATCGGAATAAGCAGAAATACATTCAGGAAAAACAGAACCAGCGTGCCGGCACTGAGCCGAATTCCATCAGATGCATAGATTACCAGATAATCTCGGAATGTTTTCTCGGGATATGACGTCCCCTCATACATGACCACGCCAGTAGTAGCTTTTGTTTTATGTGCCGAAGGTTCCGAACGATTGTTATTCGCCATCCAATTTCACATCCGCCAGACGGATCACTCGGCGATAATACAGCGCGTCCATCAATTCCTCCCAATCCAGTTCATCCACACTCACATCCCGGAAAAATACCGAAGCAGAAGGAAGGAAACTAAGTAATGGCCCACTTCCTCCACAGATCAAAGCCCCGCCATCTCCACCTTTTGGCATCACTTCTCCATCTGCACCCAGTGTAAGTTCATATTTGTATGGATCTCCGGCAAACTTTATACCGAAGAAGTTCGGTAACTCCAGATCATAAAGGTGATGATTTTCTTCATCTGTTTCTGGATCAATCGACGTCTGCTCAGACTGAACCGGTCTCTCCGGCTTCCCCAAATGCCTTAATCTCATCGTATAGTCGAAGCTATCCCCCCATGGGAATAACGTGCGGCATCCGCCTCCATATACGTACTCCCACTCATCCTCTGTCAATAAACTAAACCCGTCTGCTGTTTCTTCTCGTACAATGTCCTCCAACTCGATCCCTTCATTAAACCAGAGAATTCGAACCTCTCCCTGATCTTGAATCAGTTTAAATTCCAGGTGAAGTTCATATTCATTCAGCCCCGATTCCTTGAATTCGGCCAAGGCCCTAGGGAAATCTTCATGCTCCTGGGCAAACGCTTCTTCCTCGGTAACCTCAATCCACCCTAAGGGGATTGTCTCACATTCTACAAGCATGGGGCCGATGTTGACTTCTCTAACAGGTGACATCTGACTAGCCAAAAATGAATCGACATTCTGTACTCCATATTCACTAACGGTTTCATGCAGTTCCTCAGAAGTTTCCTCATCCATTCCGTTATGCCACTTTTCCCAGCCTAATGTTACCTGATCACCCGGAACAAATACGAATCGCTGTTCATCGTGCGTAAACACTCCGGTCTGAGTCCGCTGCCCATAGCGTTCGAACGTTTGTAACCCCTCATACTTCATCCCTTCAGGCAGCAGTAGCTCAATACGGCGCATCGACTCTTGCTTGTCCTGCTCGGACAGACCTTGCCAGACCTTTCTCGTTAATGCTTCCATCTTAACTCCACCTCATTTAAAAGAATCGTTTATTTGCCTGCGGCCTGTGACAGCCCAAGTAATAATTCCTTTCGTTTCCCATCTGCTTTGCGGGCCAGTGCTACCAGCTTCTCCACCTTACCAAAAATCGGGTAGAGCACACGCTGTGCATCATGCGCCTCCAGTTTCTGAACCTGTTCCAGCAGCCATTCAAGCTTCTTATCCTGCTCAAACTCTGGCAACAACTTGAGCTTCAATCCATCCGTCGAACGGCGCAAGCTCATTACGAGAACAGGTACGGATTCAACGGTCACCCCGTACTTTTCAGCAAACGCAGCAATAAATTTGTCCTGAATCAGCTGATGTTCATCATCGACTTGTCCCATATAATCGTTAATCAGAGGAAAATACTGCTCACTTGAAAGTCCAAGCCCGAAGACAGCGTAACTGCCCGGCATCCCGCTTTTCTCCCCTTCCGTATCGGCATAAAACTCAAATTCCTGGATGGCAGCTCGTGCGTACTGCTCCAGAAGCGAATGCAGTTCAGAATACTCTAGTGCATTCGCAAAGAACCGGTGTGTATCCGATTTCGCAAGCCCTTTGATCGGCAGGTACTGTTTTACTTTGGATTTCAGTTTGATGTGATAACTCTTGGGGAAACCCTGCCCCAACAAATGGACAATAAAGGCAAGCGCCTGTTGATATGCCTCCGGCCCTTCCTGATGGATCAGAATCGTTATCCGCGCAAAAACATCATTGGCCTGGCATTCCACCTGCTCCGTTTTAACATAAGTATCTTCCGGCTTATATGCTCCGCTGCCTTCAGCCAACATCCGCTCTGCCTGCCCACTGCCAAGCTGCTTGGCCAGTTCCAGAAACTTGAGCCCCCTCGGCTTGCTGTAACTGGGTTCGAAACGCAGAATCATCACTGCTGCATAGAGCAGCAGATCTATAGGGTGTGAATCCTCAGCCTGATCCTGATCCGTATCTATTTCCATGTCTTTATCCTGAATTATTGTATCCTTAATCTGTCCGCCCAGCTTCTGACCTGGCTTTAACGTGTATTCATTTTCCCGATAATCTGAAATCTGCACGTCAAAATACTTCGGTAAAAACAGCTGTTCTGCCCATAATGTCAAAGCATAAATGATCGTATGACGGTGCTCGGCAAGAGCATCCTTCCGCTCCCGATTTAACGTTTGAATCCGTTCATATTGTCTGATGATACATGCAGCATCCATAGATGGAAACAACACGGGATCAAGCAGATGTTTTGCCAAAAAAGTCGTTTCGAGCGGCTTGGTCGGGTATACACCATTCTCCAGTTTTTGCTCCGTATACGTCCGAATCCGTTCCAGCAGCTGCTGTCTTTTCTCTTCGTTGATGTATTCCAGCAACGTCAGCTTCAGCATCCCACTACTTGTGGGAAACTTGCCTCTAAACGTAAAGCGATAATCGATCAGCGGTGTATCCGCCCATTCGGCTAGTCTTTGCTGCACCACTTCAACCAGTCGTGGCTGAATTTCAGTTCGCACCATTTCTTCTGTGAATCGGATCGTCTGCGTGGACAGTGATCCTTCATCCCATCCCATATCCAGACTATCTACAATCGTTCTTCCCGGCTTGTACAAAACAAAGATATCGTCAAATATGCCCATCTGCAGTGTCGTTCGTGTAATTATCTGCTCTAAATCGGTTCGTGCCGCTTGCTCATCAAACCAATCATCAATAGCCTGAATCATTTCTTCCAAAGCTTGTTCCAATGTTGCTGTCATTCTATCTCCTGCCTTCCGTAATACATGTTGTATGTACTCCTGTTCTGCAACCCTGATGATTCTATCTCAACCAGCCCGGCAACCTGTCTATTCAATGTTAAAAATACGTATTTCCGTTCGCAATCCACCTATATTTTACACGCTTGGTCATACTCGCAACAATAAGTCTTACGCACGGTTGTCCCCTACTTGCTTCTGATCAAGAGTCTCTTCTCTGGCGTGAAACTTCGGAGGAAGCACAAAAAAAACACCGAAATGAGATATCAGCAGCTTCGTTTCAGTGTATTTATGAAATTACCTATTACCTTGTCGGACTTTCGTACGATTACTTGAAGACTAAACTCCTATGAATGAGAAAAACAGAAATCATTTATGTTATAAAATATTTAGACCATGTAATATACAGCTCTTTCCAGAAGCTTCCTACCCGCTATATACTGTAGATAAACATTGCATACCCATGAAGGAGGATACAATGATGAAGTTGACAGAACAAGGTGTGTTAGTGCTTGAAGAAAAGGATATTGACTATATGCACTGCTACCGTGATCGAGATGGAATAAGGTTTGATGACTCATTTCTCTATTTCTTAGAATCTCACAATATAACACTGTCTGAAGGCGATGTCAGAACGATTCACTTTCAGTTTGATGAAGAAGAGATGCCACTCTACGAAGAACGCGAACGACTTGTTTCGGAGGTTCAGTCAGCCGTTCGTACACTTGACCCTAAATATGATGGTTCCTTTGTGAAATGAAGCGTTTGGCATCGTTATATTCATTAATTAATTCATCCAGCACCATCGACTGACGAATGACTTCTGGATGTTGCAGACTCGTATATTGGTTTGCCATCTGGTAAAGTCTCTGCCTTGCGTTTTCGATACATTCCTGAAGGGTTTCCGGGTTACGTACCATCGTTCTGCCCCCTGTTATACTGCATAGTATACATCCAAAAAAGACCATATATAATAATATTCGGAACGAAACAGGATTCAGATTACCTTTATTTAAAATTTTATGTATTTTTTTAATGAAAATAAAAATTCACTCTGCTCATGAAGCAACACAACTAAAAAAACACCAGATCGGCTCATTGCCTTTCTGGTGTTTAACATGTCATTTGATCTATAGCTATGTTGATGTAAGGCGATGTGGTGTTATCTGAGTCCAATATCCGAGGAGCGGTTGTTTATCGTTTCGGGAAAGGCTTGTTTAATTGCATCAATCGCTGCCTGTTCCGTATCCCCTGCGCTTCGAATGAGTTCACTAACTCGCTGTACACTTTCCGGTTCCCTTGCATTCCACGCCGCAGAATTATCCAGCACTTCAACAATCGATGCATAGATATTCGCAAGTATTGTGTATCTTTTAATAACTTGATCCATGTACGGCGACAAATGCTCAAGTGCTTTGACATATAAAGCGATGTCCTCCCTTGTATACGCGTAATAGCGAAGCACACTTGCCGCATGATGGCTCTCATAGTTTCCGGACTGCAGCACATCCGCAATCGCGGTGTATGCGGCAGAACCGCAAGCGTAATCCTGCGCTGGCAGCATATAGTCGTGCGTTTCCCATTTGTATACGGCCTGTATTAACGACTCCTTGCACACTTCCCACATATCGATGGATTGGTGAGCTTCCAACACTTGATAATACCAATAGGGTGAGTTATTCCGGCCGACTAAGGAATAGGGTAAACGAAGCATGTCAGGATCATCTCCTGTGCAGAGAAATAGGACTTCCTCGTCATCGTCGTATCCGACAACCACCACAAATTGATCATGCCACAGCACCGCCCCGGTTCCCCGGTCAATCGAGGCCTTAATATCATGCAATGCCTGCTTCTGATAGAGTGGGAACGTCGGTTCAAAGGAAAACCCGGCAGCCTGACTCGCTGTCACTCCGATGAAATCAGCAGCAACAAAGTTCTCTGCCATCCAGTTATATGCCGAGATGGATTCTGTCGTCAGACGACGGTCCACCACGAAACGAAAAAGACTTGCTGTCATGCCTGCAATCATATAGCGCGGAAGATGTGTCCACTTTTGGTGTAATAAAATAGGATATAACGCATCTGCATAGGTGCTTGTTGCGTATCGCCATGTATCCGTGTTTGAGATCTCCGAATTGCTCTGAGGTAGTCGCTGCATTAAATCAGCTAAATCAGTCAATAACCTCATTTTATTCATTCTTTGAGCCCCATTCCTGCATCCATTCTGCCTTCCTTTTCTTCATCGTACGTCCCCATCCCCAGTTCTACCGTGCGGAGTGTGTGCCCCAGCGGGGTACCGTAGATCGTTTACGATCGGCATACTGCGCGGATATGTTACGAAAAGAATCAACCGCCTGTTCTTCAAGTAACTTTGCCTGTCCAAGCCACTGTGCAAGTTGCTCATTGGCATCCTTCCGTAGCACAAGCCCATGTTCTTCCCGTACCAGAAGTACTCTCATCTGCTGGATCAGTTCAGCAATCTGGTTATAACAATTCAATGCCTGCTCCAGTTCAGTCCATAAGCTGCGAACATCATGTAAATACATTTGGATTTCAGTACGCGATTGACAATACGAGTCCAGCAGATAGGCTGCCCCTGGACCATCGTAATCTCCAGAGCGTAGTGCTTCAATCCAAACGTCATATGCCAGCCGTCCGGAAGCTATATTTTGATCTGGCAGCAAGCGGTACGGAATATCCCAATCCTGGGTGGCCAGTCGCAAAGACTCAAGCACCATCTCTTGTTTCTCAATCTGCACCTGATCACCAAATATCTGACAATGCCAAAAGCCTGTGAAGTTCAATCCGAAATTATCATACAGTAAAATATGTGGCTCCTTGTTCCAGCCATCCTGCACATAAAAGACCTGATCTGCATCATCATACCCATGAATGACACCAAACTCGGGAATCCAGTAGATGACACCTTTACCTTCATCCAGACTGCGTCTAACCCAGTTCACAGCATCCTGCTGATAATAAGCAAATGTCGGATGGCGACTGCGTCCCCCATCAGAGATCGTAAATAAGCCGAGGTTATCGATACCGCCCTGATGCGCCACTCCCCATTGTCCGTAGGCCGTTACTGACATCGGAAGTAATTTCTTATGAACGGACAATTTAAAGGCCATGCCGGTATACCCTGCAAGCATGTACTTTTCTCCTTGGAATTGACCTGTATGCGTTAATATGGCATGCAAGCTATCCACAAATGACTTCGACTCCCGTTTCATGACCAGATGCTCCAGCATTTTTTCAGCCATCATGTTCTCCCCCGTTCGTTCCCCTGCTCAGCCGCTGTGTAATCTCTTCTGTCCGTTGCATAAGCTTACGTCTGAGCCAGCCTGGAGAGAGCAGTTCCTCCCACTCCGCAGCATACAAATGCTGCAAGAACACGTCGGCATCATAAAATTCAATAAAACAAACTTGCTCTTTTTGTTCTCGAATTCGGTACCCTTGCCACAGTTCAGATCCTTGCACTTCCCGAAAACGAATCTCTGCCACGAACGGTTTGCGCACAGGCAATGCATCCTCCCAGTTGCTGATCCATGCATCCTGACGGCATTCAAAGTGTTCATCCAGCACCATCAGCTGCACGATGCTTTCCAGCCGAATCGCTGTCTGTTGCAGCGGGTCTGTCTCGTAACCAACAAGGTAGTCTGCATTAAACTGAGAGGTCATCTTCACGGGACAAAAGGTCATCTGATGCTCCCCCTCGTGATCCTTGTAAAAGATATGTATCTTTCGAGCATCAGCGATGGCATGGTTCAACAATTCAAACCATTGAAGCTGCCTCGGCTGTGCTGTAAACACCGGGAACTGCTGCTGATCAGAAAGATGCTCCTCCATCGTAAAACGCTCCAGTAAATGCGCTACCCGTTTCACCGCATCCGATTGATCATAGTTATAATGCCGATACCGATGAGCCAGATATTTCAGAACACGCTGCTCCTCATCGGTCATATATAAATGCGGCAGGCGGAATGTCTGATCCTCGTAACAATACCCACGATACTTGGCTACATACATTAATGGAGCTCGAAGAGTATTCAACATATATTCAATATCACGCTGCGCCTGACGCCGAGAGATTTCAAATTGACGCGCCAAACCACCGCTGTTCGGAAAACGCCCGCTTCGAATCTGTTCATCGAACCAATGAATCCGATGCATGTTGCTCAAGCCATCTCCCCCTGACTCATTCCACCGTTTATTCCTGTATTATATCAAAAGGACATAGCCTGTTCCGAAGAACAGGCTGGACAGGCTTTCCGTATGACTTTTACTTATGCCAGTTGTCCGTCTCTGCTCTACACATGCGCTTCTGCCAGATCTACTCTGGACTGCACAGCTTTAGAGCATTTTTTACAAACTTTCAGACTTGTACCATCTGTTTTCGTTTGCGTATACAACAATTTGATTCGTGTACTCTTGCATATCGGACATGTTCCCCGTCCTCTGGACGGAAGACTCCACAGAACGCGACCTCTTTTCGTTTTAGCCAATGATTGTGAACCTCTTTTCAATAGGGTTTGTGTGTTCACCATCATTATAGAGGCGTTGGCACGACACAGAATGTCGCATCAGGAGTAATCTTTTATCAAGTCAATTTGGAGTCATCGCGCACATCTATCCAAAAATAAAAAAATGCCCCTTCTTCATAAGGAAGAAAGGACATTCATTCGGACGAACCTGCACTTGTCTGCGCCGCAGCTTGGAGAAGAGGTTGTAACAACCCTGGGAATCGCTCTTCCAGATCCTCAGACCGCAGTGTAATAAAATGCTGTGTACCCTGTACTCGGACTCGGATCACACCCGCCTCCCGTAAAGTACGGATATGGTGCGACATCGTCGATTTCACAACGCGAGCATGAAAATGACTACATGGCTGCTCCCCGCTTCTGGCGGCTTCGGCCACAATTCCCAGCCGGGTTGGATCGCTGAGCGCATATAGCACGGAAGAAAGCTCAATATCCGTCGCTTGCGGATGATGTAAAATCTTCATACGGCAGTCTCCTTTTTTTAATACTATGCATTGTATTCTAACATACATCCATGATATATTTCTAATGTTCGACACCAATCGAACTTATAAATTTCGCATGTATCCCTTGTGTGAAGCACAGGGGCTGACATTATACACCATTTTGCAAATGTTACACACCGTTTCTGAAATGTTGCGAAATACACATCACGATAGGAGGTTTTTATGAACAACACGACTACTACTGCAACTCCGATGGAACGGACAGGCATACAGGAAGGATTAATTGTGGCGTTGCTTGGATTCACCGTTGTGCTCGTTGTAATGAACACGATGATGTTTAATCTGGCTCTGCCCAACATTGCAGCCGAATTCAAGCTGACCTCTGTCGCTTCATCCTGGATTGTTACGGGTTATTCCATTGTATTTGCGATTTCCTCAATTACGTTCTCCCGTTTATCCGATTTTGTGCCCATACGTACCTTGTTTACAACCGGGCTTACGCTACTTGGGGCCGCCTCTGTTCTGGGTTTCTTCAGTGACCACTTCATTGTTCTGCTCATTGCCCGTCTGGTTCAGGCGGCAGGCGCAGCTTCCGTTCCGGGACTAGCGATCGTGCTAATTACACGCTACATTCCGAATGAGCGCCGGGGTAAATCCATGGCTGTGATCATGTCCGCCAGTTCGCTGGGTCTGGGACTAGGCCCCGTACTTGGCGGTAGCATTACTCAGTTTTTAGGGTGGCATGATCTGTTTATCGTCACAGGTTTAGCGCTATTTTTGATTCCTGTTTTTTATAAACTGTTACCACGAGAAACGCAGCAAAAAGGTTCCTTTGACCTGCTCGGCGCAATCTTGCTTGCCATTGGTACAACCGGGATTCTGTTATTCCTGACTTCTCGTCAGATCGTCACACTCATTATTGGGGTAACCGCACTGCTGCTGTTCTGGTTCCGCATTCGCCGCGCAGCTGATCCATTTGTGCAACCTGCACTCTTTAAAGACAAAAAATATATGATTCTCAGCTCGCTCGGGATTGTATCGTACATTAATAACTTCGCTACATTGTTCCTGCTACCGCAGGTTCTGGCTCATCTCTACGGACTGACACCTGCACAGTCGGGACTTGTGATCTTCCCCGGTGCACTCATATCTATGCTGCTGTCTAACCGTATCGGGCGCATGATTGACCGTCACGGCAATACGTTGCTGCTGAAGTTTGCACCTTGGCTGCTCCTGGCGGCTGCTGGACTGTTCGCTCTGTTTGCAGATCAAAGCATCTATGCCATCATGGTTGTATACATGCTGCTCAGTGTTGGTTTCTCTTCCTTGACGACCAGCGTATCTAACGAATTGTCGGGCAATCTGTCCATGGATCAAGTTGGGGCAGGTATGGGATTGTTCCAGCTCAGTCAATTTTTCAGCGGTGCATTCAGCGTAGCCGTAACCGGAGTTGCTTTGACCGCGATGCAGAACATACAGCTATCTTCGGCTTACAGCTTTATTTTCTGGGGCATGACCGCGGTCGGCCTCGCATCGGTTATCTTTTCGCAAATCTATCTGAGAATGCAGTCACGGAAACATAAGGTGGCCTAATTATTAACCTCTAATTATTTTAGAATACCTTAATTAAACAAAGGAAGAAGCCAATAAAATTAACGGCTTCTTCCTTTGTTTCTATATTCATGCCACGTTTTTGCTCTTATTGTTTGCAAGAAAAAAACTGACGCTTCCTAATAAAGTTAAAATGAAAATTGTATAGATCAAACGCGACGTCTGCAACTCATACATCGGGTTAAAGCCGTTCACTGAATTAGAATGGTCCACTAATGACCATAAGGGGCCATATTTCAAATCAAAAATCACATGCTCGGGTCCATACACCAATTTGAATGGGACGAGGATTACACCAAACAAGATCAGTAACACGCCGTATGTAATAAGGATTCTTTTTTGAATTTTGTTCATCGATAACAGCCTCATTTCAAAAGGTTCAATATAACAGCACGTTTCAGCCCCACTTTTCTTCAGAACACTTCATACAAGGTCTAGTTGCCGAACCGCCTATTTTATAATACAATTTCAACCGAAAACCATATAATCCTTCATATCACATAAATTAGATTTATATCAAGTAGTCAAATTTCATTTTCTGGCAAAAATAAAAGAACCTGAAATTGTTCAGGTTCTTTTCCGATCTTATTTTAAATTTCCTTATTCAAATAGATCCAGTCGCAGACGTTTCAAACTGGTGTGCTTAATACGCCACTGCCCATCGATCTTAACAAATGTTTCGTGATAATGCCCGAATCCGTGAAAGGATTTGTTCTCATTGCCTTCCGGGAACGTCACCCAGTCCTCCATCGGAGAAATGACCTTCGCTTCGGTCGCAGATACAAACTCCACCTCTGCACTGTGTACATGGTGCACAGTTACCGCTGGGTCTACCAGATCGCGGAACACTTGTACAATGGTGTCACGTCCAGTCAAAACGGGAATAGGATTGCCTTCCGTACTGAAATCCGCAACAGCATCCGGGGCAAATACGTCACCGAGTTCGTCCCAAGCTTTCGTATCAATATAGCGGCAATAACGCGCCTTGGTATTTCTAATATTTTCGAGTGCCAGCAGCTGCTCCAGTTCCGTCATCGTCGTCGTTTGGCTCATGTGTATTCCCTCCAGAGATGTTAATGTGATTAAGTATGTATATATAGCATCTTCTTTATTGTAGCATTTTGCCTTCATGAAATACTAGACTTCCCGTTCTTGCCTGCTCTGCTCTGCTCTTTACTCGAGGGGATCAAATACAATCCGAATGGCAGAAATAATAGCATCATCACAGCAAACACAATATAGGGCACGTTGGAACCAAACATATCGAAAATATATCCCCCGACTGCAGCACCAACCATCCCTCCCAGATTGTTGCTGATTGAGAATTTACCAAATGCATCTCCAATATGAGCTTGTGGTGTTCCTTTGATGAATGCACCGTCCAAAGCGTACTCCTGAGCAGTAGAAAATAAGTCCATTACCGTGCAGATGATCGCAAACAAAAGTAAACTTGGTGAAAAGGCCAGACCGAGTGCACCCATGCTACATACAGCTATGGACACAAAAATTGTTCTTCGATATCCTTTCTGATCTCCCACCCTCCCCAGTTTTGCACTTACAAAAGGAAAAATAATCATGGGCACAAGGAATACAACAGTGATAAGCTCGATGCTGGCACCGTAAACCTTCTGCATATATGGAATAAAAATGATACCCGATATAGCCGATATCATACTAAGGCATAAGTTAAACCACCAGATTTTACGCTGCCCATTGGATAACTTGACTTTCCCCTTCTTTTCATTTGTTATCTCTTTATTGGGGATTTCAGGCGATCTCAACGTATACATAAATCCGAGCAGAGAAGCCACCCCACAAATCAGGAATAACATACTCCAGCCATGGACAAATTCGTAACTACTTAATACGACATAACAGATCCCTACTCCAGCCAGACGCCCAATCTGCTGTTTACTACTGAAAGCTCCCATTTGTTGGCCTAACTTTTGATTACTGTCCGAGATGAGTCCGATTAATGCCATCGTCAGCAGAATTCCGGCTATTCCATTCATAATAGTTGCAACAATGATAATAGATAAGTTCGTTGCTGATGCATAGATAAAGTAAGATGCCGTACAACATAATAATGCGCACAGAAATATACGATGACGGCTATAACGATCAGATACTTTACCAAGTACAAGCTTCAACAAGATTTGTGTAAAAGATAGAATCGATACGGTTAAAGAATATTGAAACGTGCTATATCCTAACTCCTTGATATAGATCGGGAGTAAAACCCACAGAAATATACCTGGCAGTGAGATCAACATTAACGGAATGGTGAGCTGTTGATGTTTCATAGTAGGCACCTCTCTAATATGAAGCATCATTCCAAAAAGAAACAATTCCAATCAAATGATGCTGAAAATTTACTTATTATATCATTAAATCCCATATCATTACTGTGATATATGATACTCACGCCTTTATCTAATCCAGAGGTAACATATTAATTCACATGTCAAAAATCCCCCAATTCTCTGACGAGATTCGGGGGATTGCCTTATCGTATAGTTCCAGAGGGAGTATACTTACTCTGGAAGTCACTTGAATATAGACAGCCTTGAGACATATTAGAGCAATAAAGACTACAGTGAATGGGCTTCCCTCATCCGGGATGCCAGCTCTGACATTTTTTTATGCTGCAGGAAGCTTTCCATCTCTTCTTCGGCCTGAACCATAACCTGCTGGATCAAACACGCTGCATTATGATTCTGTGAGCATTCAAACAAGGAAGCCTTGCCTTCGATGGCATGAATAATTTCCAGGAAAGAAGGATCAGGGTTCCTACGGCTCAACCGATAACCGCCATTGGCACCGGAAGTGGATTCGATCATTCCAGCCTTGACTAGTTTGGTTAATATTTTCGACAAGTATGTTGGAGATACTTTCTGGAACTCGGCCAGTTGATGCACGCTGATGAGCTGTTCTGGCGCGGTGCTAACCAGATATAACATCGTATGCAACGCATAGTTGGTCGCTTTGGAATATTTCATGAGAGGACACCTCATATATACGGATTTAATTTATCCATAATAGACCTGATTGACGGCTCTGTCAAACGAATGAGCACAAGAGTCGCAAGCTAGATGGCGTTGCTGGAAGTCTGCTTCATCCACTTTTCTTCCTTATTTATGGTACAACCCTCGGTAATCGGTAGGTGTCATGCCCTCATGCGCCATAAACTGGCGGTTAAAATAGCTTGCATTGGGATATCCTGCTTCCTCTGCAATCTGCCCAATATTGGCCGACGGACGTTCAAGCAGCCACTGCTTGGCCATCTGCAGCCGTGAACGTGTGATAAACTCCATTGGCGTCATCTCTACAGCATTCTTGAATATTTTGCAAAAATAGTACGTACTCACTTCTGCGCGATCTGCCCAGTCTTGCAACAGAAAAGGCTCACAAGCCTCCTGCTGCATCCGCGGCAATAGCGACAGCACTCGGCTCTCCGTTTTGCTCGTGGTACGTGTGTTTTTGAGAGGTACCGCATGCTGTACAAATTCCGCCAGCAAAGCATAGGTCAATGTGGATAACTGGGCTGGACGAAGCATCCTGTTCTGCTCCACTTCTTCAAGCAGCGCCAGATGAGCGTCTTCCCAGGAAGTACGCTGTCTCAGCGTCCATAATAGATTGCGGTGCAATCCCCGCTCCAGCATATAATCATGCAGCCGTTCTCCGTAGAAATGGACCCAGCGTACGTCCCATGGCTCATCTTCGCTACTATAATAATGCTGCCGTTGATGCGGAAAATAGAGCACCGCTTGACCTGCCCTGAGCTCATGCACCACCCCATCCGCCTCCACGTATCCTTTGCCTGCCGCAACATAGTGAATATTGAAATTACCCAGCACCCCTGCCTCACGTAATACAGCGTGCTGGGCATGATCCGTATAATGTCCGACAGATTCCGGGTAACAGAAATAAGGAATATCCTGCAGGGTCAGCAATACCGTTTGTCTCATCATGGTTGGTTCACCCCATTAAACAATATTGTGTTAATCAAATTCAATATATTATCATTTTAATTCATTCATCTATTCATTATAATCACAATATACATTCAATTACAGGAGGAAACAAGTTATGAATTCTGTTCAAAAGTTACGCTGGGGCATTCTCGGCAGCGCCAACATTGCAATAGGTTCCGTCATTCCTGGCTTGCAGCAATCGGAGTTGAACGAGGTTACCGCTATTGCCAGTCGGGATCTCGATAAAGCACAGCAAACCGCTGATAAACTTGGAATTGAAAAGGGTTACGGAAGCTATGAGGCCATTTTAGAAGATGATTCAATTGATGCCGTTTACATTCCACTTCCGAATCATCTGCACCGGGAATGGACAATCCGCGCAGCGCAGGCTGGCAAACATATTTTATGCGAAAAACCACTTGCTCTCACGGAAAAAGAAGCGCTTGAGATGGTTGAAGCTTGTGCTGATGCAGGCGTGCATCTGGCTGAAGCGTTTATGTACCGCCATCATCCGCGTTATGACCAGATTCGGGAGATCATTGCCAGCGGCGAGATCGGAGAAATTCGTGGCATCCACAGTACGTTTTCATTTAACAATTCCGGTTCGTCCGGCAACGTGCGTTTCCGCAAGGAATGGGGTGGCGGCGCGCTGTATGATATCGGCTGTTATTCCATTAGTGCGGCTCGCCTCCTGCTGGGACAGGAGCCGAAAGCCGTGACTGTTATCGGTATGTTCTCACCAGAACACGATCAGGTGGATATGATGGCTTCCGGATTGCTTGAATTCGATAACCATGTTGGCGTTACATTTGACAGCAGCATGTGGGCGGCTTTCCGTAATACGCTGGAGGTACTCGGCTCTGACGGTATTATTGAAGTCCCTTCTGCTTATATTGCTCGTCCAGACAGCAGCTCCAACTTCTTTGTTTCAGCAGGCGGTGAACGCCGGGAGGTTGAGGTGCCACAGGTCAATCATTATGCTCTGCAAGGCGACGATATGGCTCGCGCTGTACTTCAGGGCAAAGAGCTTCGTTTCGCTCCTTCGGATGCGGCAGCCAATATGAAAGTGCTTGAAGCTTGCCTTCGCTCGGCAGAAGAACGTACACGAATTACGCTGTGAGGCGTGAACAAGAAACCATATGCTCTACAAGATACTGCAAAGAACGGTAAAACTTCAAAACGAATTGCACCCTTATATATGAGAGGACGGTTTATCTATGGAATATATTGAAATCGCCGGTGCTGGCAAAAAAGTCTCCCGACTAATCAAAGGAACAGACTATTTCTTTCATGATACGTATGAGAAAGCTGCAACAAATCTGGATGCGTTTCTGGCGATCGGTGGCAACACGGTGGATACAGCCCACATCTATTGCGGCGGACAGAGCGAAGAGGTTCTCGGACGTTATATGAAGGAACGTGGCAATCGCGACCAGATGGTCATTCTCACGAAAGGGGCACACCATGATCAGAACGGCCCTCGCGTGAACGCCGATGCAATCCGCAAAGACCTGACTCAAAGTCTGGAGCGGTTGCAGACGGATCATGTCGAGCTGTACGCACTGCATCGGGACGATCCCAATATGCCTGTAGCTACCATTTTGGAGGCACTGAACGAGCACATCGAGTCTGGCAAAATCGGCGCCATCGGCGCCTCCAACTGGACCTGGCAGCGGTTAGAAGAAGCTAACGCTTATGCCGCCACCCACGGTCTCAAAGGATTCACGTTCAGCAGCCCGAACCTCAGTCTTGCCAAAGCGAATGAGCCATTCTGGGCAGGCTGTGTATCGGCGGATGCCGAAACGCTCGCATGGCATGAGCAATCACAATTGCCACTCCTGTCCTGGTCTTCCCAGGCTCGCGGCTTCTTCACCGGACGTTTCACGCCTGAGGTACGCGACAATGCTGATCTGGTGCGTGTATTCTACAGCGAAGGCAATTGGGAGCGGCTGCGTCGTGCCGGGGAATTGGCTGAATCCAAGAATACAACGGCAATTCAGATTGCCTTGGCCTATGTATTGAATCAGTCCTTCCCAACCTGTGCCTTAATTGGTGCACAGAATCAGGCAGAGTTGCTCTCCTGTGACGAAGGCTCCCGCATCACGCTAAGTTCGGAAGAGATCGCCTGGATCGATCTGGCGAGTGAGATTAAGCCAGCAGGTATGTAAGGTTTAGTTTCTGAAACTTTAAAAGCTTTAAATTCGCTTAACATAAAAAAACAAAAGTCAGTGGATAAACCACAAATGACCAAACAAAAAAAGGATCATGGCAGAGCACTTCTGCCTTGGTCCTTTTTTGGAATAGTTTCGTAAAGGAATATTACCTTGGGCCTGCTATTGTTCGCAATATTGCACACGCACACGCACACGCACACGCACACGCACACGCACACGCACACGCACACGCACACGCACACGCACACGCACACGCACACGCACACGCACACGCACACGCACACGCACACGCACAC
>NZ_JBFRFN010000035.1:0-40488 GCF_052114825.1 Paenibacillus sp. 2TAF8
TCCACTTTCCAGGAGCAATCGGCTTTTGCCAAGTCCGATCATCAATTACTTTTACAAATTCATTGAAATGCTCAAACTGGTCTACTAGTTTTTTGTTCATCTTCTTTAATCCCTCCTGAAGTGACTTCACATGGATTTCCTATAACGTTCCTGTATTCATGAACCCCAAAGGGGTTGTCTGCTGAAATCCCTCTCCGAAATCCATCCGCAGACCAAGGCTCCCAAGGAGCCGCTGCTTGAATATTATGTTAGGTGAAGTTGCTGTCATCTTCGAAATACTAATTATTCTCTACACGTTTCATTATTGCATAGTGAACTCGACCATCATCATCCGACTTCATTATTACCCATAATTGTAATTCACTATCTATAAGTTGTATTTCATGATGATCTAGAAGATTCACAATCTTTATTAATATCAAAGGAAGTCTTTTATGTATTTCATCAATATTCTTTTCTTCACCATATGGATTATTAGCGTGTAGTACGCCTCCACACATATTATAAATTTCATCAAATTCTTCTCTTTTTAAAAAATCTTGATCCAATGGTTCAGTTCTCACTACTTTACCTGAATCATCATCTAAAACTTGTTTTGTTGGTACAGGATAAAAATAAGGGTTAACTCGTTCAATATCCTGTAATATTAATTTTGGATTCCAGTGTGTTGCAAACTTTGTAAATTGTTTTGAATATTCCTCTTTATTCGCCGCAAGAGATGATAGAGCAATTAATTCCAATATTTTTCTGATTTGCAAACTAATCATCTCAACATCGGTATTAATATAACCGGATGTTTTTACTCCTTGTAAATACAACATAGCAACGTCAGTTCTTAATTTAATTTCTTCCATACAATTAAGATATTTCTGAATGTCTTTATTCATCCTTGATCCCTCCACTAATATATTCCGCATTAATTTCACCTAACATCTTATTTATGTACTTCGTAAATACCACACATTCAAGGTAATATCTGAACTACGTATATGATAACCTATGGGATGATATATGCGAAGAAAAATTTGGTGAAAAAGGGAGAAGTTTGAGATACTCAATCTCCCATATCCATACGATCCAGCGGGCTCTGAATACGCTGAATATTTTTCGTGCTAACATGCGTATATCGTTGCGTTGTTTGTGTACTCGTATGACCAAGAAGCTCCTGAATATAGCGCAGGTCTGTTCCATTTTCCAGCAAATGAGTAGCGAAAGAGTGCCGCAAAGCATGAATGCTACACTTTTTTACAAGACCCGCTCGTTGTCTAGCTTCTTCAAAAACCTTTTGTACGCTGCGCTCCGTAAGATGTCGATCTGAAGATTGTCCCGGAAACAACCAACGATCGGGTTTATATTTGGCAATGTATTTCTGCACCATTTCCCAAGCAAAATTGGAGAGAAGAGTTCTCCGATCCTTATGACCTTTTCCCTGCCTTACGATAATGGTCTGACGCTCAATATCCAGATCTCTATAGCGTAGACGAACGACTTCGCCTACACGAAGTCCTGCCGAATAGGTTAGATAAAGAATCGTCTTATGCTTGAGATTAGTCACAGCTTTCAGCAATTGGGTAACTTCCTTTTCCGACATGACATTGGGCAGCTTCGTCTGCTTTTTGGGGCGTATATATTGAATCTCCGCAGGATGATGGAGAACATGTTTACAATAGAATCGGATTGCACTAATTGTCTGATTCACACTGGAATGGGAGACTCCTCGCTCAAGTAAACTCAAACAATATGTTTGGACACTAGATGCACTGATTTCTGTATCTAATTGAGGAAGGTTAGTTATAAACCGTTCAATCTGATTACTATATGCTTTAATCGTTTTGCGACTGTATCCTCTTAATTTTAAGGCTTGCTGTAAGTGATCTCTTTTCCATTTGGGATATTCCCCACTTAATTTCCAGTTTCTCAATATGTCACTCTCCACCCACAACTCCGGGGAAATCTCTACATCTTGCGCGTCAAAGTGCTTTGTAAACTCCTGAAGAGATACTTCTGAGAAGGGGATAATCCAACGTTTTGTATCAGACTCCCACTTTCTTCCTGTTACCTGACGAATGCGCTGGATATGCACCGGATTATATGGAATTTGTGCATACAATGTATCAGCGGAGCCTTTGGTTAATATGATGGCAGCTTCTGTTCTGTTGTTCATACGACATTCTCCTTCAGCTCATTTGGATTGAATTTGGAAAATAAAAAAGAAGATCATCTTCATCCCCTAAGGGAATCCAATGATCTTCCGATACTTTCGGAACTATAGTCGCTGCACCTACATGGCAGCGGCTTCTTCTCCCAGCGGCAGCGTGTAATACTGCGCCTGCTGGTCTTCGTGCTGCTGGTATACGACGACCAGCAGCGTTTGGCCTTTCGCGGCAAGCGGGCTCGCGCCAGCTAGCACACGCTCAAGCCGGAACGGAAGCACGTCCAGTACGGCGTGCTTCTGCAGTTCCTTTTCGCCGAGTCTCAGATCGGCGAAAGCACGGGCACCCATGACCGTCTGTGCGGTCATGGCCGAGGTCATCGGCAACGCACGCGAAGCGTTGCCGTGCCCCATGTCCGCCGCTCCATCCGCGGCGGACTCTACTGCGTCGCGCGCTGCAAGCGACGCAACATCCCCGGCATGGCTGCCGATCACACCCGCCGCATCAGCGGCAGTGTCCTCTCCGGCAGCCGCCGAAGTTCCCGCAGCGGCCGTTCCACTCGCGCCGCTGCTTTCCAGCCATGCCGAGCCAGAGGCACCGGCAACACGTGGCAATCGAACGTCTTCTGGACGTTCAGCCAACGTTTTCATATAGCCTGCCCATTGATCTTTCTGGAGCACATCCTCCCACCAGATTTTACGAGGCTTGTACTTATGTCCCAGGAAATAATCCAGCTTCATCAGACCCAGCACGATATCCATATGYGGTGTGTTCCGTGACTCCAGGAAGCTGTGCAGACGAGTAAACAAATCCTCTAGCTGGTGCCCGATCTTCTGCCAGCCCTGACCCTCCCAGTAATCGCCAAAGGCCTGGAAGAAATCAAACGGTGAATCAAACTCCTGCTCCATCAAATACTTCAGCGTATGATCCATCCGGTGCGCGTTCCAGTACTTCTCCAGCACATCCTCCAAGCGTTTCAGGCGCACGATGTCGCTAAACGGCAACACGTCACTGCCCAAAATCTCATACGGCGCATGATCCATGTACGTATAATTGTACTTTTCCGCATCCAGACGCAGTCCCGTACCGCGAAGCATTTTGAGGAATCCAAGCTGTAGCTCTTCCGGCCCCAAAGCAAATACATCGTTAAACGTCTTGCGGAACGTATTATAATCTTCCTCCGGTAGTCCTGCGATCAGATCCAAATGCTGGTCGATCTTGCCGCTGGCTTTGACCTTGTTCACCGTACGGCTCAGCTTGGCAAAGTTCTGACGGCGTTTCACCAGTTCATTCGTCGGATCATTCGTGGACTGCACCCCGATTTCGAAACGGAACGTACCCGGCGGCGCATTCTCCGCCAAATAGTCGAGCACCTCAGGACGCATAATGTCAGCCGTAATTTCAAACTGAAACACCGTTCCCTGATGATTCTCGATCAAAAATTTAAACATCTCCATCGCATAATCCCGTTTAATGTTAAACGTACGATCCACAAACTTGATCAGCTTCGCGCCCTTCTCGATCAGGTACAGAATGTCCGACTTCGTCCGCTCGATATCGTAATACCGTACGCCAACCTCAATACTGGAAAGACAGAACTGACAACTAAACGGACAGCCCCGGCTAGTCTCAAAATAAACAACCCGCTTCCCGAGATCCGGGATATCCTCTTCAAATCGATGCGGCGAAGGCAGATCATTCAAGTCCGCTTTCGGGCGTCCTGGCATGAGAATAACCTCTTCCCCTTTGCGATACGCCAGTCCATAGACAAAATGAAACTTCTTGCTGCCTTCAAGCTCCGTCAAAAGCTGATGCAACGTCTCTTCCCCTTCACCCATGACGATAAAATCGACATTTGGAATCCGGTTCATCCAATATTCGGTGTCGTAGGACACCTCCGGCCCGCCCAGCAAAATTTTCACGTCAGGCATAACCTTTTTCAAATTATCAATCACCTTGATCGTCTCTTCAATGTTCCAGATGTAACACGAAAACCCAATCACATCAGCACCGCGTTGGTACAGATCCGACACAATATTCATGACCGGGTCTTTGATCGTATACTCCGCGAGCTCAATATCAAAATCCTTCTCACTGTACGCCTTCAAACACCGCAGCGCGAGCGAGGTATGGATGTACTTTGCATTCAAAGTCGATAAAATTACCTTCATGGTTCACAACCTTTGCCTGGACACCCAGACCCTATATTTTTTGGGAAAAGTAAAGCTCCACAGCCATCCTTCCCCGGATGCTGTTCAGACAAACATCTACGCAACTCTGAGCCTTATCTATGGCCACACTTGCACAACTCACACCAGTATCCGCGTCAGTAAGCGCATCACGTACCAATACACGCGCAGGACCTATTAACAAGATCTAAAAACAAGATCTAAAAACAAGATCTAAAAACAAGATCTAAAAACAAGATCTATTAACAAGATCCATTAACCAGTCCGTATGCTAAAACGTCCGCGACTCATAAACAAATCCCCAATTTGTCTTTCGAAGAGTGGACACCTCTTTGAAAAACACATACACTCTCCGGCGGAATAGAAACAAGATCTATTAACCAGTCCCTATTCTATAACCGTCCATACCTCATAAACAAATCCACAATTTGTCTTTCAAAGAGTGGACACCTCTTTGAAAACATATACACTCTCCGGCCGACTAAAAGCACAATATATAGACTAATTCACATAAAAATCACTATATACTGTGCCAATACTCGTTAGCAACTTTTAACGTCCATGTCCACCCTTTGAAAGACAATCTCGCCCATTTTGTCTACTGTACATAGACACACTTTATGAGATACTTATCCTGATTTTTGAATCCGTTTCTATTCCGATCTTGTCTCTGGTACTGGTTCTTATTGTGCTCCTTGTGTTGCTTCTTGTCTTGCTCGTTATCTTGTTCTACTTCTTTATCTGCGTATGATCTAGTTCTATTCTGTTTTTGTTCACGTTCTTGCTTCTGATCTATATAAGTTGCACTAAAGAATGTACACAATCCACTATTGCTCTCGTCAATCCAGGCCATTAGTCAAATATCGCCCATCCCCCATCGCTCATGGCTATTGCAAGTCCGCCACCCTCTACTGCGAGCGCTAACGATCAGGAGAAGCCTTATTTCGGCATATTCGGGCTTTGGAAAATTCTAACGATCCCCAGAGACGCTATTCTGCTGAAATCAGCTTGATCAGGCTCATTTTTCAGGATTTTGAATGAAATAAGCTTCCTGGAGATCGTTAGATTTCAAATGTACCCGATTCATGGAAAATAAGCTCCATGGTGATCGTTAGCATTCCATGTTCTACTTGAGCAGACTGCAAAGGTTTTTATTCTTGCCCCATTCAGCGCACTTTGACGATCATGAACCGTTAATTGGCATAATGTCGTTTCTTTAGTTCTATATATAGTTTCTGTTTCTGTCCATATCTCTGTCTGTCCTAATTTCTATCTCCTAAACTTTAGTATAATCTCTATCCCCTAAAACTTAGTACAATCTCTAATCTCTAGGTTTTAGGTTTTAGGTTTTAGGTTTTAGGTTTTAGGTTTTAGGTTTTAGGTTTTAGGTTTTAGGTTTTAGGTTTTAGGTTTTAGGTTTTAGGTTTTAGAATTTGTCTTCAGGCACAGGTCGCTGATCACAGATCAGATATCACTTGTCTCTGGTCATTTATCCTCATCACTCATGACATATCAATATCACATATCACTCATATTCATAAAACGCGTCATCGTCCGTGTCCACTTCTTCACCCGATTGCTTCTGGAAAAATTCCAGGAACGGCAATCCGTACTTGCGGTACTTGACCTCACCGACCCCTTTAATGGTCAGCATGTCACGTTCTGTCTTCGGACATACCACACTCATCTCACGCAAGGTGGCATCGTTGAAGATAATATAGGATGGCACATGTTCTTTGGCGGCCAGATCACGACGGATCAGGCGCAGCTGTTCAAACACCGTTTCGTTAACAGCCGAAGGCATTGCATCACGTCCGCGACGTCCGCCGTAGTTCGTACCGGAAGCTGTAGCTGCTGTTTTGCGCACAACACGCTGCATGACTTCACGTTGGCCTTTCAGCACTTCCACCGCCAGCGGCTGCAGACGTACTACGGGATATTGTCCCTCAGACAACATCAGATACCCTTCGGATACCATCACGTTGATGATCTCGGCAATTTCGCGCTCTGTGCGATTGCCCATGACTCCATATGTCGGCAAGGAATCGAAGCCGTAGTCCAGCACCTTTTTGGCACGGGAGCCTTTGAGCACCGACGCCACAAGAGATACCCCATAGCGTTCACGCATGCGGTGAATGCAGCTGAATATTTTTTGCGCATCAATGGTCATATCCACCAGCTCACGTTCGTCTGTACAGGAACTGCAAATGCCGCATGGCTTGTCCTCGTGCACTTCACCGAAGTAATCCAGCTGCGCACTGCGCAGACAGCGTGTGGTATAACAGTAATCCACCATCTGTTGCAACTTGCGGTAATCGTTCGCTTTGCGGTCACCCTCCATCGGGTTCTGCTCAATCAGGAACTTCTGAGTAATGATGTCCTGTGCTCCGAATAGCAAAATACACTGACTCGGCTCACCATCCCGTCCTGCACGTCCGGCTTCCTGTACATATGCCTCCATATTCTTCGGCATGCTGTAGTGAAGCACATAACGTACGTTGGACTTATCGATCCCCATCCCGAATGCATTCGTTGCCACCATCACGCGGATATCATCATACAAAAACTGTTCCTGGCTCTGAGCCCGATCATCGTCCGTCATCCCTGCATGGTAACGTCCTGCGGGCAAACCTGCCTGCAGTAAACGCTGATGCAGGTCGTCCACGTCCTTACGGGTCGCGGCGTATACAATACCTGGCTCGCTCGCATGTTCGCGCGCATAGTTTAAGACAAAATCTTTTTTGCTCTCGCCGCGCAGCACGCTAAACGCGAGATTATCTCGCCCAAGTCCGGTCACATACGTCTGCGGGTCCTGCAAACGCAGCAGCCGCAGTATATCGCCCATGACCTCGGGCGTCGCTGTCGCCGTAAAGGCCGCAACCACCGGCCGCTCCGGCAAACTATCCACAAACGGCGCTACCGCGAGGTAGCTTGTCCGAAAATCATGTCCCCACTGTGACACACAGTGGGCCTCATCCACGGCAACGCAAGAGATCGGCAGCTGCCCCATCTCATCGCGGAACCAATCCAGCTCCAGTCGCTCCGGCGCGACGTAGAGCAACTTCAGCTCACCGCGCTGCGCCGCGCGGATTCGATCATTCACTTCTCTGCCGCTTAACGTACTATTAATATAAGCGGCGGCAATGCCCGCGGTCGTCAGCGCATCGACCTGGTCTTTCATCAAGGATATTAGCGGGGAGACGACCAGCGTCAGCCCCGGATATAACAAAGCGGGAATCTGGTAACAGATCGACTTCCCGCCTCCGGTTGGCATAATGCCCAGCGTATCCTCATATTCAAGCAGGCTGGAAACGATCTTTTTTTGACCCTCACGAAAATCGGGATAACCATAATATTTTTGCAGAAGACCCTGTGCTTCTTCTAAAGTAGGTACTTGCACACTCATGTAAAGACTCCTTACTTGTCACCGGTGTTCCTGCACCAGCTTGGTTCTATCCGATTCTGACATCTGGACGCGGGCATCAGCGCCGCATCTCTGACAACAAAATGGCGTTCTCATGACTTGTTCGTCAAGCAAAACGCCGCTCCCTTTAGTTTAACGGGCACAGCCCGAATGAGCAACCGCGTTTTCCTGTAAAAACCTGAATCTTCTCAAACACAAATAAAACAACCGTTCATCCCGGGTGGAGACGAACGGTTGCTTTCCTTTTCATAACAAACTATTTTAGCTGTCACATGCGGTTTTAGCTTTTAAACAGTTCTATCTTTTAAACAGTTTTAGCTTTTAAGCGCTTTTACCTCAGACTCTGTTAAACCGCTGGCTTGGACGATAACCGAAACGTCAATTCCTAGTGAAAGCATGTTTTGGGCAATCTCCAAAGCTTTTTTTTGTTCTCCTTGAGCCAATCCCTTTTCCGTAGCCCATTCAATCATCGAGGCCTCATCATGCAAGTACTTTGACGCGCCTCATACAAACGACGCGCCTCCTGATCCTGACTTAGAAACTCCAACGTATCCATCGCTTTTTTCAATGTCGGCTCATTCATTTGCAGTACCTCCCAATTGGATTTGTCAGCACCCTTTAAGAACAAAAGCCAGTTAATTAACCCTCCATCTATAGGGACAGATTGAGCGTCAAGCTTGGAAAGTTCCATAAAGTGTACTTCTATATCATCACTCAGTTCAAGTCCAGTGTGATCTTCTCTCAGATGAAAGATATTATGATATCGCTCGTTGGCAATAAATAAATAATTTAGAATATTAATCGTAACACACTTCTTCAGTTCTTCCTCCATTCTCAATTTCCCGACGCTGCATCCCTGACATTCATGCTATAGTACAAGCCTTTTCGCTCCATCAGTTGCTCATGCGTGCCATCCTCAGCAATTCGTCCTTGGTTCATCACTAGAATCCGGGAACATTGACGGGCGAGCTCCATGCGATGAGTCACCAGCAATCCCGTTTTCTCTCGCACCAAGCGGCGAAGTTGTTGCATGACAAACTGCTCGGTCTGGTTATCCAGCGATGATGTCGGTTCATCCAAAATATACACATCTGAAGTTCTCATCATAAGCCGGGCAAGGGACAGACGCTGACGCTGTCCACCTGACAGATTGGCTCCTTTTTCTTGCAAAATCGCATCATACTGGCCTTCCAGGGCCTCAATAAATTCATGTAAACCAGCCTGTCCCGCTGAAAGTTTTACTTCATTTAATGTAGCGTCCCTGCCAAGACGTATATTCTCTTCGATCGTGCCTGTAAAAAAAGCCGGTGACTGCGACATATACGTTAGCCGGGATTGTTGATCCTGAGCCATAATCTGCTCTACATCTTCGTTCCCCAGCATCACACGTCCAAAAGTCGGCTTGATTAACCCCGCACACACCTGGCATAGAGTGGACTTTCCGGCTCCGCTGCTGCCCACTACAGCCACCAGTTCACCGGGTACCAATCTGAGCGTAATCCGATCCAGAATGGTTCGACTGCTGTTTTCATCCAACACCGTGACCTGATCCAGTGTCAGGACAGGCTGTTCATTTTGCGGAAGTCCTCTGTGCCCTGAATTGTATTCTTCCACATTATTTTGTTGCGCTCGCTGTGCTAGATTCAGCCATGTGGAGATGCGACCAAATGCGCCTATACTCGCCTGCATTTGGCTCCATTGGCTCGACAACCCTAGTACAGGCCATACCACAAGCTCAAACAGCAAGCTGCTTGCCACAACCATTCCCGGTGACAAAGCGCCCCTCGCTGCAGCTAAAGCAATCAGAAATAAGGCTGCCAATTGAGCCAGACCAAATACGGCCATCGCCACATTATCCGATACACTCAAAGTCATCTGCAACTTCGCCTGCACACGGTTAAGTGATTGTTGCTGCGTACGCAAGCGTGTAAGAAACCATGGCGAAGCGTTGTAGGCCTGGATCACAGACACACCTTCCATGTACTCTTGAATCTGCTGCTGTGACTCACCCTCCATCGATTCCACTTCATCCGATAACCTTATAATGCGCTGGTCATACACCCTGGCCGTAAACCAGATCGCCGCCGCACTGACAAGTGCAATGACTGCAACCCATGCATCTGCACGATACAAGTACCCCAGCGAGAGAACGATAATAAAAACGACCGTGACTCCTTCTGCTATAGCTTCCACCACTTCTGCGCCATGCTTCGTATCTTCTTTGATTCGCAGCATCACATCCCCGGACTTCTGTCTACGCGCCCAGGGATAAGGCATCTGGTTGAAAAGCTGGAGCAGGTTCATTGACATATCCCTATGCATAGATTCTTTGAGCCTTACTAGCACATAGCGATGCATCCCCAGTAATACGATAAACCCGATCAACACTGCGATAAAGGTTATCGCCGTAGCATTCAGTTTCTCCTGTCCGCCGTCATGGATTGCATCAACGAAAAATCCCTGCACAAAGGCCAGACCCCAATCGAACACCGCGTCCGCTGTAATAAAAAGAAACAAAATGATTACCGCCCATCTATAGGGCTTCATAAAGCGCACAATAATCGGCCAAACCTTTCTCAGAGATGCTGCTTCTTTGGCCTTATTCAAACCCTGATCTTCATCACTGGTATGAGGGCCCTCTTCATCACTGCTATTAGGTCTCTCCTCATCTATGTGCTTATGTTCCTCTCCATCTATACGCTCATTTCCCTCTGCATCATTGTTCTTATATTGCTCTTCCATCTATGCTCTTGCCCTCCACCTCTATACGCTCATGTTCATTTTCCATCGACACTGCTGCTTCATGTGCATCTCTTTTGTGGACACGTTTCATTCCCTTTCTGCTTATCTTCATATTCATATGACATGCTGTTCCCCCAGTTTTACTTATACTTCTACCTTTACCTTCGCGGGCTACCTCAATCTAATTCTTCACATTTCTTTTAAGAGCACTTCAGCTTTTTTGCCCTGTTATTTATTCAAACGTCTTAATTCTCTATCGATCTGACTACTCTTTCGATCTGTTTACAACTGTTCCGGCACTTCCCCGTATATTCGTTCTTCTGCATCCTGCTCCGCAAGGTAAGCAAGGTAACCATTCTCACGATTCAGCAGTTCACGGTGAGTGCCGATGTCAACAACTTCTCCATCCTGCATATAGATCAACTGATCTGCACGCTCAATCAAAGATAACCGATGAGTGACTGCTATGATCGTTGTGTCATACTCCGCAGCTAACACAGTAAATAGCTCGTTCAACTGTTGCTCATGCCACGGGTCTTGTGAGGAGGTTGGTTCATCGAGCAATAAAATTTCCGATTTTCTTAACACTGCTCTGGCGAGACTGATCCGTTGAAGTTCTCCGCCAGACATCGTTCCTTCTTGCGGCTGAAGCTCCGTCTCGTAACCATCTGTCTGGTTCATAATGGCATCATGCGCATGAGTCATACGGGCAGCAAGTTGTATTTCTTCCGCAAACACCCCTTCAGCACCAAACCTAATATTTTCTTCTACGGTTCCCGAGAAAATGAAGACTTGCTGTGGAACATAAACGTGTTTTATATCCCTTTCTAAGTCCTGAGCAAGGTATTTAAGTGCTTCCGATCCCACAGAGTCCTTGGAGGGAAGCGTTGAGTTATTTGAGTTATTAAACTGGATTGAACCGCTCGCAGGCGCATGTAAACCAGCTATCAGTTTCAGTAAAGTAGTCTTTCCGCATCCGCTAGGGCCTGTAATTACCGTAAGTTTGCCTTTGGCGGCTGTAAAAGAAATGTTCGATAACACTTCTTCTTGCTCTGCATACCTGTAGAAGATCTGGTTTACATGAACACCTTCAGTCATAAATTTGTGCTGCGGCTGAGCTGCAGCCGGTTTCTTTTTTTCCAAATCCAACATCTCAAACACACGGGACGCATGAGAAGCTGACCCAATGACCTCACTCCATAACCCTGACAGTGCTTCAATCGGACGTGTCAACTGACTGCTTGCGACCAGAAAAGCCGCCAATCCGCCTACATCCATATGTCCGTTCAGCACCTGGATTCCACCGAGATACAAGATCAGGATCATGCCCCCGTAAGTAGAAACCCGTCCAGCAGCCTCCGTCAAACGCTGTAATACCGAAACGGACATCGTACGCCTAAACACCTTATTCATTCGTCTGCTAAACTGTTGTTGCATATAACCCGAAAGTCCGTAGCTGCGGATTTCCACCGGGGCTTGAATGATATCCGTAAGCAATTCATCCCGCTCCGCTGCACTTGCATTCAATCGGTCGTGTTCTCGCTGCAGTTTTCTTCCGAGTCCTGCCGTTACCAGCGGATAGATTAATGTGAACGCAATAATGGCAAGAGCAAGTTGCAGGTTCACCCAGCTGAAATAGGCAAAAGCCAGAAGCAATTGAATCATATTTTTCGCAAGTTCGATCCCGTGTTGATTGATGCCTTTCTGAGCCTCCGTAGCTGAAGTCCATACTCTGGATGTGAGATCCCCCGTATGATACTTTGCCAGTTCTTGTGTATCTGTTCGTGCAAGGGAATGTAGCAGCCTGGACTGTAAAAACACCTGGGTCTTCTGTTGGAATAACGTCTCCGACCATGTTGTGAATAGGCTTACAATGACACGTAGCACGACAATCGAAACGCCGATGATCAACCCTGAATACATTAGAGAAAACTGTGATTCCGCTGCCCCTTTGACCAATCTGCGAATGGATTCCAGATATCCTACTTCTACCAGTGAGGCGGCCAAAGCTGCAATGAGCAGTGGGATGATGAACATGCGATATTTTCCAGTTAATTTCCATAACCGTGTCAGTATTTGGATGGGCTTATACGTTCTTTTGTCTGTTATCGTTTGGTCGGCTAACATATGTAATTACTCCAATCTTGTCATCAAATTAAGTATCTGGTTATGATATCATCAGTGATAAGGAAAAAATGAACATTTCTTGCTATCCCCTATAAATCAGGACGAAATAAGGAGTTTATATATGCAACCAGATCTACTACAGACATTGGATACGTTGTTTGATTACATAGAAGACCATATTCATGAGAAACTGACACTCGATCATCTTGCATCGATAACCCATATCTCCAAGTTCCATCTGCATCGCATGTTTAAACATGCCAGCGGGCAGTTACCTGGAGAGTATATTCGTGCTCGCAAATTAGCCCGTAGTCTGGAGCAACTGGTCGATCTGAACTGGAAAATTATCGATATTAGCGGACATTATTCTTTTGAACATGAGCAGTCTTACATTCGGGCTTTCAAACAGGCCTTTGGGATAACACCCCTGCAATATCGCAAGCAAGGTGCTGGTGATTTACGGTTTACGGCTCGTATGACTTCATCGATGATTACGATCCTTCCGTATGGATACATTTTTCATCCGATTTATGTACGGAAACCTGCGATGAAGCTTATTGGTCAGCAATCCCGGATTCGATATGTAGATAACGAGGAATATTATAAATCCAATTCTGCAGGCAACCTTTTTTATGAAAAATACTTTCATCTGATCCCTAACGTGCTACACGATAACGTATATATTGGATTGACCAATGAGATTGAAGAACATTACAGTACCTATCAGCCATCTGTTGAAGTTACGAGTTTGGAAGAGATCCCGGAAGAACTGAACGGCATCGAAGTACCTGCCAATCAGTATGCCGTGTTCAAGTTTGTCTGTGATTTTCATCCAAGCCTGATCAATATCGATCATCTGGATAGTGTCTGGACGTTTATCGATGAATACTGGCAAAGTCATTCCGGATACAGCAAAAGTGATGCTTATTATTTTGAAAGAATAGACGGCAGTCTCGCCCAGGAGCATTACGGAGAACTGGATATTTATATCCCTGCCAAACAGATTACGCTCTAAAGGAAGGTGTAGTGTTATGAAAAAAGATACGGCTATGCGTCCAGATTCATCATCCATGATCTCTCGCAAATCTTGGGTTCGCAGGCATCCAATCGCTTCCATATTTATCGCCTTGTTTGTGTTACCCATTGTGGCTTTGACGCTTTTTTTCACGCTTCGGTCCTATCTTTCCACATTTGATCGTGCCGATCAGGGTGATCTGAGCTATTCCATGCCATCGCCGAATGGAGAATACACGGCAGAACTATACGGTGTTCCCTATGGCGGCGCAGCAGGCGGGGTGACCATTTGGGTAGACGTCAGGAAAACAGCGGATAAAAACGCTTCGAATGCCAAAAGCATCTATCGAGCAGAGTTTCATGGAGGAAATCACCTCGAATGGGAAAGCGACAATACCCTTCGCATCGAAAACTGGAGCGAGTATAGTAACGAGACGGTTACCTTAAATATAGATGAAGAAATTTATGATGGATGGGGCTGGGCTTGCAGCAGCTTGCGTACAAAAGACCAGTATGTACGGTGCTTGGCGCCTGAATCGTGATCAACATATGCTGATGAAATATCGTGTCATGACAACTTCGCTTCGGAACATGGATATGGACGATAAGTTCAGTTGTTCTAAACGCGATATACACTGTTCATACTAAAACAAAGCAACAGCAAACCCCGTTCACCGACTTTCTCGGCTAAACGGGGTTTATTTTTATTAGGCCTCTGTAGAAGACCCTTATTGGATTGCTAATTTGATTCATATATTTGAAAACTATTATGATTCGTTTCAACAATGGATCGCTAGCTTCATTTTATTGGATACCTCATTTTCACTTTCCGTTTTTGTTCCTTCTTCCATATGTTACCCTTCGCTTTCTTTCCTCTGTTTGCGAATTACGGCTTCGAGCTTTTCCCGATTCCCGATCAGACCTGGATCATCCGGCAGATATTTTCTAGCTTTGGTGTTATGCAAAAGCGCCTGCTCCCAGTTGCCCAGATGGGCATAACAGAGCGAGAGCCGGGCATGCGGCAGCCAGGTTCGGCATGCCGCTGGTACGGGGCGGAGACCCGGATCACGGCTGCTCACATCCACCGCCTGCATATACCAATAGATGGCGGTGATAATTTCTTGCCGCTCATGGAAGCAGGCGGCAATGGCGCAGCAGAAATCGGCATGCGGCAGGTCGTACTGGAACGACTGCAGCAATGCACCCAGCTTACGGCCCGGCTCGCCAAGCCGCTCATGACATTCCGCCAGCCTTGCGCAGGCAATGAGCCGGTCCTCGCGGTAACCGCTGGGCTGCTCCAGCAGCTTCGCGTAACCGCGTGCCGCCGCCGCGTAGCGCTGGCGGTCATAACATTCGCCTGCATAGTAAAACAGCAGGCGTCCCAGGGCTACGCCCTCTTCGGCGATCCATTTGCGCAGGATGCGCACGTTTCGCGCCGAATGATTGCCCGCCTCGCGGCGATGGGTAACGGCAATATCTGCCGTCATGACCTCGCCTTGTGGGAAGCGCAGCTGCTCGTGTAGCCGGTCATGCCAGCGGCACCCGGTATCCCGCTTGACCAGGCGAAGCCGGCGGTCCGCCACCAGCGGACTTCCCTCCGGCCCCTCGGCCAGCGTATAGCCCATAATCACACCCGCCGTTTTACCTCCGGACGGCAGCTGCTCTTTTAACGCCGCAAGCTTTGCCCGTTCCGTGGGCAGCAGCACATCATCCGCATCGAGCCACAGAATATACTCCTGTGTAGCCCGTGCGAACGACTCATTCCGAGCTGCGGCAAAGTCGTCATTCCACGTATACGTATAGACCCGGCTGGTATACTTTGTAGCAATGTCAATCGTTCGATCAGACGACCCTGTATCAAGGATGATAATCTCATCCATAAGGTCGGCCACCGAGTCAAGACACCGTGCCAGCGTGCGTTCTTCGTTCTTCACAATCATACACAAACTGATGGTGATCACGTTTTGAGCCCCTTCCCRCCTTACACGTACTGATGCAACACAGTCAAAAAAGGATTTTGCACATTCTAAAATTTTTAAGAGTTCTATGCGTTATATACGTTCTAAAATTTCTAACGATCACAGATGACCCTATTTAGCACATTTCAGAGCATTCTAAAATCTAACGATCACAGATGATCCTATTTTCGCATTTCAAGCCTAAATTTGAGGGAAATCGGTGGTTTTAAGGTAAATAACGTCGCTGGTGATCGTTAGAATTCTGTGAGCTTCGAAATGACCTAAATAAGGCTTCTGGTGATCGTTAGAAAAACTTGCCTCATTTTACGCGCTGTATTCTCTATAGTAATTGGTACTGGGAGTGGGAGTGTTGCTACTGCAATGACTGTAGGTGTCGGAGGTGCCCATACTAATGGTGCAATCACTCACAGTAATACTTGAGTTAGTGTGGTTAGCGTTTGAGAAGTGTTGAAGTTAAGGTTAGTGTTCGTGTAACTAGTGTAGTTCGTATACTGTTACCATAGTTGGTGTGATCACTGGTATTGTTCTTGGTGTCAGTGGTCAGCATGATAGTGATACATTTACTAATGTTTGGTCTGGTTTCGCGGTTAATGTGCTTGTTAACGATGAGAATTCTTGTATAGTGACCGTTCTGCTCGTGCAGTCACTGAGAGTAATACTTGAGTTAGTGCGTTACTTTTTATGAGGTGTGAAGTGTGTAAAGTTAAGGTTAGTGTTCGTGTCGTTCGTGTTTTTGTAGCTAGTGTAGTTCGTGTGTTAGTGCGATACTGTTGTTGAAATTACAGGTATTGCTCCTAATGTTAATGGTCTACATGCTAGTGATACAATTGCTAATGTTTGGCCTGGTTTCGTGGTTAATGTGGCTGTGAATATCGATGTTAATGTAGATGTGGACGATGAAAGTGTTGTACATGGTGTCCTTGCTTCTGTGTGGTGTTGGTGTTGGTGTTGGTGTTGGTGTTGGTGTTGGTACTTTTGTCAGTGTTTAAGACTCTGCTTATCTCCTTACCCTACTTACTCTTCCTCTCCTACCCTTCTTCATTCTCCTGACGACGTAGCCGTTTCAGTTGCTCCACGGCACTGTCCAGCGCTTTTTTGCGCTGTTTCATGGAGCGAAGATGCTGCTGCTCCAACTCTTCAAAATGAATATGATCCAGTTTCGTCCAGTCCAGCACTTGGTTCAGAGACGGCTTTACGTCGAGCTGTATTTTCTGCCGTTTGCGCGCCACACAACATAGATATTTATGATGAACTTCCAGTTTCAATACTTCAAAATACGGTAATAAACACATAGCCAGATTACTCGCATAGAACGTCTGTTTATGATCATAGAATGGATGATAGCCATAAGGAACAGTAACGATGAGTGTACCTTCCTCTCCGAGCAGACGGTGAACTTGCAATAGCAGTGTCTCGGGATGCGCAAAATGTTCGAGCACTTCCCCCAGCAGTACAGTATCAAAGGTTATTCTCGCCTTCCATTGCGTGATGTCCAGCATGCGGAAATCGACATGGTTACGGACGGGCTTTGATTCTTTAGCCAGCTCCTCTTGCGCATAGCGAATGCTTTCTTCCTCCAAATCCACACCTGTCACACGAAACCCTTCACGCCCCAGCAAAATAGACGTAATTCCCTGACTGCATCCCACATCCAGAATACGTTTGCCTGTGGTCTCCCTGCACATCCAGTGCACGCGGGTCCTCGTCGCTTCATGAGAATCTTCGGAATTAATCTCTCCGTAATAACGTTCGTTCACCCGATCATGATTCGCCATAGCCATCTCCCGTTTTCCCGTGCACATTTTTCACATCTTGATCCGTCCATGCATCGTGTTGGCTTCCATGCGATTCACTGTTCTCGTTTTCTGCACCTTCACCCGAGGTAACACTCTCGCGTTTCGTATGCGAAGTTCTTTCATGTTGTCCTTTTACATCTGCCCCTGCTGAATCTCCCTCTCTCGTGACCTGAACGCTGTTATTATGACCTTCCAATCCTACCGCTTCATGCTCTGTATCTTGAAAACCCTCTTTCTCCATCACTTGTTCCTCATGCTCTACATGTTCTGTTTCTTCATGTTCAGCATCTTCCACAACTTCTGCATATTCCACATGTACCTCGCGGCCTTCATGCTTTACATGTTCTGATTGCGCACCCGTATACCCTTCAGCACCCTTCTCCTGCCCTAAGCTCTCTGAAATCCTGCTGTAATGTCGTTCCGGCTGACCAAGCACAACAATATTATCTCCGCGGCATCCGGCTGTGGCGTTACGTGTATCAAAAATCAGCGGTGCATGATCCGCCATCTCCTGATAATCAAACGCGGAGTGGTCTGTCGTGATGATCACCAGATCGGCCCATGTCCATAATTCGGGCGAAGCAGCCCGGGACTGGAGCATGGAACCATCATCTTGACGGAATACGGGCACCATCGGATCGGTGAAAACAACTTCGGCGCCCGCTGCGCTCAGCAGCCGAAAGACGTCGAGCGCAGGGGATTCGCGCAGGTCGTCAATATCTTTTTTGTACGCCATACCCGCGAGTACAACGCGGGCGCCGCGAATGGAATGACCACGTTGCTCCAGCAGGGCTGCTGCACGTTGAACTACATGCTCTGGCATCTGCCTGTTGGTCGCATCTGCAAGCTCAATGAATCGCAGCTCCGATCCTTGGCGATTGGCTGCCCAAGATAGATAGATCGGATCAATCGGAATGCAGTGTCCGCCAATACCCGGCCCAGGATAAAACGGCATGTACCCAAACGGCTTCGTTGCCGCTGCCTGTAACACTTCCCAGATATCCACTCCCATCTGCTCACAAGCCGGGGTCAACTCATTAACCAGCGCAATGTTTACGCTGCGAAACGTATTTTCGAACAGTTTGGCTGTCTCGGCAACCGTTGTCGAGCTAACAGGTACGACTTCGTTCAGAAACGAGCCGTAGAATTGTGTTCCATAATTCAGACAGGCGGGAGTCGAACCGCCGATGATTTTCGGTGTGTTTTTCACCCCATAATGCACACTGCCCGGATCAACCCGCTCCGGAGAATAACAGACATAGAAATGTTCACCTGCAGTCCAGCCGCGCGCTGCTTCTACAGGCTGTTTCACATGCTCTTCCGTTGTGCCTGGATATGTGGTGCTCTCCAGAATGATAAGGCTGCCCAGCTGAAGATAGGGGGTCATGCCCCCTACGGCTGATGAGATATAGGATATATCCGGCTGATGTTTATCCGTTAACGGAGTCGGTACACAGATGACAATGACATCCGCACCTGCAACTGCTGCATAATCTGTGCCTGCCGTTAATAGATTTGCCTCCAGCAGCGTTTGAAGCACCTCATCTTCAATGCCGATAATATACGAATGGCCTGCGCGTAGCTTAGCCACTTTGCCTGCATCGATATCAATGCCGTGCACCTGGTAACCGGACTGTGCCATCTCAACGGCCATCGGCAGCCCCACGTAACCAAGACCGATGACAACAGCCTTCAGGGAGCGGTCATGAATGCATTGAAGCGTGGTCTGCTGTGGCTTCGGGTAGAGTTGCTTCAATCGTTGCTGTTTCCGGCCACGGTGCTCTCCTGGAGTCTGTGCCTGCTTCTCCTTTTCGTCTTGCCCTTTCTCTTCAAGATTCAGGCTGTTCTCACTCATCTCTTCCACCTCCAAACGTTCCGCCTCCCTTCCGTTAGTCGATATATCCTCCTGCACGCAAAAACGCAGCAATCGCCGGTTTGTTCATCATTTCACTGTCAGAGCGATACTGATCAAATTTCACACGCGGCAGATGATCATAATGTTTCGTAAGACCTTGATCGGCATGCTCCGGCAAAATGACATAATACTGCGCATCGTACTGGCGTGTGCGCGGCGCTTCGAATGGCGAGATCAACACTTCGTGCAGCTTCTCCCCTGGACGAATGCCGGTCACTTTATAATCGCCTGACGGGCGGCCTGCCTGTTCGAGCATGACAGAAGCCAGCTCGGTCATGTTGCAAGCTTTCATTTTCATCACAAACGTCTCTCCGCCCACTGCCGCTTCCGCAGCTTTGAGCAATAGATGAATAGCCTCGGTGCGTGTCAGGAAAAAGCGAGTCATGCCTTCATCTGTAATGGTCAGGCTTTTGCCTTCGTCAATCTGTCTGCGGAACAAAGGTACAACACTGCCGCTCGTGCCCAGCACGTTGCCGCCACGGATGCACACAAATCTTGTTTTCTCGCTCAGCCAGTTGGCACGAATCATCATTTTTTCGCCCAGTGCTTTGGTCATGCCATATACGTTAATCGGATCGACTGCCTTGTCGGTGGATACGTCAATGACTTTCGGAATCCCCATACGGATGGCCGCCCGAATAATATTCTGAGTTCCAATCACATTCGTTTTAAATGCTTCATCCGGCT
Source organism: Paenibacillus sp. 2TAF8 (assembly GCF_052114825.1). Lineage (NCBI taxonomy): Bacteria > Bacillati > Bacillota > Bacilli > Caryophanales > Paenibacillaceae > Paenibacillus > Paenibacillus sp. 2TAF8. Next base: position 20,027 of record NZ_JBFRFN010000035.1, read on the forward strand.
GATCCTCACAGACCGGGACATGCTTCAGCGCTGCCAGATGGAATAGCACATCCACGCCTTGGCAAGCCTCCTCCACTGCTCGGTAATCTCGAATATCTCCAATGATAAAACGCAAACGCGGATCATGGTTGAACTCCCGCTGCATTGCGATCTGAGCATACTCGTTCCGGGAAAGCAGTCGAATCTCCGCCGGGTTCTGCGCAAGCAGTACCTCCGTTAGCTTCTGACCCCAGGAGCCAGTTCCTCCGGTGACCAGAATTGTTTGTCCTTGAATCATGGATGAATCCCTCCTGTTCAGATCATAAATTCACGTAATACCTGCGCCATCTCCTCGCGGCTTAAGCGGTCTTTAGGCGGTACTTTTTTGACGGACGTGTTGCTGGAATGCACGATATTGACGTAGTTCCGCGGTGCAAGCAGCTCATGTGGCAAGTCGATCACATTCCCATGCGTTCCTCGGCCCGGAAGTTTTACACGATATCCCGCGGCATACTCCGCTGTCTTGTAGAGATAGACATAAAATTGAGGGGAGCGGTGAAATGCCGGAGCCATCTCGTTGTTCACACTGTCCCACAGATAGCCATTCTGATTAATCAATGCCATCGTTTCTGGCTGAGGCTGTACTTCATAGAGCTGCTGCACAAATGTTTTGTGATACAGATCATCCGAATCCAGACGGGCAATATAAATGTTTTCTACGTCTTTGGCAAACTCCAGAATCGCACGTACACTCTCGATATGGGTTCCAAAACGAATATTCGAAGGCATCGGCTCCTGGCTCGCCAAAATCTCCTGCATCAGCTCCCCGGATTCTTTCGAAAGCTTCACCACTGTCAAGAAATTTTGATTGGTCTGAGCCTTGAGACAATGCAATGTAAATGTGCGAAAAATGGTCATACGGCGCTCCAGCCATTCGCGGGTCAGCCGCTGCGGATCTAACCCGTAGTTATTGAAGTTAATTTCAATCACAACTTTCCTGGACATACCCTTCCTCCTCATGAACGCTGTAAGCCTATATGGCGAGTACAGACGTTTTCATAGTTTTCTTAGAATGAAATCTCGTATCTACGAAACTCGTTCCTCGCGCTGATCGCTTACACTTCAATTCTCTTAAATGCCAGCACTGTATAACGTATGAACTCCTGAACATTCCGGCACCGACATATGTACTGATTTTCTTATAAATAGATTGATATACACCCCAAGTTATCTCTTGGAGGTCGAACGCACAGATCACGGTTTCTCTCGCAACATAGAATAGAGGAGCTTGATTTTCAAAGGGGGCTGGCATTCGGAATGAATTCTACTTATCTAGAAATGCAGGACGTGCTGGATCAGCTTGAAACAGCTTTGCAAGAGAAGCGACCATTCTCACTGGTGCGTGTGGGGGATGGTGAAAATATCGTGATGTCGCAAGAATCCGTATGGCCCATGGAGCAGGTACTCCAAGAGCGCTGGGCGGTCAAAGCTAATCTCGGACAAAAGGGGCTGCGGCTTCCCAACCTGAAAATGCGGGACGAAGTCGCTGCTTCGTTGAAGCGAGCGACCATTGTGGGTGTCCTTCCGCGTGGAGACAACACTATTAAGGCTCCCGATTATCTCAAACGGCCGTTAACCGATATGATCTTTGCTCACTACGGCATCGCGCCTGCGCTGACCTGCCATGCTTGTGTGAATCGTGAACTTGTGCAAGTACCTCGGTTCTGGCAGATCCTTGCCGGCAAACGTGTGTTGCTCGTAACGCGTGAACTGGATGAGTTACAGGCCGCACTCGTTAAGGAGCCTTACCATCTCGACATCGTAAGTACACTGGCGTTTGACAACTATGATCAGATGGATGAGACCTTGCAATGGATTCAAACGCATCCGGATGATTTTGATGTTGCTCTGTTCTCTTGCGGTGTTAACGCCGTCATTCTTGCAGAACGAACAGCAGCACTGGCTGGTAAAGTCGCTATCGATTTCGGCAAAGCCAATAACATGATTTTGAAAGGACGCGCCAACTAAGCACCATCTACAATATCCATTTTTTCCTCATACCCATGATCGATAGCCCCGCTTGTATCTCTACTTCTCCCTTTCCTTCTATATCAATGTCTTTCAACTCTCTCTTATAAATTAATGCTCTTACAATCCTGCTTCATCTCAAACTCAAAATCCCCGCCTACCGAGGCGGGGATTTTGACTTATATCTTGATTGCAATGTAGCTGACGCAAGTACAACAACGTTACGATAAGGTTGAATGATAGTAAGCCCTGAATGACATTATATAACGTGGATCTTATGTGACCGAACTTCCCCTATTCTTTTTCTAAAGTCTCTCTAACATCTCTCTATAGTCTACCCCGTCTTCCTTTAGTTGGTCGCAGCAATACCATAGAACATCTCCGGCCCGGTTCGCACAGCTGTGGATACACCGGAAATGAATGACGTATATACATTTTCCAGCGCTGGTGGTGCAGCCAAATCCTGAGCTGTGAACGAATGGAACTCGGCACCGCCATTTTGCCCGATTGTACCTTCTGCACGATAGATGATGAAAAACGGATCGTACTGAAAACCGCGCACAATCTCTACAACAAACGTATCGCCCAGTTCTCCCGTAACACCTACCGTGCCGTTGAAGGTAATGATCGGATTAATGACCCCCTGGGTCTGAAGACCGATTACACCGAAGGGTTCAGGAGATTCAGACAAAGGTAAGCCTGGTGCCCCTACATATCCCGAGTTCTCCGAGGTTCTCATATCGAGAAACACGCCCATGAAGTAACACCTCCAATGCTATGGGATATCTTATCCTATGAATCTGAAATCTCTTCGGATTGGATGGTTGGCAGATTTGATGAACCTATTTTTAATTCCACGCAGTTAATGGTATATTGAACTGCATAACGAAATGAACGGATCGTATGCACACAAAGGGTACAGGCTGTTCAGAAGGAGATAGTTATTCATGAATAAACGTAAACGTGCAAGCAGCGGTACATCTGCCAAAGGAAAATCATATGGAGGTTCTTCCAAGCCGCATTCCGGCCGCTCCAATACTTCATCATCCAAACCGAATTCCCCTCGATCAAGAGATGCTGCCAAGAATGTTTCAGACACCCATTCGCCCGTGACCCCTGCAAAAAGCGGTGGTAAAGGTGCCAAACCGGCTAAGATATCCAAGCGTCCGGGCAATGCACATTATCGCAAGTCCGAACCGCCACGTCAGTACAAAGTAACGGAGCCGGATGAACTGCTGAATTTTCTGCTGAAACATCTGAAGTCCGGACGAAATGCCGTAAAATCCATTTTGGGACGTGGGCAAGTATCCGTAAATGAGAAAGTGGTGACCAAGTTTAACGAGCCGCTGACGCCTGGACAGGTTGTATTCATCAGCAAAGAAGGCGCAGTTGCCGCTCCTTCCCTGACGGGCATCAACATTTTGCATGAAGACGACGACATCATTGTGATCCGCAAGGAAGCTGGATTATTGTCCATCGCAGCAGACAAAAGTGACGATCTGACCGCCTATCGCCAACTTATGACACATGTGCGTCGTACCAATGAACTGAATCGGATTTTCATTGTGCATCGTCTGGATCGGGACACCTCAGGTGTGATGATGTTTGCCAAAAGTGAAGAGGTTCAGCAGCAGCTGCAAAATAACTGGAAAGAAAATGTACAGGACCGTGTTTATGTCGCACTGGTTGAAGGCGCAGTAGCTCAAGAAGAAGGCACCATCTCCTCTTGGCTGAAGGAAACCAAAACGCTGAAGATGTACTCCAGTCCCCGTCCAAACGATGGACAACATGCTATTACTCACTACAAACGTCTGAAGTCGAACCGCGAGTTCTCACTGCTGGAAGTACGTCTGGAAACGGGCCGTAAAAATCAGATTCGTGTGCACATGGAGGACCTGGGACATCCGATTGCAGGGGATCGTAAATACGGCGCACGCACAAGAGATCTTGGACGTCTGGGACTACATGCGCGTGTACTGTCATTTATTCATCCTACAACAGGCAAGCTGATGACGTTTGAAACGGATATTCCGAAGCCATTCCTATATCCGTTCCGCGGAGAGGCTACACCAGCTACGCCCGCACAATAACGTGCTCATACGAAGACGGATGGAATGGCTGGAATGATGTATCACACCTTGACTCCGTCCGTCTGAAAGGAGGTTCTCACGTTTGCAAAACCTGTTTATTACCGGTTACCGCGCACATGAACTACAAATTTTTGGCCAGAAACACGAAGGCATTCCCTATATAAAAAAAGCCATCGCCTCCCGACTCACTCCTCTTGTTGAAGATGGACTGGAATGGGTGCTTACTCCCGGTCAATACGGCGTTGACCTGTGGGCCTGCGAGGTTGTGCTGGAGCTGAAACAGAGCTATCCACATCTGAAGCTGTCGATCATCACCGCTTTTCAGAACCCTGAGGAACAATGGAAAGAAGACAAACAGGAGTACTATCGTTCCATCCTGTCCGGAGTGGATTATTATGGCGCAATCAGCAAACAGCCCTACATCGGGCCGTGGCAGTTCACTGCACGGGACGATCTGCTGCTGCGCAAAAGTGACGGCCTGCTGCTTGTCTATGACGAGGATGCCGGAGAAGGCAGCCCCCGTTTTGTGAAGGAAAAAGCGGTAAAGAAACAACAGAACGAGCATTATCCGATCATTACGGTCACTTCCGAGGACATCCAGTCTGTCGCGGAGGAAGAACGCATGAATGATTTTGCTTATGATGAAGACATGCCTTTATAACATTTGATGCTGCGCAGCCAATGCTGTGCAGTTTTTTTCTATCATTCCGGACTCCATGTTTTTGGACTGAACCCTGTTCTCGGACTACACTCTACGATCGGTGGGACGTTATAACTCATTCATACACTGTGTTAACGGTGCTTAAGTTGAACTCTAGGAAGCAGCCCCGCTCGCCACGAATTGCAAACTCATGTTTTTTTTCGAGCAAGGTTGGGTATAAGTAGTATTAAAACTGCGATTTCTATGTCGTATGGGACAAAGGGGAACTGCAACCATGACTTTAACGCCAGAGCAGCGTATCCAGCTGCACGGGTTCAATAACCTTACCAAGTCACTCAGTTTCAATATGTACGATATCTGTTACACCAAGACCAAAAAAGAACGCGAAGCTTACATTGAATATATCGATGAACAATATAACGCAGACCGGCTGACTCATATTTTGAAAAATGTATCGGACATCATCGGAGCACACGTCCTGAATGTGGCGCAGCAGGATTATGTGCCACAGGGCGCCAGTGTAACGATGCTTGTCTCGGAAGGCCCCATCGTGGAGATTCCCGAAGAATCATTCGATGAATCGCCGGGTCCACTGCCTGATAATGTGGTCATGCAGCTGGACAAAAGCCACATTACCGTGCATACCTATCCCGAATTCCACCCTAGCGAGGGCATCAGCACTTTCCGTGCCGATATCGATGTATCGACCTGTGGTGAGATTTCACCGCTGAAGGCGTTGAATTACCTGATTCATTCGTTTGATACGGATATTATGATTATGGATTATCGCGTGCGCGGTTTTACGAGGGATACCAGCGGGCGCAAGCTGTTTATTGACCATGAGATCAGTTCGATCCAGAATTACATTCCGGACGAGATCAAAAGCGGCTTTGATATGATTGACGTGAATGTGTATCAGGAAAATATTTTCCACACGAAATGTAAGCTGAAAGAATTCGATCTGGATAATTATCTATTCGGGTACACCAAGGACAAGCTGAGCCAAGCGGAACAACAGGAGATCACCGAGTGGCTGAAGCTGGAGATGGACGAAATTTATTATGGCAAAAATATTAACCGCTCTTCTGAGTAAAATGGAATAGAACTAAACGAGAACTAAAGACAATCCAGATGATGATCGGCTTCCAGAATAGAAGTTGGTTCTCATATGTTTGTCTTTTTTTCGTTGCCTGTTAACGAGTTGTTGACCGGATATGATATCTATGGATGCTTAATGTGGAGCTTTATCAGCTTGACAGTGTGTGGGCGAATTTCTTAAAATAGAGAGAACTGCATTCGGATGCGGTGAAGGAGGATCGAGGCATGTTCGAAACGAATACGACCAAGCGTAATGAGTCCCTTTTGCAAGCCTTAAATGCCAGGCACGCAGCCATCACGAACAACATTGCTAACGCAGATACGCCCAATTACAAAAAGACAACCGTTGAGTTTCAAGATGAGCTTAGACGTATCATCGAGAACGGTAATACTGGACAACTCAGGATGCAACGCACACATGAGAAACATTTTCCAGTAAGCAATCCGAATGCGTCCATCGTTCAGTACCGGGTTATGCAGAACAACGAAACAGCCATGAATAATAACAACAACAATGTAGATATTGATCAAGAGATGGCCATGCTTTCCGAGAATCAACTGATGTATAACTACATGGCTGATCGCGTCAGCGGACATTATAAAAAAATGAAAAATCTATTGAATGATTTAAAATAATGAGTAGCAGCCCTTGCGGCTGTTTTTTTTGTGTAAAAATGTCTGTTCCCGTTTCCCTTTGCTCTCATCCTAACCACCTCTTCGTCGCCAAGCCTTGGTAATCAACGTGTAAGTTCGGTAATATTTTCAACTGTAGTATAATGGTAAAAACGAAGAAACTTATATCCTGTAAAAGAGGTGCAACATGGCTCGTCACTACAATGCTTTTCAAGGCTCTAAGGTTAGACTCGCACCACCTTGCCCTGAAGATCGTGTTCAGATCGCACATTTCACCGAGAACTATGATTATATGCGTAACATGGATACAGATATTGCGACTCCACAAACATCGGATGAAACGGGAGCGTCTTCGGTTCGCAACGGTCAAGATTTCGAATTTGCACTGCGGACCTTGGAGGATAACCGTTTTCTCGGATTTGTCGCTATCTATCGGATTGAATGGAACAATCGCTCTGCACATCTGGCTATTGGTATAGGGAATGAGCGCGATCGTGGCAAGGGTTACGGCAGTGACGCTCTTGCGTTGATTTTGCGGTATGCATTCCATGAATTGAACCTGAACCGGATCGCTCTGGACGTCATCGAATACAACGAAATCGCAAGGGGAGCGTACTTGAAAGCCGGATTCCGCGAAGAAGGCCGACATCGTGCTGCCGTGCTGCGGGACGGTACACAATACGATCTGATTTCGATGAGTATTTTGGCAGCAGATTGGTCTGTTCAAACCGGGTATCCGGTTTCATTTCAACCAGCGGTTGTTATACCGGCTGACCGCACAGCAGGTTCTGCCAGTTTCAGCAACAACTCGGAAGTTGCTCCTCGGATCGGCGTTGGAGCAGTGATCCTTAATGAACGAAACGAAGTGCTTCTGGTCTGGCGGAATCGTGCACCGGAGCAGTATACCTGGAGCATTCCCGGTGGAAAAGTCGATGCGTATGAAACACTCGAAACAGCTGTTATACGTGAGATTAAAGAAGAGGTCAATCTGCATATTGCCATCGGCGGTCTTCTCTGTACTGCAGAAAGCATTCATCCTGAATTACAGGAACATTGGATCTCCATGATCTACTCTACCAAAGTAATCGACGGGATGGCTCGCAATCGGGAAGAAGGCGGCGCGATCGGTGAGATCGGATGGTTCCCGCTTCATGAGTTGCCTTCTCCACTCGCCATTTTTGCCATCCCGGCATTGGAAGCAGCGAAGCAGCAATATACCAAGAAGCATGACATCGATAGCTCACGATGAATACCTTTACGGGAAATACGTTAACGCAACGCAGCGTCCCTTTCATATTGCACGAATCCAGAACTCAGTTCGACTGGAGAGGTCAAGGGGCTCTTTCATTGAAAACCTTTCGTTACGGAACTTCGTTATACGAAGCGGGTCATGGACACTTTTCTGTAGGTCATAATCGATATTTACTTCTAAACGAAGGACAGGAATATCAGTTGCATATTGATTCATCTGTACCCGTCGAATCTTTCTGCATCTTCTTTCCTCCTGGTATGGTTGAAGAGGTCGGGCGGAATGTCTCAAGCAGTGATCGATATCTTCTGGATGAGCCTTATACTCTGTCCTCTGCTGGTTCAATGGAATGGGTGGAACGAACATATTCAATGGAAGATCCATTAGGTGCTGCCCTTGCGCGGCTGCGTTCTTCCCACGTTTCTAAGACCCTAGATACCTGGGAATTGGAGGAGCAGCTTCATCAGCTTGCGTTACGTATGCTCGCTTTACATCGTGAGATTCGCTGTGAAATAGACCAGCTTGATATGGTGAAATCTTCTACCAGGAACGAATTATATCGCAGACTCTACATCGCACATGAATACATGACAGCCTACTATAGTCAACCTATTACGCTTGCAGAGACTGCCTCAGCCGCGCATCTGTCTGTAAATCATTTTCTTCGAAATTATAAGAAGCTTTTTGGTATTTCGCCGCATCAATTTTTGACAGAACGCAGACTTCAAGCTGCCTGTCAGCTGTTATCAGACTCCGATCTCCCCGTCACGGAGATCTGTTATAGAGTTGGTTTTGAGAGCTTAGGCTCGTTTAGCTCCCTTTTCTCCAGACGATTCCATCTCTCCCCTTCGCAGTATCGGATAAAAAGGTGATTATCGATAAGCGCCGCTAATATAAGCTGTGTATGATGARGTTAGCTTTGGATTCGCTTATGAACCAGCATCACAACCTAATATATCTATACGAACAAGGTGGTTATTACAAATGACAGATGAGAAACTGAAAACAGAACAGGTAGATCAGCTATTTCAAGCCGCACAGGATGGTGACGTGGTGAAACTTCAGTCACTGCTTCAAGCACGCCCCGAACTGGTAAACACCAATAATAAGGATGGACTGACACCTCTTGGATATGCCGCACATTTTGGACAAACGGAAAGTGTACATACCCTTATTGAGCATAAGGCTGATGTGAATGCCATCTCCCGCTCTCTTGTTTCTTTCATTCCTTGTAACACAGCCTTGCACGCTGCACTGGCTGGAGAACGTTCGGCGGAAGTAATCCGTCTATTATTGGAACACGGAGCATCTACGAGCATCCCTGACAGTGATGGACAGCATGCACTGCACACCGCAGCCTTTCATACCGATCAAACAGTCATTATCGACATGTTGCTTAAATATGGAGCCGATCCCAAGGTACCCAATACTTCTGGGGAAACAGCACAAGACATTGCGGAGCAACGAGGTAACACCTCTGTAGCGTTTCGATTGCAAGCAGTAGTGGCGAAGCTTCCCTAAGATAAATGAATGGATGGATGGATTCAGCAACTATACCTTGTGACTCAATGCTACACTCGGGACACCAAGCAGTACCAGAAACTAAATTTGAGGCCACACTTATAACCGTTAGACTCTTTTTGGAGCAGCAATGCCCATAGGAGATCTACCGGTTTTTTGCTGTATAATGCAATAGAAACTTTTCTGAAACGAAATGAAGCCATATTTTTTTGAAAATACAAGAACCGTTTGGCAGCTTTCTCTGTCTAATACGAAACAACATCAGCAAAGGAGGAGCCTTGTGACCCCTACCGAACTTACGCGAGCTGCACAAAAGGGGGATGCTGCAGCGTTTGCAGCCTTAATGGAGATGCATCAGAACCGTCTGTATCGGATCGCCTATGCTTATCTGCAAAATGATGGCGATGCACTGGAAGCGATACAGGAAGCAACCTACCGCGCATACCGCAAACTCAAAAAACTGAAAGAACCCACCTACTTCAGTACATGGCTTATCCGCATCCTTCTGAATTATTGTGCAGATGAGCGCAAACGCAAAATCCGTTTCAGTCCCGTCACGGAAATTCGGGAATCCGGCCGCTGGGATCGTCCAGAGGATCCAGATCTTGCCGCTGCAGTAGCTGCACTTGAACCGGAATACAAACAAATTATTATTCTAAGTTATTTCGAAGGTTTCTCGCTGACCGAAGTCGCTGACATCCTCGAAATTCCGGCAGGCACGGTTAAATCACGACTGCACCGCGCGCTTGGAAAGCTCCGGGATCAACTTGAACCGAAAGGAGAACAATTATCATGACCGACGAACACAATCCGTTTGAAGCATTGGAGGCACGTCTTCAAGCACGCAAGGCCGAATACGATACGATGCACGTCCCCGATCTGGCAGCATCACAAGCTGTTCAGTCCGGAATACGCCAAGCTTCCCATAAACGAAAAACAAAGCTGCGCTGGCTAACAAGCTCTATTTCGGCAGCTGCCTTGATTTTATTGTTCACAGGCTGTATCCGGGTATCCCCTGCCTTTGCGTCTTTTGTTGAGCAACTGCCTGGCATGGAGGGAGTGGTCAGCCTGATTCGGCAAGACAAAGGATTAATGATGGCGATTGATCAGTCTCTGTTGCAGAAGGTCGGAATCACCGACGAGCATGATGGGGCTTCTGTAACCGTGGAAGGCATTATTACAGACGAATCACGCATGGTTATTTTTTATAAAATGAAAGGCATGAAAGATACAGAGAAATTCGACTATGACATCGACTTGCTTGATGGCAATGGTAAGCAGCTTCCTGTTGCCTTTAGTTACGCATCACCCAAACAGCCTTTAGAAGGTCAAGATTACGAGGATATCATTGACGTATCGTTTAATGAATCTTTGCCACCCAATCAACTGACTGTTGTGTTTAAGAACCGCTTAGAAAAAACAAATAATACGTGGAAGGTTACTTTCCCGGTCGACCATAATCTAACTAAAAACATGAAAAAGATAGTTCCTGTTAATCAAACCATTACTCTGGACGGGCAACGCTTTACAGTTGAACAGGCCACCTTATATCCGACAAGGCTTGTTCTGGATATAAAGCATGATGCAAATAACACCAAAAAAATCTTCGGAATCAATGATCTTCAATTAGTTGATGAACAAGGCCGTGCTTGGCGAACAGACGGAGCTTCCATAGGGGGCTATGGGACTTCTGTTTTCTTTGAAAGCATGTACTTCTCGATTCCAAAGAAGCTAACCTTGCAAGGTTCTGGACTTACAGCACTGGATAAGGATAAACTGATGATTACTATTGATCCGTCATCCAAATTAATCGAAGGTGGACCGCGAGACATAACTCTACTTGACTATAAGATTCAAGGTAATGACACCATCATGCATTTTTCCGTTGCCAATACTGAAAATGGGGCCTCAGGACTCTCTTTCACCAATATCAAAGACAGCACCGGAAAAGGTTTTGAAGTAAAAGAAGCGGGATGGAGCCCTTCCTATGAACATCGTGCAGCGGAAGCTTGGATTACCATAGCTAATGGAGCTGCGGCAAAAGGAAAACTGAACATGGAGATTTTCTCTTATCCTGTTCAAACCCGTTCCCCTTTCTCCTTAGAGATACCTGTGAACAAATAAGCCATCAACCTGCGAAGAAAGGTGTGTTATAAGATGAATCAGCGTTCTATCCGTTATCCGCGACCACTCGTAAAGGGCGATACAATTGGCGTAGTCGCACCGTCCAGTGGTGTAGGCGAGTCTATGCATCGCTATTTGGAAGAAAGCACAGATCATATGGAGCGCCTTGACTTTATTATTCAGGAAAGTCCCTACGTGCGTCATAACGACAAATGCGTCAGTGGGCCTAAAGAAACTCGTGCCGCAGAACTGAACGCATTTATGCTTGATCCTGGTATAAATGCAATCATTCCTCCATGGGGCGGACAGTTTCTAATGGATATTCTGCCGCTCTTGGACTGGGAGGCACTGAAAAAATCATCTCCCAAATGGATTTTAGGTTACTCGGATACGAGTACATTCCTGTTCGCCTACACATTATTGACAGGAACAGCTTCAGCCCATGGTACTAATTTTATGGATCTTCGGTTAAGTGAGCAGGATGCTGTTACTTCTCGCTGGTTGAACGTATTACAGACCCGTGCTGGTGAAGAAATTACACAAACTTCCTCCACGCATTATCAATCCAAATGGAACATGGCATTACCCGGATTCAATCTGGATACGCCTTCTCACTGGAAGCAGCTTGGAGCAGCCGAAGGTACGAATGAACTAACTAGCTTTTCCGGACGATTACTTGGAGGCTGCATGGATACCATTACATGCCTGATCGGTACTCCCTTTGCACCGGTAGAAGATTATTTGCATCAGTACTGCGCTGACGAGGGGACGATCTGGTATCTGGAAAGCTGTGAGATGGACGCAAGTGATATCTATCGCCGCCTGTGGCAGATGAGACAAGCCAGCTGGTTTGCCGGTGCAAATGGTTTCCTGTTTGGGCGACCTGACGGTTATTCCGACACAGATGATTTTACGTTTATCGATGCGTTGTCTTCTGCGCTGGGTGATCTGAACGTGCCTGTCCTCTATGATGTGGACTTGGGTCACCTTCCGCCTCAGATGACTTTTGTGAATGGCGCATTGGGTCAGGTAAGTTACGAAGATGGCCAAGGAACACTGCACATGACATATGTGTAATCACCTTTTGTAGGCAGATGCATACCTTTAAGTAAGAAGGATTTTATTTCGAGGAAGGGTTGTGCATCATGTCTGAATCACCATCCACACCAACCACTCGTGTTGTATACCAAGCCAATCAACCAGTGCTGCAATCCGTTCAAAGCGTGCGGAATATGCTGCATCATTCGGTTCGTCAACATGTCGGCCAAAAAGTACAAGTTCAGAACATGGACGGTCAGGTCTGGGAAGGTGTCATTATTAGTGCGGACCGCGGAATTCTGTACCTGCAGGTGACACCAATGCATGGTTACCCTGAACCTCGTGCCTTGTTTGGTCCAACGATACTACCGCTGGTGCTGTATGAATTGCTTGTCATCACCTTATTAATGTAGGCCAAAAGGCTTCGCCTCCTTCCTTCCGGGGATTGGGCGAAGCCTTTTATTACATGTCCCAGGATTGCTTGTGAGCGTGTGAAATATGATACAATGGTGTCGGTACCGCGCCTTATTTCATATGAAACGGAGTTTGATCCGGTTGGAATACATACGTCACGAACCAACCTCTCCTGTTGAATCCGAGCCGGAGATGCGTAACAAAAGTCAACATGCTGTTACTGAATCGTCTGAGCAATCCCAAGTCATCGCCATCTGTTTGCTTGCCGGTAAAATCATGCTGCAAAGTGGTGGGGAAACGTACCGCGTGGAAGATACAATGAAACGGATGGCTGCAGCGCTCGGATTGCCTCACTCACACAGTTATGTCGTGCCTACTGGCATCTTTTTCTCGGTGGATGCCACGGAACCCGCGAAGCTGATTCGGATCTCTGAGCGTACAACAGATCTCGATAAAGTGTCTGAAGTTAACGCCGTCTCACGTCGCATCGGCCAAGGACAACTGAAAGTTCAAGAAGCCCATGATCTTCTGCTGGAGATTGAACGAAAACCATCAGGTTATTCGTACGTTGTGCAGCTAAGCGCTGCTGCCTTATCCAGCGCCTGCTTTACCATTATGTTTGGCGGAGGCTGGGGTGACTTTCTTCCGGCACTCATCTGCGGCGGGATCGGTTACGCAGCAGTCATCCTTTTTCACCGCTGGGTGCGCGTCAAATTCTTTGCTGAGCTTACGGCCTCCTTTGTCATTGGCATGCTCGCCTTTTTCCTCGTGTATATTGGTGCAGGCTTTGAGCGGGACAAAATTATTATCGGTTCTGTCATGCCGCTCGTTCCAGGACTGCTCATTACTAATGCTGTACGCGACTTGATGGCCGGACATCTCGTATCCGGTTTATCTAAGGGTGCCGAAGCTTTTCTGACTGCTTTTGCCATCGGTACAGGCATTGCTGTTGTGTTTTCACTTTTGATGTAAGACGGAGGTTTGCAGGATATGCTGCATTTTATTGGACAAGCCTTAACCAGCTTTGTCGCTTCAGCCGCATTTGGCATTATATTTAATGCACCAAGACGTATGCTGCTTCATGGCGGCTTTGTCGGGATGATTGGCTGGATCATCTATATTGTGTTGGAGTATGCAGCAGATGCTGTTCCAGCCACACTTGCAGCAACGATTGCCGTAGGTGTAATTAGTCAGCTGTTCTCCCGCATGTTCCGCGCTCCTGTCATTATTTTTAGTGTAGCAGGCATTATTCCTCTCGTGCCGGGAGGACTGGCGTATAATGCAATGCGCAGTTTTGTACAAAATGACTATAGTGCCGCCATGGGAATGGCCGCCAAAGCACTCATGTTATCGGGTGCTATCGCCGTAGGACTTGTATTATCCGAGGTATTAAACCAGCTGATTCAAAGCATATCTCGTTCAGCCCGCGTAAAATCAACCACCAAATGACTCCTCCGGGTCGTCAGGTTCAGCATTTCATCAAAAAAACCCATGGCCTGCAAGCCGGATTTTTAATCAAACTCCGATCTTGTAGATCATGGGTCTTTTCGTTTTTGCATCAGATCAGAATAACGAACTTCATCTCGTCTACTTGATAAACGTATTTTTTACACGTACCGACTTCAGAAAATACGGTATAAAAATACAGCACGTCAGCAGTGAGCGAACAATCAGGTGAAATGCAGGTGTTGCATCCAGCACATGTTCTTCCCTTCCCACCTCATTTTGAGCAATGAGAATCCACGTAACCACACCTATAATCACATTGACGATGTACTGTACAATCATCAGCCGTGGGAACAGCCGCTTTCTACGGTATAACAGAACAAGATTCACAACAACGATGACGAATAGAATGACGCTGCTGATGAATCCAAACCACAGAAGTGGCCTTATGACTTCCGCATAAAGCTGCGGATCAACACCGCGACTGCCTTCCCAGCGTGCCGGGTCCATGATCACCGTAACCTGTGAAATATCCGAGAATAGAAAAACCAGTGAGGCCCACAGACTAATCTGGATTAAAATCAACCACCCGCCCAGGCCAGAGATACCTGGAAGTTCAGGTCGGGTGCCGCTTCTGGATGAATACATTTCCAGTTCATCATCCTGCTTACCATATCGACTATCCATGATATCCTCCTTATAACAATATGAGAACATCTATTATAACTTAAAATTTGTATTTGTGTTATAAAAAGGATAATATTTCCTGGTAGATTGAGCATGATTACAAATTTATTCTTTCTTTTTATTGCTTGGTTCGCTTCATCACCGTCCCGAACAACTCTGCTGCAGTGCCGCTTCCCGACTGTAAGTAATGTTTGGCATCGGTATAATCAAATCCCATCCACACTACCCCCGTCCATTCCCGTGTATAACCGGCAAACCAGATATCCCGATTCGCTCCCTTGGGCGCATTTGCAAATGCCGCCTGTGTCGTGCCCGTTTTGCCAGCGACATGATCATCAGTTAACTGGGCACGCTTTCCTGTTCCTTGGCTCACGACAAGCTGCAGTATGTTCGTTATTTCTTGAGCCGTTCGCTTCGTGATGACCTGTTTATTTTCAGAGCTATGCTTATAGAACACTCTTCCTTGAGCATCTGTAATTTCACGGATCAGATGCGCACGATTGAATTTCCCCTCATTGGCAAAAACAGCATAGGCCTGCGCCAGTTTCATCGGCGAAATCCCCTGATGTAGACCCCCAAGAGCAACGGACAGATTCATGTCTTCATTCTGCAACTCAATCCCCAATCGCTGAGTGAACCCTTTAGCCTGTTTCAACCCGATCTCATGCAGTAGCCATACAGCTGGTGTATTGATTGACTTTTGCATTGCCTCGGATAACGATACTGTACCTCTATATCTTCCTCCCACATTGCCCGGCTGATAATCCCCGTAACGCGTGGGTCGATCAGGCAGCATACTTGCTGGCTCGAATTGTCCTGACTCTAACGCAGGCCCATAAACGATGACTGGCTTAAAAACGGATCCAGGCTGTCTCGCATCCATCAATGCTCGATTGATATCACCCTTTGCAGGCGTTCGGCCGCCCATCAGGCCCTTCACTTCTCCATTATGTTGATCAAGAATAACCATGCTGGCCTGTACGCGTTGATCCTCTCTGTCATCCGAGAACCAGAATTGCTCCGCAAAAGTTTCCTCCATCGCCCTCTGTGCACTTGCATTCAACCCGGTTTTAATCGTCCACCCTGCTGAGCGAATCTCGTTTTCACTCTTACCGGTGAGACGCGAAGCCTCCTGCATTACGGCATCTATGGCAGATATATAAGAAGGTGGGTCAAACCCTCGCGCTGGTCCAGTTAACAAGTTTTCCGGGCTCGAAACCGCCGGCTTGTACTTCACAGCTGCTGCCTTCCGCATCTGCTCGCGTGTAATAATCCCCTGTTCATGCATCAGTGACAGTACCACACTGCGTCTCTCTTGGGAGAGCATTTCATTATCCACCGGATTATAAATGGAAGGTCCTTTGGGAATACCAGCAAGCGTAGCGATCTGCCATAGTTTCAATTGATGCAGATCATGCACACCGAAATAACGCCATGCCGCCGCCTTAACGCCATACTGCTGCCGCCCCATATAAATCTGATTCAGATACATTTCGAGAATTTCATCCTTTGAATACTTCTTCTCCATCTCTATTGCAATGGATAGCTCATTTATTTTGCGGGAAATGGTCTTACTTCCGTTCAGATACAGATTCCTGGCTAGTTGTTGTGTGATTGAGCTTCCACCTTGACTCCAATTCATATGAATCATATTTTGTGCCATGGCTCTGCCCACACCAATAACATCTAAACCGGCATGACGGTAGAAGCGTCGATCCTCGGTAACTAAAAAAGCCTGTTTCATCATATCCGGCATTTCATGTAAGTTTGCATACGTAGAATACCCACGGTTTGGTGTAGTCAACCTGGTGATTTCATGTCCAGCCTCATCGAGAATTAATGAAGACGAAACTTGTTGTATTGCCTCCGGTTGGTGACGAATAACGAGCTTCCCATACGAAAACAGATAAACGTACAGCAAGATCAGTAGAACTGCTGCAACAACAGCGATATCGTAAAGTCGATACAATGTACGTTTAATCTTCATACCTAACATGATGTTTCCTCGGATTCACTCTTGATCGATGAACGATCCCGATCCGTCATGAGAGCAGCGATCGCGTTGATCTGATCACTTAATTGCCTTAGCTCCCCGCTACTTAAGACCCGAATTGGTGCAGGTGTCCGCCCCCTTGCAAGTTCATGGGTTACCCGAACAAGGCTTTGAATGTCATCAGTTATCTTCTGAGAGCGAATCCAGAAAAACAAAGCAAACAAACCTCCGCCTATAAATAAAATGAGCGGCTTTTTCCCTATATGATTGATACCCCAATGCACCATATGAGTAAGCCAAGCTGCCTCGTGATACATCAAGCGATAAGCTAATCTCATGATCTGATACATAACAAAAAGAAGCACCGCGCTAAGAAGCGCACTTGCTCCGCAAATATATATGTACTTCATTCGAACTGTATTAAATCTGGAACTCATCTTTGGCGCCCTCCCCATACTTCTAACAAAGTGTATAGAGGTAGCATACCGAACAGTTCTTAAGGAAGCTTTGTTAACTTCTTATCAAATTCTTAATTTCACATTGGCTTGATGTAAGATATTTGATGTGACACCTTTACTCTTCCAATGTAGTATGGACTGGGGGGGGTATTGCTGGAAAACGGGTTACAAAATCCGTCCTGCCCTGTTCACTATAAGCCGCAATCTGCCCCCGATGAAGTTCAATCATTGATTTGGCAATGGCCAGTCCCAGTCCAGTACCTCCGGTATCACGGGAACGTGATTTATCTACCCGATAGAAACGCTCAAACAAATGTGGCAAGTCGTTAGCCGGAATTGGCTCTCCATAATTACTGATACGTACAACCGCTTCTCCATCTTCAAGGGTAAGTCCGATTTCCATTAATTTACCCTGTGCACCGTAACGAATTGCATTACTGAACAAATTTTCGTAAGCTCGAACCAATTCTCCTGGAGCAGCCTGAACCCATAATGGCTCCTGCCCTCCAACAATGGTATACGTCATACCTGCCTCTTCGAGCATAGGAGCAAATTCTTCGGCGAGCTGCATCAGGAATGGGGTCAGATTCAATGGTCTTAAAGACAATGGCAGACTTCCTCCGCTGACTCGCGTATATTCAAACAAATCATCAATCAGCTTGCGCAACGTTAAAGATTTCTCATACGCGATACTGACGTAATAACGCATTTCCAATTCATCCTGATACCGGTCCTTTTCAATATACTCCAGGAATCCGAGAATCGAGGTTAGGGGTGTTCTCAGATCATGCGAAATGCCTGTAATCAAGTCATTTTTGGCCTTAACCGCACTTCGTTCCTCCTCAAGCGATCTCTGCAGTTGCTCCGCCATCTGATTAATACTTGCCGCAACCACACCGAACTCATCGGAAGTTCTCACCTCAATCCGATGAGATAGTTCTCCTTTGGCTACCTCCTGGATTCCCGCTGTAATCTCATCCAGCACAACCATTACTTTGCGGGTGAACAGAAAGAAAAACAGCACAAAGCAGATGATTCCTACGGCAATCATCAGCGGAACAGAACCAATATGGTTCACTAACCAGCGAACTACTTGTCCGGGGAAAGTGTAATTCGGATAACGCTGGTTTTGCAGAATTGTCTCGCCCACTTTGCCTACCCCATACAATATCACAGCAGTCAAAATACCGCTCAACAAAAATGCATAAATAAACTTCCAACGTACCGTATTAATCAGTTTTGAATTCATTGTAGAAACTCCCTGCCTATAGCATTCCACCTGCTCTTAACCTTCAACTTACATCGGTTTGATCATCTTATATCCCACACCCCATATGGTCTGTATAAATTTAGGATGTTTACTGTCTTGTTCAATCTTCTCACGAAGTTTACGAATATGCACCATAACAGTGTTGTTGGACTCCATGAAATCTTCTTTCCAGACTTGACGGTAAATCTGTTCCATACTAAGTACTGATCCTTGATGACGAGCGAGCAGTTCTAACACTGCAAACTCGCGGGGAGTCAGGTGAACAGGCTTGTCATCGACCCAAACTTCATGTGTATCGGTATTAATAATAAGATCATCAATTACCCACTCGTGCTCCTTGCTCTCCCTGCCCTCATTAAATGTGTGATACCTGCGCAGTTGGGATTTTGCTCTCGCTACAAGCTCAAGCGGATTGAATGGCTTCGTTAAATAATCATCGGCACCAATACTTAAACCTGTAATTTTATCCATATCTGTGCTCTTCGCGGACAACATGATAATCGGCATTTTCTGCTCTTCGCGAATTTTCATACAGGCTTCAATTCCGTCCATATTCGGCATCATGATATCCAAAACAATTAAGTCAACCACTTCTGTCTTAAGCAGTTCCAGCGCCTGCAYTCCATCATTCGCAGTAAAAATCCGGTACCCTTCATTACCAAAATAAATTTCCATCAATTTAATAATATCCTGCTCATCATCGACAAGCAGTATGGATGCTGGTTGTGCCACGGCATTTTTCCTTTCTGCTTCACAAATGCTACATCGGTTTAACCCAACTACTAATGCAATCTATCTGTTCACAGTATACCACCTTGGAATCATACTACGGAAATCATCATGATCATTCCGCACACGTTCAATCTTCATCATCATCTGCTCCGTCTCCTCTGGCTTCACGTTCTGAATCCACACCACGGAAGATATCAGCGCCATGGCCATATATAGAGAGTACATCTTCCAGAAACCCTCGTCCGGTTCATGTCCATCAAAATACCCCTGTATCTGTCCAATCGAGTATGGAATGCTGATCTCTGTAGCAAATAACCCCAGCTTCAAAAACTCATGCACAGGGTCGCCCTGATCTGCACGGTTAAAATCAATCACTCCTGCCAGTTCTCCCTTGTTTACTATCAGATTAGCTGGATGAAAATCATCATGCTGAAAACCATCGGGACGGTCTTTCATCCATTCCAGATGCTCTTCAATAAAATTCAGAATATGCTGATCTCTGTCTATCACAACAGGGCACGCGTTGTATTGCTCCACGTACCGCCGATGCTTCTTACTTTTCCGTATGTACCAAGACTCGGCCTGCTCCTCTACAGCTAACCGATGAATGCGTTTTAGCTCAGCACCTGCTTTCAGGCCGATAGAATACTGCTGCTGTTCACTCATCGAAGGTAATACCTCGGAAGCATCTTCTCCTTCAAGATAACTCAAAACCATATATCCATTGTTCTCATCCAGCCTGCCAATGCCAAGCGGTGTAGAGCATAAAACACCCATCTCTCTCAACGCTGCCAAAACATGAGCCTCTTGTTGCTTGTCATCCATATCATGGCAAGGAAAGATTCGCAGCAACATATTTCTTTGATCAGGAACAACGACTTTGAACTTGTGATCCAGGGAATATCCTCTGGTTATACGTTCAACCTGTACAGCCTTTCGAAGTTCAGAGATCCCTTTCACAATCTCTAGCATGCCACTCTCACTCAAAGATGGATTCTGGTTATGCATAAATTCTACCAACTTTACCCCTCCATTATTAGA
>NZ_JBFRFN010000036.1:0-36887 GCF_052114825.1 Paenibacillus sp. 2TAF8
TCATCGTAAGGCATAACCGTTACATTTAACTTAATCTGTTTGTCTGGGTTCTGTTGGTTCCATAACCCCAGCATTTTATCCAAATGCTTGCCATGCAAATCTACGAATGTCCAAAATGATAATTCTGTTGCATTCTCACCGGCATTAGCGCCTAATTGCTTTGTTTCCGTTTTTGAACCAGAAGAATTACCACATGCAGTAAAAACAAGTGACATAATAAGGAGTGTAACGATGGAGATTAAAGCACTACGTTTTTTCATTTGTTCGTCATCCTCTCTTTTTTGTTATGCATTTGAAAAGTCGGCTGACCAGTTAGTTCTGTTAATTTAAGCGGTTACAATTCATCTTGGCACCACCATTCTTAACATAATTCTAACCTTTCAAAGAAAAGACCCCTTCGCAAAAATTTCTTAGAATCCATATTGTAAGCGCTTTACATGCCGTATTAATATATATATGAAATAAGCTTTATATAACCAATTGATTATAAAATCAAAAAGTTTATGGGGAGATGCTACTCTTTGAAAAAGCTGGCGCTCTACAAACAAATTGAGAAAATATTATACAGAAAATTAAATCAGGGCACACGCTCGGCTTCGAGCAGGCGTACACAGATCAAGGCATCTCGATTGACAAGAGTTTGTGGTGTCACATCCCTCTCGACATTCTACGCATCGAGCAAGAATTGGACTATTTAAGCAACTTCTTGCAGAACCACAGTGGAATTTCGGCAGCCTTCTCCTTGACTGAAGAAACAGCACGCCTTACATCCGCCGCTATCAGTCTTCTGAATGTTCACTCAAATATCGATTTGCTATCTTTTGATAATCCACATCTTTCAAAAGTTAGTTCATGATACAAAAAAACTTACTCAAGCAAAATATTCAATTCATCAACTTTTATCTCGCCACAGGATTCCATCATAATATTATTTAGATAATTACCTAATCCGAAATGACACAATGTTATTGTCCTCAGCTTGGGACAAGACTTTCGTTCCTAAAAACAAAAAAAGCCGCTAAAATAGCGACACCTCAATGGGACCATGTTCTTGTACCTCGACATTTCATCCATCCTTCAGAAGAAAAATGGATGAGTCAGCGGATATAGGTTCGTTGACTCATCCTGCGATTTAGCAATAATAAACTAGTCCGCAATAAGACCATGTTATTTAATGCATTGCGCATCTCTACATCAACATTATCATCTTTAAGAATGATTCTTTTGTTTCTTGTTATAGTATGTCTCCATCACTTGATAAATAGATTCGCTTTTGATGGGTTTACTAATGTAATCATCCATGCCTGCCATCAGGCATCGTTCCCTATCCCCTTTTAGAGCATTTGCAGTCACTGCAACAATATATGGACCATCTTCATATGATACATTCTCTTTGATGGCTTGAGTCACTTCAAACCCATTCAATTTAGGCATATGCACATCCATAAACACAATATCGTATGCATTTCTCTTAGCAGCCTCTAAAGCTTCTTTTCCGTCCACGACATGATCTACGAAGTGTCCCTTTTTTTCAATCATTTTACTAAGGACAAGCCGATTCATTTCATTATCCTCAGCAATCAGAATATGGAGAGGGGTGTCTTTGTTATTATTCTCAGAGAACTCTAAGCGTTGGCCAGCTTCTTCATTGATCATTTTAAAGCATGCCGTGAATGTAAACGTTGTGCCAGGTTCAGCTGAATCCTCGATCCATATATCTCCATGCATAAGTTCTATCAATTTTTTGCTGATAGCCAGTCCCAATCCCGTTCCTTGCGTTTTGCGAGTCATATAGTTGTCCAATTGGTAAAATGGCTCAAACAATTGCGGCCTTTTTTCTGCTGGAATCCCCACACCTGTATCTTTGACTTTAAACTTGAGAACCACGTTTTCCTCACACTGTTCTTTAACAAGTACTTCAATTTCTATGCTGCCTTCGAGAGTAAACTTCACAGCATTACCGATGATATTAGTAAGTACTTGTTTTAAGCGAGAGGCGTCACCATATAGCGGAATGGGAAGTGCCTCATCCAAATAAATCCGAATATCTAACTTCTTTTCACGGATCAAAGGTTTTACGATTTGCACCGTTTCTGTCACGATTTCCTCAAGATCAAAAGGATCAACGGCTAAATCGGTTTTCCCAGACTCGATCTTAGAAAAATCAAGGATATCATTGATAATAGTAAGCAGGGAGTCACCACTCTTTTGGATAATCTGAATATATTCCTTTTGCTCCCCGCTCAGTCCTGGAGTATCTAGAAGAAGATCTGTCATTCCGATTACACCATTCATAGGTGTTCGTATTTCATGGCTCATCATCGCCAAAAAATCACTTTTCGCCTGATTCATCCTTTCAGCTGTTTCTTTGGCAATGAGAAGCTTTTTCTGTTCTGTAATGTCCTTGGCGATTAAATAGTAACCGACATTGACATTGTTAATAATAATTGGAGCAAGTGTTGCCAATACTTCCGTTTCACGGCCGTCCCTGTGCAAAACAGTATTCATTTTCTTCTCAGCCAAGCCATAGTGACTCCGTAGAATGAGGCCTAGATTACTAACTCCGATAAATCTTCCTATACTTTTCCCAACCATCTCGTTTACTACATAACCTGTCATTTTTACTGCTGCAGGATTAGCATTAATAATGTTTCCATTCATGTCGAATGAAATAATCGCATCGTGATTATACTTTTTGAGCGAGGTATAACGTTCAATAGTTTCTTGAAGCCTGAATTCGATCTGTTTCTGTTCGGTAATGTCCTGAAGTACACCGTTTAACTCTATGGGCTGTTGATGTTCGTCATCAATGATCAACCCACGTAATTGAATATATTTTTCTCTACCATTGGACCGAGCGCATTTAAATTCAAAAACAAATGGATTTCTTTGATCTGTGTCTCCTATTTTTTCTCGCAAAGATGCTGCATCTGCAGTACTCATTACCTTATAGATATCTCTAGCGCAATAATATTGGTTTGTGCGGTCAAGTTCAAAGATTTCCAATACCTGTTCAGAAATGGTGATCTGATCATGAACGACATCCCATTTCCATGTTCCAATCTTCGCCAATCGTTCGGCATTTCTGCTAATGCCTTCACGGTGCGAAAGTTTCCGTCCAGATCGGATACGATCAGTGATATCTACAATAAAGCAAATGAAGTAATGGGGTCCAGAAGCTGTTTCATCACTGACTGGAGTTACATGAAATGAACACCATAATTCTTCGCCATTTTTTTTAATGCAACGCCTTTCATATATATTTTCTTTTACTTTGTTATCAAAAATTCCAGCTTCTTCAACATGATCCTTCGTGGAATCTTCCGGATGCGTTAAATCCTGGCAGCGGAGCTCCATCAGTTCTTCACAAGTGAAACCGGTCATACGGCAAAAAGCAGGATTCACTTTCAGCCAATTTCCTTCCGGAGATATCAGAGCAACTCCAATCGGTGTTTGATTGTATATTTGCTCGAAGCATTCATGATGATTAACCTGCTGAACCTGCATTGAGAGCTCTCCCCTACACTTCATTTTATGATATAGAATCATTTTTTAAAAAGATTCCTTGTAAATCGTAGAACACTTGATCACTCGTTTTTAAAATATTTGACTATATTATACTCTTCAAATTTACCACAAAAAGTATAGGTTCATATATAATTCTGTTATAGTTACAACAAATAAAAGCAGCTGTGATTAGGGTAAGAAATCATCCACTGCTTCTTTTGGTTTTTATTCTTTATTTTTTATACTATAGTTACTTTTAAGAAAAAGGTTCTATTTGCCAAAGGTAGATGCAGGTAATTCATCAATTCTCATACGGAGTAAACTATACGGTTTTCTTCTCAGTTCTTTTCCATAATGAAATCTTGCCTGTCTATGTAATTGGTTCACAATTACATATAAATATTGATCCGGACCAATAGAAAACGTATCTGGCCATAAAAGTCGGGGATCATGGGCGATCGTTTCCATGGTTCCGTTTGGAAATATCTTTCGAATACTATCGTTTTCATAATCTCCAGCATAAATGTTTCCTTGTGCATCCGTGATCATCCCATCCGATGCACCCTTCTCTCCCCAATACTGACCATAGTTTGCTTCGTTTCCAATGTTCCAGTCCTCTACCGTAACTAGTTCGGAAAATAACTAGATATTAAGATCGAATAATTAAATCTGAACTAGTTGTTATATTTCAAAATCATTATTTAGTGGCTGGAGGTTATCATAAACAAAAAAGGCACCTCTGTGGAGAGGTATCTTTAGCTATATTATCCGCAAGACATGTTTCTGGCTGAGCAACGGATAAACATTGAATAATGCTGCAGATTTCGAACACCATCAATAAATTTAGTTGTCATTGTATTCAGCCTCCCTTTTTCGCAGTATCACTACGATATCTGTCTGAGGTACAAATAAATTATAATTCGTTACATGCACTTGTCTCGTTTCGGTTACGGATTCAATCTTTAATTCAGGAGGAAGACAGCGCTCTATGTGAGTAATTAATGTTTCTTTGGTAAATCTCCAAATTACACCATCAATCGAAGAGTTCGCCATATAACCACCGTCCGTTACAGAACCTGAAAGAGACTTGAGAACAACCGGATCCGCAATAATGATAGATCCACCGTCACGTAACAGTCTGCAGCTCTCTATGAAGGCTTTTTTGTGATAGCGAATGTGATGAAAGCTTCTTGCAAACAAAATCATATCGCAGCTATGATCAGGTAAAGAAGTCGGCTTATCAATGAAAGCATGGATATAAGAATCAAACCTTCCCCACTTCTTTCCAAGTTTTAAAGCATTTAAATTCGGATCCATGTTGAGAAAACGAACATCCTTTTGCTTGCGAAGATACTTGTTCAATAAACCTGTACCACAGCCCACCTGAAGAACATCGCCCTTTAAAGGGGGTAAAACTTTGTAGACATTACGAGGAATGGGGAAATTTTGAACGTACATGGCCAATTCGTAGAAAATCGGATAACGCTCTTGCAATCGAACCAATTTACTGGTGTAGAAAGGTTTCTGCTTTTTGTGACGTTTAAAATCCCATTTGTTCAAATAGTAGATAGGGGTTAACAGCAAGAACAGAATAATAAAGACACTTTGGACGCTATAAATTCCAAGTTTACTAAAACGATCATTGGAATTATGAGGCATCATTTGTTTAGAAGTATTCAAAATGATCACTCCCCTCTCACAACGCTATAAATGGTGTAGAACCTGTATAACATAACAAATGAATCTAATATATAGTTGAATGCTCCAAAAAATACAGACATACTGTCCGTAAGCAATGCTTCCTACCCAATGACTTACGGAGCGTTTACGATGATGCATCACCATGATTTTGTTGAAATTGCTTATGTATATGAAGGAGAAGGGCTTCATCAGATTGGGGACTAATATATTTTGGTTTCCACAGGCGACTTTTTTGTCATACCCTCTGGTGTATCACAAGTGTTTCAACCACTGGATTTGAAGGAAGAAGATCCGTTATATATATGAACTGTCTGTATAAGCCTCTTTTTGGAGAATTTTTTTGTGGAGGCTGAATTTCGTAACGTATTCGAACAAATATTATTAAGAAAACATCTTCATTAGACTTACTTATACACTTAGATATTTATCTAATAGGAAATTAAAACATATTCTTGTCCCTCATCTTAGCATCGAAAAAGCCGCCCACAGGCGACCTTTTGAGCAAAAATACGATTTTAAATTGATGTGTGATCATCATGACGATGGATCATATAGGTCTGCATCATGTTCTTCGATCCAATCAATTTGTCTGAATCCATAGCCAGCCATCGTTTGCTGCACATCCAGCACCTCTAATTCCGGTGCCTGCCAAGGCGTTTTTTTTGTTTCCATCGGTCGTCCCTCCTTTCTACAAAAACTGGAACCAAGATGCGAGCACCCTTACATTACTTGCGCGATACAAACCTTTTAAGATACAATATGTATCATTGTGAAAATTATAAGACACAATACGTATCTAAGTAAACAACTTTTTCATCCCTTTCTATGGGTTAAGTATTTCCCTTTAGCACTAACTGACCCAAGTCAAAGCTCACTCGCCTCTATAATAGTGTTTTATTTGACACATATCTAATTGGTATTCGGACTATGTTCTTATCCTTGGCTCTTGACACTAACTTGTGCCGATAAAATAAAAAAGCCGCCCACAGGCGACCTTTTGAACAAGAATACGCTTTTCAACTTGAGGACGCTGGATTATATAGGTCTGCATCATGTTCGGAGATCCAATCAATTTGCTTGTATCCACGTCCAGCCATCGTTTGCTGCCGCACATCCAGAACCTCTAATTTCGGTGTCTGCCAAGGCGCTTTTTTCGTTTCCATCGGTCGTCCCCTCCTTTCTACAAAAACTGGAACCAAGATGCGAGTACCCTTACATTACTTGCGTGAAACAAACTTTTTTTGGATACTTAATGTATCTCAATGGAGATTATAAGATACAATACGTATCTAAGTAAACAACCTAATTCATCTCTTTCTCTGGGTTAAGTATTTCCCTGCAGCGCTACTGACCCAAGTTAACGCTCGCTCGCCTCTAGCTAGCTTTTTCATTTTGACACATATCTAATCGTTAATCGGACTATGTCATGTCCATTCCGGCAATCGGTAAAAGTTCTTGTCCTTGGCTGGGAACACAAACTTGTACCCATCGGTTCATGATCTAGCACAGGGGTTGCTGATCTTAGATTCGCTCATCTTTCTTGGCATAGCTTAATAAGCTGCTCTTGAGTACTGTTAAATGTCTGGGTCAGTAAGTTGAACTTTTCTTGAATTTCACTCAATTTGTCATATAGCGCATTTCGATTTTTAATAGCAAGTTTGATTTCTTTAATATCCGTTTTAGTACGCCCTCTAATGGATCCGTACACTTGCTCTTCAGCATCCAAACCCCGTTCGTAAGCTTCAATAAACATCTGAAGTGTTTGGTTTCTTGACTCATATTGTTCGAGAGATTTTTCCGCGAGAGAAAGTGTTTCTTCTTTTTCAAAAGAAAGTTTTAGCAGTGATTGTTGAAGTGATTTTGCTTGTTCAGCTGCCTTCAGATTAGCTCTTTCTAATTGTTCAAGAATAGTTCTTCGTGATTGAATATGAGTCTCCGCCTGCTCCAGGAACCCTGTAACATTACTGTTAGTTTATCTAAGTTAAATTACAAGCGAGTATCGTGGCTGAAATTAACAACCATATGCTCATTCGGATTGTAAACCTCAAACTCATAGCCTTTTGCTCTCAGCAGCTTTAAAATTTGTGGCAGAGCTTCTACTGTCTGTTTCCGTTCATGCATCAGAATAACTTCTATATCTCGGTGTACGCCTCTATGTATCCGAGATATAATTTTATCGGGCTGGCCGGGAAGGCTCCAGTCAAGTGAGTCTGTTGTCCAGTCCCACATTTTGAAACCTGCTGCCGCGATATCCCCTCTAAAAGCCTCACCAATCTGTGGACTGCTTCCATAAGGTGCACGTATCAGATGTGGCGTATATCCAATCAAAGCCTTGATCTTATTTTGTACTTCTTTAAACTCATTCAAAAAGTTGTCTGAGCTTCCGCTCTTATATAACTTTTTATAACTATGTGTCATACTATGCAGTCCGGGATAACTGCCTTCTTTCACTAAACGTTTCACCGCTTCCGGGTAGTGATCCAGATTCTCTCCAACCATAAAAAAAGTAGCTTTAGCATCATACTGGTTCATAATGTCTAGCAACTGTCCGGTATATTTGCTAGGGCCATCATCAAAGGTAATATACGCTACTTTGCTGATTTGACCCAAAAATCTCGTCGGCTGCTCTTTAGAGCCTGGCGAACCCTGAATGAGCCCTAATTGAACAGGCTCTTTAATAATAGAAATGGGCGGAGGTACAACCATCGTCTTTATCCAATCTGTCATACCGCTGAATGCATGCGTAATCCCCATGACAAGGAAAATCAAACCCATAAGTACCAAACTTAACTTTCCATAACGAATTTTCCTTCTTCTTTTGCGACTTCCACCGCGAATTGCACTTCCGTACACATTTGTTGATTCATGATGTGATTTCAATACCTGTCCACGTCCTATCATCTCGTTATTTATGCTAACTATTAATCTTTGAACTCGTTCTTATATACAGATTAATAGAAAAGTTCGCGGGTAACCTTCAATTGCAATTGCCTTACGGGAACAAGACGGGCGAGTTGTTCGAAAAGTTTGATTTTTCAATTAGAAATTTCAACCACTGTGATCTTATCTGTGATTGGACGGGTCACAAGCCTCCCAACAAGAAAAAAAGACCGCTGGCGCAAATTCTTGCGGACGGTCTTTGCTGTAATCGAATATGAGGGCGGACAGAAAAGGAGGAAAGCGCGTTTTTTAATTTTCTGCGTGGGAGATCGTGATCTGACCCTGCTTGTCTTGGATGACCTTCAAATTCAGAATATCGGACAGGAATTCCAGCGGCACGTGCACGTATCCATTTTTCATTTCCGGTACCGCCCCGAGCTTGCGGGGAGCTTTTTTTCCAAGAAAATAGCTGTCCTTGTTCAAGCTGATGGAGCTCCAGAGGGCTCCTTTGGAAATGTCGGCGGTTTTGCTTTTGCCATTCCAGGTAACGTCGAAATTCAGCTGGCGCAGCACGCTGGCTAAAGGCACCATTAGCTTACCGTCTTTGCCGATGTAATGCTTGCTGGAAGGAATGATCGCTTGGACAACTCCGTGTAAGTCTCTCTGGTCCGGGAGCTTCACGGCAAATTCAGGCGTGCCGGTCGATCCCGGAGCGATGCTGTATTTTTGGAACACGATGTATGCATGGCCGTCCTTCACGTAAAAGCTCTGCTCGGGGTCTATGCCCTGAAACCTGTTCTCTCCTTTAGAATAGAGCTCTTGGTCTGCAGCGATTGCGGATTTAATATGCGCATCGAGAATGGATGCGTACTTACAGCCGTACAGGTCTTCAAGCTTTACGCGCTTCGCCTCGGTTTCATTCGTGAAATTATACGTGTCGACAAGTGTTTCCGGATTGTTCATGCCGGTCCCCTCCGTGGTGATTTTAAGGGAGACCAGGCCGTTGTCAGAGCCATTCGATGTCAGCTCATATTGGATCAACAGCTGGTATGGATGCATGATGTAGCCATTCTTTTTGGCCAAGGTGGCTGCCTCAGCGGCGGCTTTTTCCCATTTTGCAAGCTCCTTGGAGGCATGGGATTCAATGATATCATTCAGCTGATTCTGATATTTGGTGTCTGCGAGTCCTTGGAATACGGGAATGGTGACATCTGCCTTCAGCCATTTCTCAGATGATTGGAGTTTCTTGCTTGTCACCATCTTCGTGGAAAGCGTGGGAGCCATGTTCTGTCCGCTGCCGGAAGCGGATTGAACCTGTGCATGGACATGTGCGGAAGAGAGACCGGAAGCGGACACCATCAGAATGCCTGCCAAGCCGGCTGCGGCTAGGGTTTTAGTCCATTTTGTTGTATATTGTATCGTTTTCATTGTAATTACCTCCTAGTGATTTAAAAAGATTTAGTCGTACAGTAGTTATTGAACATACTTGTTGCTGACGAGCAATTCCTGAATCGCCTCCGTCGGAATCGTAAACTCAACAATGCCCATGGAGCCAGGCGCTACGTCATATTCATCGAAGCTGATGACCAGCTTGCCGTCCTGATTAATGTAGAAATTCTGGTCCTTCACGATGCTGTGGAACAGATCATCTTCCGGTATATCCGCCTCGGTCCCCGGCTGCTGAACCCAGTAAACCTTGCTTGGGTCATCCTTCATCTGCTTACGCATTTGCTCTTTAATATTGTCGCTGATCACTCGAATATAGCGGTCATCGCTGAAGAGGCTCGGCAGCGTGATGACGATATGGTTCACTTTATCGATGGTATCGTATTTGCGGGATTCAGCGGAGGAACCGGCTGATTCAACGACATAACGAGAAAGGGTCAGCAGCCGAACCGTATCGGTGACGACTTCATAGCCGCTTTCCAGCCCGAGATGGCCTTTCCCACCTTTTTCTAGCTGGGCCACTTCATTCTTGAAGCCCTCGTACAGCTTCTTGTTTTCTTCCACATATTTGTTATTTAAGGACTGTTCCAGTTCAGGATCGCCGGTGCCGACAATACCGGGTGTTTTAAGATTTATATCGGTGTCCTCGTTCTGTTCGACATATTCCCGAATGGTGATCACCTTGACAATCTGCCCGAGCACCGGCACTTCAGACAGCGCCTTGGCGAAGGCCGGGCTGGCGTTTACGCTGACAGACAGCAGGATGCAGGCAGCTGCAGCGCTTACGAGCCAGGGCAGGGCCTTATTTTTTTTTCGACGGGATGCGATCGTTCTGTTTACCATCTCATTTAATTCATCGGGAATAGGAATGGACTCATACTTCTGCTTCATTCTATTCAGCTTATCATCCATTATCGTCTCTCCTCCTCTTGATCTTCCTCGCTCATGTTCACCCGAAGCTTCTGCAGTCCTTGATAGAGCCTTGTTTTCACGGTATTGAGATTCTCGTTAAGCACTTCGGAAATTTCTTCGATCTTCATATCTTCAAAAAAGCGGAGGATAATCAAAATCCGGTATTTGTCCGGCAGCTCATCCAGTGATCTTGCCAGATCCAGATCGGCATAATGATCTTGGCTGCTTGGAAGCACAAACTCCAGTTTTTCTTCGTCCATGAGTTGGACTTTTTTCTGTTTTCGTATGAAATCCAGGGACGTAGTCACGATGATCCGAAAAAACCAGCTTTTTAATGAGCCCGTATTCTTTAGGTTTTCAATGGACATGAATGCTTTGTGGATGGCATCTTGTACGATGTCGAGGGCATCCTCTTTGTTGCGGACATAGCTGTAAGCCAGTCGATACGCCCTTTCTTGGTTTTCGGTGATGCATTGGATTAGAAGCTTTTCCAGCTTCCGACTGACTCTCATCTAATCAGACACTCCTTTGGGCCCGCGCGGGTAACCATCAATTGCAATTGCCTTACGGAAGCAAGACGGGCGAGTTATTCAAAAAGTTTGATTTGTAATAAAAAAATTCAGTCGCTGTTATTTTGTCTGCGATATTGTGGGCCAACCAAGCGGTTCAACAACTAAAAGACCCCAGCTTCACCAGGGTCCTGAGCTAATTTCTATTCACTTTTATATCTTCGGATATGGATTGCGGAATTATGCCCGCCGAAGCCAAACAAACTTTTTAGCAAAAATACTATTTCCTTTGGGACTTAAATCATCAGCTGGTTTCAGAAATATACTTTATTTCATCTATGCAATCTCTTCAAGACGATACCAAGTATCCCTAACTTAGATCATGTTGGTCTTATTCACCTCATTAATAGCATGTATCGGAAATCTCCTCCCCATATTAGAATATTAGAAAGCTGTAAAATCAAATTGGCATCCACCTAATAGGTAATGGAACAAGTTCTTTTCCATAGCTTGGGACAATAATTTGTACCGATAACATAAAAAATCCGCTAAATAGCGACTTCAATGGGAATATGTTCTTGTTCCTCGACATCGTTGCATTGCTAAACACTTTTTCAAATGATGAAATTGACAAGGGCTCAACAAATTTACCCTCCTTTCTCATTTGAAATCTATAAATTCGGAAATTAAGAAACAATATTCGTTTAATCCAGGTCAATCAGTTTTCAAAAATTAGAAATCATTTCTTAGATGAATCAGAGATTAAAAAGAAATCTTGCTGTATGTATAAATAGATCGTAATTGTAGTCCTTCAACCCCTCTCTATTTTGTTGTATTTACAACAAAAATATTATCATTTATAATCATTCTAAACGTATGTTAATTGTTTTGAATTACAAAATGAATTTTTGAAAGGATTGTAAGAAATGAAATCAAAAAAAATAGACTCCATTGAGGGGCTCAACATCGCTTTTCAAATAAGAGAAGAAGTGTTTGTGAAAGAACAAAATGTACCACTTGAAGATGAGTTTGATGATTATGATAATTTAGATAGGCAGTGTGAGCACATCCTGGTCTATTTTAACGAACTCCCCGCCGGAACAGGCAGAATTATTATTCGAGATGGCGTAGGTAAATTAGATCGAATATGTATCTTAAAGCCTTATCGTCAATATGGTCTCGGTAAATTAATCGTTACATCACTGGAAGAAATTGCAGAAAACAAAGGAATATCCAAAGTTAAATTACACGGACAGACACATGCAGAGGGATTTTATCACAAGCTAGGATACCAGACTACTTCCGATGTATTTATGGAAGATGGAATTCCACATTATCTGATGGTAAAAGATTTATTATCGAAATGATGCCTTTATCACGTGTAAATCAATACTTAATTTATGCAATAGGTATCTTGATCCTAACACTTGGCATTACGTTGACCATACAATCAGAGCTCGGTAGCTCTCCATTCGATGCTCTTCTGGTCGGATTGTCTCTAAACGTAGGTTTAACTGTTGGTAGCTGGGAGATTATCCTGGCGCTAGTTGTGATCTGTTTAAATTCGTTGCTACAAAAACAGAAACCTGAATATTTGGGCTTAGTAACTGCCCTTATAACAGGCATTTGTATTGATTTCTGGCTGTTATTGTTACGGAATTGGCTGGTACCTGATCTATTGTTTTTCAAATTTTTGTGTTTCGGCTGCGGTTTGGTTGTTGCAGGAATAGGAACCGCTATGTATCTACAGACTAATTTTGCACCGATTCCGATCGATCGGTTAACACTCTCCCTAAGAAAAATAACTCGAACGAATATATTTTTTGCGAGAACTCTGATTAACGTTGTACTCCTGTTCATGGCATTCGTTTTTAATGGACCCATAGGTATAGGAACTGCGCTGGCTGTCTGCTTTAGTGGGGCCATTTTAAATGTTTTTATGGCATGTATTGGAAAGATGATAGAAAAATTAAGTTCAACAGAACCAGGAAGTCATGAGGTCGATGGAAACTATTCCGCTTAGAAGTTAGTGTCCATTTAGGCAATCGGTACAAGTTCTTGTCCCTCGACACTTGTTTTCCAGTAATATTAATAAATATTAATCGTCAGCTTTAAACTAATTTGCCCGTTAACTAAAAAAAGCAGCCGACCTTAATGGTCAACTGCTCCCCTTATTTTTATAAATTAACATTTCCACATTTGCTGTCCGTTGATAAGGGTCTTAAGAGATTATTGAAATAAGCGCTATTTTATTTCTGAGACCCTTCTATTCACCTCTAAAGTAAAATTTCGATTCTCGTTCCAATATCAACCTCGCTTATCACTTGAATCTTCCCATCATGAGCTTTTACGATATCGTTGGCGATGGCCATTCCGAGACTAGAGCCTTTGTGTAAACCTCCCGTATGGGCCCCTCGGTAATACCGATCAAAAATCCGTTCCAGCTCCTCTTTCCGGATTCCGCTGCCGTGATCCTCCACTACAATTTGAACCGATTCCCCTTTTTTTTCGACACATACAACGATAGAAACATTCTCGGAGTTATGGACCACCGTATTGTAGATCAAATTGGTGACCGCTCGGCGTATCAGGATTTCGTCAACATCTTTGAGAATGGTATCGTCACTGTGTCGGAAACTGATATTTCGACTGCCGTACTGTGTTTCATTTAACGTATCAATGACCGTATTCCGGACGAGACTGACCAGGTTTACGCTCTTCAGATTGAGTGATAACCCTTTATTTCTTAAGCGTGTGGAAAGATTCAAGTCTTCAATCACTTCTCCCCGATTTGAAGAAAGTGTCCGACCTCCCGAATATCATAGGTAAGGATATTTCGCTGCAGATCAAGGTTCTGAAAGCCGATCAAATAGCTGTAGCGTTCCCCGTTTCCC
The DNA here is from genome assembly GCF_052114825.1 of Paenibacillus sp. 2TAF8. Classification (NCBI taxonomy): domain Bacteria; kingdom Bacillati; phylum Bacillota; class Bacilli; order Caryophanales; family Paenibacillaceae; genus Paenibacillus; species Paenibacillus sp. 2TAF8. The sequence goes on from NZ_JBFRFN010000036.1 coordinate 13,850, forward strand.
AGCTTTTCCCCGATAAATACGGTTGACATCAATTCTTTTTCCCTATACTTATATGTCTGAACGATATCCATCGGCGTATATTTGGATTTAGCCTCATATGGCACACGAAATCCGTAGCTCTGATTTCCATTTTCGTCCAGAACTTGAATCCAGGCTCATTGCCCTAGTTCCTCTACGACAAACTTATATCCCAGACCCTTAACGGTCACCAGAAATTGCGGACTTGAGGGATTCTCCTCAATCTTTTCTCTAAGCCGACGAATATGGACCATAACCGTGTTGTCATAACCGAAGGAATCCTCCCCCCACATCTGGTCGTACAGGCTTTCCTTGCTTATAATCCGGTTCTGGTGCTTCAGGAAATAGCTAATGAGACCTAGCTCTTTCGGTTTGAGTTCGATCATTTTACCGTTTTTTTTTCAGTTCCAGCTTATGTTCGTCAAGCTCGAATGGGCCGGCTTTCAGCGTATGCTCTTTCTTTTCCTGCTCTATAGCTGCCTCCGTTCTTCTGAAACGGGCTTTGATCCGGTAAGCTACTTCCTTCGGACTGAACGGTTTGGTAATGTAATCATCACCGCCGATTGCGAAACCGAGGATCTTGTCAATTTCCTCAGTTTTGGCCGATAGAAAGAATATCGGCACTTCACCACTAATTGATTAAAATCAATGATTCGAATTACTTTTGGAAAAAGGAAATGGTGGTATTATCCCCAATTTATGTGACTGTTATTGTCCTTGGATCGGGGCACGAACTTATACCGATAAAATAAAAAAGCCGCCCACAGGCGACCTTTTGAGCAAGAATACGATTTTAATAATTTGAAACATAATCATTAGGACTGTGGATCATATAGTTCTGCATCGTGTTCAGAGACCCAATCAATTTGCCTGTACCCATGGCCAGCCATCGTTTGTTGAACATCCAGCACCTCTAATTTCGGTGCCTCCCAAGGCGCTTTTTTTGTTTCCATCAGTCGTCCCTCCTTTCTACAAAAACTGAAATCAAGATGCGAGCAACCTTACATTAATTGCCGATACAAAACTTTTTAAAGATACTATATGTATCCTTATGGAAATTATAAGATACGATACGTATCTAAGTAAACAACTAATACACGCCCTTCTCTGGGTTAAGTTTTTCCCTGTATCGCTACTAAATTATATGAAGAATGGTATGCCTTTTTTTAGATATATTTATGTTATTAAAAATACCCTAAAAAAACTCACCTTCTTACATTCGTCAATGTACTCCCCCATTCACTGACTGGTTCAAGCCAGCTTACGATTCTATCATCTATAAGTTTGGCAAGTGAACCTTCATACTCAGCACGATAAGGTTTATTTAGTTCGTGTTGAATCCAACTTTCTTTTGTACCTTGCCAGATCTCATAGATGACAAGATCATCGGAGACAATCGCACTAACGAAAGAAGCTTCGTTTTTGAAGTTGCTAATCATTGAAAATAGGCTTTCGCGGAATGATTCTTTCTTACCAGGCTTTATTTTAAAACGAATATTAAGAATGATTTGATTTTTGTTTGTTGACATCACCAAACACTCCTTTTTAATTTTCTTTCTGGTCACAAGTTTATTATGTACAAGTATTACTATAAAAATAGTACGTATTTTTAAGTTATATAGTCACTAAAAAGTAATAATTGTGATGAGGTACAGAATAAATAAAATTATTCTATTCTACATTTAATCTCCGATATTTATCCCTGTTCAATGTCTTCTCTGCATAATCCTGACCCCAATCACAAAGAGCTCGTAGAGTGGGTTCAAGTGACATACCCATTTCTGTTATTACATCATCTTTATATATATCTAATCGGCAATCGGACTATGTTTTTGTCCATTCCATCTGATGTACGTTTGAGTGACACAACGGATCCTCCTATCAAAAAAGCAGCTCCGTCAGGAGCTGCCTCATGTTATGTCTTAACTTGTAATTTTATCTGTTTCCGCTAACCCAACAGCTTAATCGGCGTCCGGATAAGGATTGATCTTCTGGATCGTTCCGTCTTCGTTGTATTTCAGCTCGGAATATTTAACGCAGCGCTTGTGGTTGACGCCTTCTGACAGGGAGCTGTCGTGATAGAACAGATACCACTTGTCTTCAACTTGCAAAATAGAGTGGTGGGTTGTCCAGCCGATAACCGGAGAGAGAATCTCGCCCTTGAACGTAAATGGTCCCATAGGGTTCTTGCCGATCGCATATACGAGCTTATGCGTGGATCCTGTAGAGTAGGACAGGTAGTAATCGTCGTTATATTTATGCATCCACGGACCTTCAAAATATCTCCGTTCCTCATCCCCGGCCAGAATCGGATTACCATCTTCATCGACAATAGATATCTCGACAGGCTTGCCTTGGAAGGACAGCATGTCGTCGCTAAGTAGTGCAACTTGCGGTCCAAGCGCCGGCTGGTCAGGAGCGGGTCCTTCTGCATCTGGCACGAAGCTTCCGGTCTGCCACTTCTCCAGCTGGCCTCCCCAGAGTCCGCCGAAATAGATGTATGACTGATTGTCGTCATCCACTAGTACGGCTGGATCGATACTAAAGCTGCCTTCCATATAATTCGGCTGGGGCGTAAACGGACCCGCCGGAGACTCTGATGTTGCCACACCCAGACGGAAGATGCCGTCATGGTCCCGTGCCGGGAAGAACAAGTAATAGGTATTGTTCTTATATGCAGCATCCGGTGCCCAGAGCTGCTTGGAAGCCCAAGGAATATCTCTCAGATGCAACGCTTCGCCGTGATCGACCACCGGGGAATCGAAGTTGTCCATCGACAGGACATGATAGTCTTCCATTTTATACTGGTCGCCATTATCGTTACTCGGCTCGTCATGATCGAGGTCATGGGAAGGATAGATGTAGATTTTGCCCTCATAGACATGGGCGGACGGGTCCGCAGTAAAGATGTGGGTTACGAGCGGCTGGTGCTGCTTAGGTAGTTGTTGTTGTTTCATAATGCATCTCCTTTGGTATTGGAATAATAGAATTGAATTCAGGACGTATACATGTACTGTCTCCGGGACATCATGCCAGGACATCCATCCGCAGAGTTGGAGCAGAGATTGAAATGTCCAGCGCAGCGGAGACTAAGCTGATTTGTTCTGCCCCGCCACGAGTCTTGCATATTCTCCTTCAGTTTCGGGCGTGGAGTTCGGGCTTAACCCGGTATCCAACCGGTGAAGCTGCTGATTGAGGTACGCGAACGTGGGAGGCACCTCATCTTCCAGCGTGTAGGCATTCTCTTGATCGTTCCGAGAATAGCGCTTAAATATCCGACGATTACGGGATTACGGTAGTTCATTGAACGCATCGCACCCTCCCTTTGCAATTAAAGCAAACGCTTACAATCTCTGATGTAATTGTACACTCCCCGCTTGTTTTTTCCAATATACATACTAAAGGTCTTCCCCGAAAAAATGTACAATTTCTATCTATGCGATCACACTGGAAATACAAACCGATTGCTCGCGTTTTGCTTACCCGAGTGGACATTTTTTGATGAGTTCTAGTTCAGGACGCAAAATTTGTAACAGATATTGACCCCATACAAATACAAGCTGCATTGGTCTAACAACAACACTATATGCAGGACATAGCATTTATGAATTACAGCAAGCGTTACAAGAACTTGTGGTGATAAATAAAAGCCGCTAAAATAGCGACTTTAATAGTAATATGTTCTAGTCCGTCTCCACGTGTACATTGACAAAACCTTATTATATATAGGTTTTCTTGATGGTAACTTTATGTCGTTTTACAATTGGGAATTCAAGAAATAAGAACTTAGATTAGGTTCCCCTATATATTTCATATTTTATTAACATGACAAGAGCCGATAAATTGATTTAGTATCGGCATATAAAATTAAAGAAGAGAAAGTTGTAATACCTTATTTGTTTTTTGTTTTATCAAATTCCATGCGGGATTCCCATGCAAATGTGAGATAAACATTGATAGCGAAAATATAATTAAACACGCCAAGCCTCTTTACATTTATGCTTTAAGTTTTTCATATGTAAAGTATTGTTACTCTGGTATCTATAAAGCGGAGAAAGAAGAAATCCTGTACCTTTTATTTTTCTTTATTGAGTCCTTCTAGACGGAGTATAATACTTTCGCTAAACCAGAACCCACCTGCTGGTGTTTGCAATCGAATGACCAAATCTCCATAATTTTGGATAGTACCCGTTTTTGGAATTATAACGCCAGGGACGTCGAGTTTATAGCTACTATCGCGATAGAGGCTGGCTGTTGCATTCAGCACACCTTTATCAAAAAAAGCATCGCGATCAGGACTATCAAATCCATCGACCTTGAATTTAATTGGTTTATTAGGGTTATATCTTTTTGTATCTTTGTTGAATATCGTTCGACCTTTGAAATACAGTATGTAGCTGTTTTTCTGGTCTTTAACCATTAAGTGGTTCTCAGTATTAGGATGGTGATTGAACCATTTCAGTGTATTGATTGGCTTAATCAACCCATGATTAGGGTCATTGGGGTCATCAAGGTCAATGGCGATAAGTGCGTCAAGTCGTGCTTGATACAGTCCATCTTTTGAGGTGATGGTCATATGTTCCTCGTTCCACATTTCTTCGACTGTCTTACCAGCTTGTTTTAGTTCTCTTTCCGTGGTTACCCACATTTCAGGCATCACAGTGAAGATATTCGTGCCGTGCCATGCGATTTCAGCACTACCCACCGCATACTTGTCGATGTCAAGAAAGGTACCTCTATTCTTAGACAGAATACGTTCGATTACAACGATGGCTTGTGCGCGTGTGGTCAGACCTTTTGGAGCGATCTGCCCAATACTAACCCCTTTAATTAGGCCGGCTTTCGTAGCGAGGTACATCCATTTATCGTCTTCCTTCGTCGTTTCCCCGATTGCACGAGCAGCAAAGCGAGCCATCTCTTGGCGTGTTATGACCTTCGTCCAGGCCGCTTCAGTATTGTTAAAATCAGCAGAAGCATATATTCCAGCGTTGCTTGCAGCGTCAATATATTCGGTGTACCATTTACCGCTTGTTACTTTAGTCTCAAGAGCCATAGCTGAAACCAGCATCTTTACGAATTCCACGCGTGTGACGCTGGCGTCTGGCTTAAATGTACCGTTCGTGTATCCATCTACGTAGCCTTTGGACACGGCATGTGTAATTGCGTTAGCTCCCCAGTGCGCCGGATCAACGTCGGAAAATGGAGTTGTAGCGGCTTGAATCTTAGATGTTTGGGTGCTCATTGTACCTAGTATGAGTACCATAGCCAGTGCAATTCTTGCCACTAGGGTGAAATGTTTTTTCATGTGAGTCTCTCCTTTTGATTATATGGTCTTAATATATGGAAACACTCTTCAAGATCCATTATCATGACTTGGGGTTTATGTATATTTTTATCCAACGAAATGTCCAATCCTGTCACTAAAGCACTTCCAAGTGTAAATGTCTTCACGCTACCCTTAATCTTCAGGTTTAGATTAAATTGAGCGCAACCGAAGCTTGAAGTAATGGATCAGATCCTTTTGCGCAAGTTTACAAGTACGGAAAACCGATCTTCTTATGAGAGTTGGTTTTCTGTGACAGGCATAGGACGGGCCGAGTGATACTAAAACGTCAAAAACAAAAAGTTGTATCAACTAAAGATTGAAGTAGCGCCATCAGTTCTCATGTGATTTGACTTTGAGCTAATTACAACTTAGTTAGTCCAATGATTTCTTTTCAGCCCATTCTTCTAGGTTATTTTAACCTGTAGAAAGCTCACCATTCTCTTCGCTACAAGTGTTATGCGCATTTCCTAGTATCTTAGATGTAGTTCATGACTATAAGTGTGTTAATGCGATACGCTTTCTCAATAAAAGCATGAGGTGTAATTTTATTGTTCCAAGCAATAGAAACAAACAGATACAGCCATGCGAGTTATTTGTTGAAACATTCGTATTATTTAAAGTAGCATACACCTTATTTTCATTTGCAGGTTCTTATGATATCAACCTCATAATGAGATTAATGCCTAACCATAATCCGATGCCACAAAGAACCCCGGTAACAATTCTTTTATAGTTCGTGCTCTCTCTCTTATATCCATACTGACGCCAACCATCCCAAACCATGGGGGCAATCAGAACTATAGAAGCCCCTCCTAATGAAACCCAACTCAATTTTTCATAATTAATTGAAGAATGTAGATGCATAAAATAGCAAAATAACAGACTACTAACGACACAAGTACACCGCCAACATAAAGGTAAACAGAATGTTCCAAAATGTGGAGCCCTCTCAGGTTTTTTATTACATAGAGGTATCACACCATAATTACTTTTTATATTTGTGAACTCATGCTGTAGTAGCTTATTCAATTTATCTATCATCGACTATTCAATGTAGCACAGCAGCCTGCAATAACAAGGATAACAGCAATACCAATTAGAATAATCATCTTAATACGAAACCCCCAAGTATATTTTCCATTCTTCTTCAAAATTTATATCCATTTTAAACAGATGATTGATCTTTTCAAGTTCATTTAGTACCGTATCTCGATGAGGATCAATATTCTGTAAACGTAGCCTCGTGTCTTCAATTTCCTGTTCAATAATTTTAATTATTTGTTCACTTTTATTTTTTCTCAAAGTTTTTACTTGCTGTAGGCTCTGCATATATAGTTGATTTTCACGTTGTATCACTTGCTGAATGTTTGCCACTAACAGACCATGACGTACATTAAACAAATCCATTTTCTCCAAGATAAGCATGACCAAATTTGAACAAACTACAGCACTAATAATTTGTAATGGTAGCAAGAGGAATTCTGGAATTGCGATCTGACGCTCTATGTATCCAAATAGAACCTCAAGTACGAATGACGTTACGGTCAAAGACATCAATTGAAATACAGAATCAGCTTTTTGTGCAGGTGTTGCGTGTTTACTTCCGATTATTTTTATTGCGTCTATAAAGGACAAAACTAAATTTTTAACTAGCTTAATCATTTGTTGAACTGTTGCTTTGACTAGATTAATCAAAATATCGAAGAACGATTTTATAAACTTTTTCAATCCTTTATTTAAAATATTATGATAAATCGTATTTAATTTTGAATACACGTAACGTACAATCCGGCCTCCAGCTTGTTCAAGTTTATGGAGAGCGTTCTTCAGGTTCACTTTTTTATTCGCTAATATTCCCTTAAGTTCATATATCACAGCAGGCACTATGTAATAAATGAGTTGCCCAGCAATAATCTTATTTATCGCGTTCCCAGTATGTTGAGCAGCATCTTTAGCAACATTAAAATAATTGGTTTCTTTCAAAATCTCTTTACTCTCAGCATTTTGCGAATGGCGGTAGTTTCTTACCAATTCTGTCTTGACTCTCTTAGGAACTTTACCGTCTTCATTAAGATAACCTGCGTTCTGCAACTTTTGTTTTGATTCTCCTTGGAGAGTTTCCCAGCGCGATGATACTGCATCAGCCATCTGTTCCGGAGTAGCTCGATGTGTGATATCAATTAATTTACCGCTATCACTATCTCGAATGGTTACTTTCACATCTCCTTTAGATTGATTTGCTGTCTCGAACATCATTGTAAAGTTATCAGAAGAATTATAAAACTCACGAATCCGACTTTCGGCATCATCTTTTAAATACCGATTATATACGTATGCGGTACTCAAGGCTTGCGTATGCTCCACATGGAGTTGACTAACTTCTTCACCACGCGAATTTAATTTAGTAGTCTCAGATGTCTGTACGTAGTCATCCTGCATTGAACCATCCTTATGACGTCCTTCTCGATATTTCTGCTTCCCTCTCTGAATTAATCCAATGTCGCTATAACGTCCATTTTCTTTATTGAACAACTTCACTTTTGACTCTTCTAAGTCGTTCATTATGGATTTTAATGTAGATGAGGTTTGTGAATCGTTATAATTATATACTTTTTTTTGTAACTCAGTACCTTCTGAAAGGGGATCATACTCATCCTCATAAGTAAACTCCAGTATTCTTTTTGCCATTTGGTCAACAGTAATGTTGTAGTCAGATGTGTCCCAAAAATTTCGCACGATTTCTCCTGCGAGATCACGCCCAGTATTTTGAATGAGTTTTGAGCTGAAGTTATTACTTAGCATATCCTTAAGTTCTAAATTGATTTGAACTACTGCTGATTTATACAATCGCTGTTCTTGTTCTAAAAGTTCTACTCGATTATCTAGTAACTGTTGTATGCTCATAATAACTCCCTTTAACGTTATATCTTATATTGTTCTATTTGCTTTTGTTGTTCATTAAGAACCTGATTGTAATTGATAACAACTTCTCGTTCCTTTTTGTGTTGATCACCATTAAGTAAGTTTGTTATCACAGGCGTATCGTAGATCTTTGATGATATTACAAAAAATAGTAAAGAGTTTTTCACAAAATGATAGTGCTTATGATAGAGCCCTTTTGCGAAAATTCCTACATCTGTTTCAACAGATACAGATATTTCTCGATTAGCAAGTACTTGATTTTTAATTTCCTCACATTGTAAAAGTGCCTGAACTAACTCAAGTTCAGGCACTATTGTAGAATGAATTGTTTCACTGATAAATTCCACACTTTCTTGATAAAGATCTAGAATTTGGATATCTTCTTTCATGTATTCTAACTTAATCTCTCCTATATTTAACATTCTATTTCCGTCCATCATGAACTCTTCCATTCGTTGTGTGGTTTCCAAATTAAGTTTTTTTGTCTCTCGACGCATACCTATTGGGCCTTTGAAGAATGTTTTTGTGAAAATATCTTCTTTACTCCAGTCTATCTTCTGTATGTAATCATCTACTGTCTCTAAGCCTTTACTAGAAAAATTAATATTATCTTGTCCCGTTTCTGCCGAAAATCGATTAATGGTTTTGATATTACCAAATTTCGAAAGGAACACTCCAAGTAACAAAATGTTCTCCTTCACTTTTGAATTACGATACTTATTAAGAAACTCAATTTTCTGGTTGAACTTTCCTATTTCAGTATTTATCCTTGATACAATCATCTCTAATTTTTGTTTAAACGAATCGTGTATCTCTTTAAATCGGGTTACATTTTCTCTCCGCTCTTTTTCACCTGTAAAGGTTTGAACAGCAGACGCAGCTCGATCCATAATATTCTCTTTAATTTGCCTCAATTTATCAAACATTTATTCTTCCTCCGCTATGTAACGAATAAACTCCTTGTGACGTCTCTTGTCCTTAACTGCTGTAATTAATCCGTTTTCTACCAGAAACTCGAACCTGTTATCTTTTTTTATGATAAACTTTTCTCTGTTTCCCTCAACGAGAAATTTACCCTCGTTTGAGTTATATACAAAATCAATTTTATGTTTTTTTCTGCTTTTATAAATAAACACTCCCGAAATAAAGATAATAATCAATATGATTATGACCAGCATGTGCTTCACCATCCTCAATACTATGTCAAAAGTAATAGTTTGAAATACCTACTTATTGACTTTACATTATTTTGTTTGATTTGACACTAATAAAAAGTAAAAAAAATTCACATAAAAAAGGAGATTTCCAGCCCAGCCCTTCATATTATAAGTGGCAAGATCCCTCCACTCCATCTGATAACTATATAAGGCAGTCAGTAACACTTCAATTACGGCCTATCTACTGAGGTATTGATGTTTTCGATTCACTTAAAGAATTTCGTGAAATGACTGCAAATCGTTTTATGATTACCACGTTATCGCCGTCTTTGTTACATTTTTCACTCCCTACATAATTAAACGTGTTTTAGTGATATTCAGAACTTGGTAGGAAAGTGTCTAATATTAGGAGGGTAAACAGAATAAAAGTTGTCTGGTGTAATGTTTCTAATCCAAGTAACCAGAAAAAATAGTAAGTGTTCCTTCTCACCCTGCTGCTCCCAAAAAGAGAAACAGGATGGGGAATCTTATGTTATACTTGAAAGGTTGATTTAACCAAAAGTAAGGAGGAATGTAACAATTTGAATATAGCATTTATAGATCTATAGTCACCAGTACAACCAGAATAGGAGTAACTTATACCATGAGAAAAATCATTCAACGTACATTTTTAATGACGACTTTAACCGCTCTTCTTACGATTCCTTTAGTCTCAACCAACATGACCATATCTGCTGCGGGTTATAAGCTACTTCCTAAGCCAGAATGGACATATCATGTACCGTCCGATACGACCACACAAATACATAGTAAGAACAATTATTACACTGGGAGAGTCGTTTTTCCTATTGTGTCAGAACTGACTAATCTAGAAACCGCATATACATTCTTGTATAAAACAGCTCGTTCTGCCGGCAAATCTAAAGCTGTAAATTCAATACTCGCGATAGATGATAAAACAGGAAAGCAAAAATGGATTCACGACTCACCTATGCGCTATAATTCTTTTGACTTGGATGAGGAAGGTAATGTCTACTATTATGATGAGGTAATGTCTGGTAACAAAAAGGTATACAAATTAATTGCCCTGGATTCCAATAACAAGCAACGTTGGGTCAAAACATTCAAAGAGCATTTTCAATTCAATATACTGGAAGATGGTCGTATAGCAATAGTTACGTTCACCAAAGAAACTAGCGTAATCACAATTTACAACCAGGAAGGCAAGCAGCTTATCAAAACGGAGTTTCCTGGTCACATGCGTCATATTCAGGGCAACTACGTCGGATTGATTAATTCTAATGCACCGAGAAACACGACGACCATTGATATCTATTCCATATCCACTGGTAAAAAGGTTGTTTCTGCTGTCCAACCGCAAGATCACGTCAATATCGTGCATGCTGACTTTGAAGTGCTCAGTGGCGGCACTGTGATTGTTCCTATATACGATGCTAAGACGGAAGTAGAAACTTTACACGGCTACAAGCCTAACGGGGAAGAAAAATGGACCAGACGTTTGCCTAAGCCAGCACAAGATGTCGTGTACGGCACAACATACGCCCACGGCATGTATGATTCTATATATGTATCCTTAGGAAATAACTACTTGATTCAAGAAAAAAATAAGCTTAGTTTATACAATACTAACAATCAATTGATAGCGACCAAGACATTTGATGATTTACCTGCACAAGGATTGCTACAACAACTCAACGATCACAGTATCGTCTTTGGAGCCACTGATAAATCACAAGCCTGGTATGATTCAACTAAACCAGAGCCGAAGAAGGCCGTCTACTACATTCTAGATTCGCGGACATTAAAAGTAAAAAACACCCTTGAACTCGATGAAGCTCTTTTCCACCAAGCTGATATTCGTTTTCACGATGCAAACACATTCTATATTCACATGGGTGAAACGATCACCAAATACGTTTTAAAATAACCTATGCAAGCTTGCACATTCAACTGAATAATGACGTATGCCCTAGCTCCTTGATAAGAGCTAGGCATACGTCGTTTTTTTATTAGGGTATTTCATATTAGCCATCGGGTTACTACTCGTAATCCCTCATCCCCCGTCAATGCATCTATCCAACATATTGAAGAATTAGCTGGTATAGCGCTATGGAAAGCCCTAGAAGACTCGCCTTCATTTTTGATGGATGGTATCTCTCTCGGTTTGATAAATATAATAAAATCAATAAAAATCCAATGGGAAGCGATAGCTGAAAGTCACCTTCTGATGAACCATAGGAATAGATTGGTGTAACGAGTGTACTGATCCAACAGTAAAAGAAAACGGTAAAACGTCTTGTCTCTAATTGTTTACTCCACCTTACTAACAAGAGTATAATGATGATCCCAATAATTGTGAGTTGTAAAGGGGGCAGAACAATAGCAACGTTCCCAAATTTGAATTCCATTCTGCACAGTCCTCCTCTTCATAGTCATTCGTAACGTACTTTCCGAATAGTCTGTTATATATCATATTCCTCCTACCTTATGCGTACTAATGGAAATGGATTTGATAAATGGTGCTTAGACTTTCTTATATGTTGATAAAACGAGCCTTTCATTAGTATAGATATCTGAAATGCACAATCAAAAAAAACCTCCACTCAGGAGGATTTTGATTTATCCAATTAAATCAAACCTTTGTAATACAAGCTATCATTAGGGAAAACTGCTACTGTCTGAAAGTATAAATACCGCATTTCGTCTTCTTGATTTTCTGTGCACATTTCTTTGAACCATTCATCTTGCATCGTTTACTTCAGTCTTAATCATACCTAATTTCAGTTCGCCAATTCCAATACCAGGTTCAATCAACATTTTATACATAGAATGTGATATCCTTATTTTGTTTTAAATATCTATTATATACCAATATATTTTTCGGTCAACAGGATTACCTGAACACGTGCATTGTAGAATTTTTGATCCAGTATAATCTTATTATATTGTCTCTTATAGAAATGAAATTACATATATAACCAAGAAGCGCAGATTAACAACAAAAATATCCCACCACACATATATTTATTGATTACAACCGACCAATTGTAACGACCTTCACCTCTTGCTCCTTCACCAAATCCTAATGCAATAAATGCAATTCCGAGTATCATGCCGATCCAAGCAACAGAAGCAATCAGCCCTCCCATCATCTACACAACCTCCACTAATCTTAATGTTATAGATTCCCGTACCCTAGCCAACTCATGCATGAACTTACTCTATTATTGTAGAGTGGAATCCCATCTGGATTGATCCAACCATACAACTCTTTCATACTGTTTGGTCCGAAATCATTCAGTTTGTAATCATCAGATACACAACATTTCGATACTCGTACTTCGAACTCTTCTTTACCAAATAACAAATAAGTGATGCTCGCCTTCACACGATTGATATCGTTAGATTTATAGAAAGTGTCGCGCACTGTCTTTATTTCACCAGAACTTCGGATGTGCTCCTTAAACGCATTTACACAAAGCAATGAATCTAGCAGGTCTTCTGCAGATAGATTTTGAATGCTTTCAGACGATTCAAAGGCAGTGGTTAGCTTTTTGTACTTACCAATGACGTCCGAGAAATTATGATGCCCTCTTTCATCGTGGAAGTTATGTATTTGATTTCTTACAAATAGTTTAAGGTCTTCTCCTCTACGAATCGGATGTTCCACACCCTTAGATGTTCTTCCTTGCATAGGGATATCCTTGATGTAGTTCATAAACCTGTGAATCTCCAAACGTAAAGGTAGTACATCGTCTGAAATAAGACGTTTGTTCACAGACAGGTACTCCGACTCCAATTCTTTGAAAGCCGACAAGAATGTTTGGTATTTACGTTGAACAGTTTCTACATATAAGTTAGGGTTCTTCTTTTTACGCCCCTGCCAATTACTGTTTGGCAACTCAACGAGTGAAATACCTTTCATCTTGTCTTCATACTCGCCTTTTGCCTTTTTCATTACAGTTTCTGCTTCTTCGTACTTGGAAAGCACGTCAGATTTTAACACTGCGGCATTATCCCAATAATCAGCAAAAATATCCCTTACACGATCGAAACCTGCATGGTCTTTATCTATCGAGACATTTAGTTCATTATTTGTGAGTATCCCACTTCCCGTTAAGTTTGAAGAACCAATAAATGCGATATCCTCAAAGAGATACAGCTTGGGATGGAAACGAGCCGAAGTGAAATAACGGACAAACACGTTACGCAAACCCAACACTTTACGCAGTGCTTTTGAGGAAGTCGGGAACCCCAGACGAACAACCAAATGAACTTTACAACCATTCTTAACTAACTCTTCTATGTATTCATGTCTCGTGAAAAAGGCTGAAGCGATAAATACGTCTGTATTTTTGCTGTGCTTATCTAGAGCTAGGTATAACCCATCTTTGTACTTTCCTGAATTCGAATAAATTGATGTTTCGTTCATAATTTCTTCCTCCATACTCAGATAAGAGCAGACGGAGTCTACTCTTTCTTCACCAACAAAGTTTCATATAGGTATGCTCTGATAATCCTGTACTTGCTTGTAGTCATAAAGGTGTATTTTTCTACATCAACAACATAATAGTATTTTCCTGAAACAATATATTCCCTTTATGCCATTCATTTGGTTTGATTCCTGCTTTAATAAATATATCATATGTCCATCTACATAATACACCATAGAAGCTTGCGCTTACTGGAGATACTAAAAGGTAGAAATAAGGTACTAACAAAGATTAAACATATGATGCATATGATGTGTTTCTGGAAATTTAACGTTTGGATAAATGAGAGCATGTTAATTTCGTCATTTTGGCACAAGAAAGAACTTGTATCGATAAAATAAAAAACCCGTTCATTTTCAGCTCATGAAAATAACGGGGGATAAAAGTTTAATCTTTACAAAACGAATTATTCTTTATTTTCTTGTGCATTCTTGATTACTAAAATTGTTACTTTTTTGTACCGTATGCTTCAAGCTTTCGTCGTACATTTCTTCCTTCTCTTTTTACATGCGACCTCAATGTTTTTTTGACTATTCCATTAAATCGGTTACTGCACCTTTGGAAGCAGAGGAAACTAGTTTGGCATATTTACCGAGCACACCGGATTTTACTTTCAGTGGCGGTTGTACCCACGCTTGTGCTCGAGCAGCTAGCTCTTCTTCTGAAACCTCAACTCTCATCTCTTGGATATCGCTATCAATCGTGATAATATCACCATTTCTAAGCAAACCGATCGGTCCACCGACTTGTGCTTCAGGTGATACATGACCGACTACAAATCCATGTGAACCACCCGAGAATCGACCATCTGTGATGAGGGCGACTTTCCCGCCGAGCCCTTTTCCTACAATGAGTGCTGTAACGGAAAGCATCTCAGGCATACCAGGTCCACCCTTCGGACCACAATAACGTATGACCACGACGTCTCCTTCTTTAATTTCATCATTCATAATCGCTACTGTCGCTTCATCCTCGCTGTCGTATACCTTTGTGGGACCGGAAAACTTCTGTATCTTCATGCCTGACATTTTGGCAACAGCGCCTTCAGGAGCGAGGTTTCCCCGAAGTACAACTAGAGGTCCGTTTGGCTTAAGTGGATTATTGAGTGGTCGTATAATCTCTTGATCATTTTCAAGTGGAGCAGATTCCGCTAAATTCTCCGCTAACGTTTTACCCGTTACCGTGAGGCAATCTCCATGAAGTAATCCCTCAGCAAGCAACAGCTTCATTACTCCTGAAACACCGCCGATATCATTCAAATCCTGCATCACATATTGGCCACTTGGCTTCAGATCTGCCAAATGAGGAACACGCAAACGAATGCGCTCAAAATCATCTAAGGTTAAATCGACTTCTACCGAGTGCGCAATAGCTAGCAGATGGAGAAATGCGTTAGTTGATCCCCCCAGAGCCATAACAACGGTGATCGCATTCTCAAATGCTTTCTTCGTCATAATGTCTCTTGGATAGATTTCCTGTTCAAGAAGTGAGATGACCTGCTTACCTGCTGCTTCGCATTCCAATGCTTTATCCGCCGAGATTGCTGATGTCGAAGAAGAACCAGGCAAACACATACCCATAGCCTCTGCAGCCGCTGCCATCGTATTAGCGGTATACATCCCCCCGCAAGCCCCTGGACCCGGGCAAACACTACATTCGACCTTATGCAACTGTTCATCTGTTATTTTGCCATCCTGATATTGACCAACGGCTTCAAAAGCTGAAACGATATCTACGTCTTTACCGTCGAGATTACCAGGTTGAATGGTTCCTCCATAGACATAAACGGAAGGAATGTTCATTCGTCCAATAGCCATCAAACATGCAGGCGTATTTTTGTCACAACCACCGATCGCAACAACGCCATCAAAACGCTCGGCTCCAGTCACAATTTCAATCGAATCAGCTATCGCTTCCCGACTTGGGAGTGAGAACAACATCCCGCCATGCCCCATTGAGATCCCATCCGAAACGGTAATCGTATTAAAAATTAGTGGAGCACCGCCGTTTTTACGTGCGCCCTGCTTAGCTTGCACCGCTAAATCATTAATGTGCATATTACACGGAGTTACTTCACTCCACGTACTCGCTATTCCGATCATTGGCTTTTTAAAATCCTCATCTTGAAAACCAACTGCACGCAACATTGCTCTGTTCGGTACCCGGTTAGCACCTTCACTGATTACCTTGCTTCGAATACGAAGATCTTTTTTATTTTCCATGTCACTCACCCCTCATTTCAAAGTATATCGTTCAGTTCCTGCATCGGTCTGATAAAATTTTGTTTCATTAGATTATGGGCATCGTCACTATTTTTGCCTTCAAAAGCTTTAATAATCAAATCATGCTCTTCGACTGAAGCTAGTGTAGCCGTATTAGGTTGTTTTAAAAACACATATTTAAAACGCCTAATGTGAATCTGAAGAGATGCATTAAATGTGGCCACATAAGGATTATCTGAGAGCTCCACAATATAATTATGAAATAGCTCGTCCACCTCCATAGCCTGATACACTTGACCATTTTTAATAGAACTTGCGAATTCTAAATTTAATGCTCTTAATTTCTCGATCTGTTCTGGAACAATAATTTCAGCAGTGGTTTCAGCAGCTAAAGCCTGAAGAGCCGCCATCGTTGAATACATCTTAAAAATATCGTTTTTCTCAATACACGTTACTTTGGTTTCTTTTCCTGGATGCATAGATACGAGACCTTGAACTTCGAGTAACTGAAACGCCTCTCGGATCGGTGTCCGGCTGACTCCAAGCGATTCAGCTATTTCCGCATCAATAAGCTTCTCACCTGGTTGAAGTGTTCCATCAATAATCCATCGTTGTATCTGTGAAAACGCTCGTTCTTTTGCGGACATACGGACGGGTAAAGCAAAATCTTTAGGAATAGGCATGGTTTTCAACCTCATTACAATTATTCTTATATGCAATATATCGCATACACGATTGAGAAGCAATTATTATTTCATTTTAGCTCTCACTATCTATTCCGATCTCGGTGCCACTTATCATCTCCCATTATTCTATCAATAATATGATGAGCATCCCAAACCGCCGCCATCTCTAATCCCTCACACTCTTTGCGATCCGAAGGTCTGATTTCTCCCAAATGATATATCGAGTACTCTCCTGATATCCTATCCATAATGCATGCAGGTGGGGGCCAAGCCTCATTTTCATCCAGAAAAGCACGATTCCCAACGACTGGCCAATTTCCTGATTTCAGAACATGATCATACACACCCACAATAAACTGATACTTCTCATCTTTCGGTAACTCATCTATAGAGTCACTTATGTGATCGTAGATTGCAATGCTGGCGTCTTTAAGCCTTCTTCCAAAGGAAAACTTACCGTTAGGCAAAGGTATAGCATAGATATCACCCAATTTTATCCGATTAATTTTTGTCTTTTTCAAGGTTATTCAAACTCCTCGTTGCAGCTCTCATAAGCTTATTGATCTTCTTATTATGCGGAGAAATGCCATAAAGCTATTCGCTGAAATAATATTTTGAGCTTAGCGCCGCCATGTGTTATAATCATTTACTGTTCTCTTCCTCGTGTTTCTACTTCTTTGATATAAAATCACATTCATTTGCCTTCTCTTTTATTTGCTAAAGTACTTGCTAACGAATTTGTAATGATTAAATAAAAAAACCGCTAAATTAGCGACTTTAATGGGAATATGTTCTTGTCGCTCGACAGCATTCCTAAGAGCCCCGGCGATTATAGCATAGGTGTATTTTCCCAACTTGTTTTGTCAACTTTAATATTTTCTAAATTGATTCGGCGACATTCCCGTCCGTGATTTGAAAAATTTAGAGAAATTGGCCGGATATTCGAAACCAAGCTTATAAGCAATAATAGAGATCGGTTCTGAAGAACCGGACAGTAAGTTTTTGGCATGATGGATGATCTGATAATGAATATGTTCTTGTGTGTTTTTTCCTGTTTCTTTCTTTAACAGATCACTTAAATAGTTGGTAGAGTACCCCATTTCCTTCGCAAGCTCTTTCACACTGGGTATACCGTTCTCTCCCAGTTGATGCAAGGTGAAGCTCTCTTTTAATATTTGTTCTAATCTGTCCACCAGATCATGATGAATCGTTTTACGGGTAATAAATTGTCTCCCATAGAATCGCTTTGCATAGTTAAGCAATACTTCAAGATTGGAAACAATTAAGTCCGTCGAATATATATTTATATTCTGGTTGAACTCCTCAATAAGGATATGCACTATTTTGGTTACGATATCCTTCTCCTTCTCTGATACATGAAGCGCCTCATTCGCTGCATAAGAAAAGAAAGAATACTCATCCATTTTGTTTCCTAATGAACTTTTTCTAATCAAATCTGGATGAAAACATAGCATCCAACCTTCCGAACTGCTATCACAAGGATCGTAGTCAACCGTTAATAACTGTTCTGGCGCTACGAAGATCATACTTCCCTCACTAAAGTCATAGTGGCGACGGCCATATTTGATATTTCAGTTCTCACCGTTCTTTAATGATATCGTATAAAATCCGTTGATAAACTGTGTGTTCTGGTGTACCATCCTCGGATTAAATTTATTGAGTTCTATACATGTTATCAAGGGATGTTTAGGTTTGTCATAACCCAAAAACTCATGTAAGGAAGAGATCGAATCAATTCGGATCATTTCGTTCATTGTATCCCCCTTTTAGGGTTAGAATTTAATTCCCGTCATTTCCTCTGAACGTTTCCATAATTCTCTTGAAATTGTTTCATCATAGGATCGTTTGTTAGATTGGTGTGCAACGTGATACCCTCTCATATTCATTATTCCTGATGGTCCATAAAACTCCCCAGCTTTTGCATCTTCATCAAAAGCAGCTCTAAGGGTAGGTAAAACCCCCATATTCACATGCTGAGCAAATAACTTATTCAATCCTCTCATGAGAGCCGAGTGTCTCTGTAATTCTGTAGCTGTCCAACCCGGATGTGCAGCAGTGATTCTTGGATGATTATCTTCTTTATTTAGCCTTCTTGCAAGCTCATACGTAAAGTGAAGATTTGATAATTTACTGTCACCATAAGCTTTCATAGTATTATATTTTCTCGTTTCCCAGTTCAAATCTTCAAAATTGAGATTTCCCTGCGTATGACCTGTACTGGAGAGTACGACAATTCTTGATCCTTCTGTCTTTTTCAATAGCGGCATTAGTAAGCCAGTTAACGCATAGTGGCCTAAATGATTTGTTCCGAACTGGTTCTCAAACCCGTCAACCGTTTTTGAATAAGGAGAATACATAATTCCGGCATTATTAATCAGTACATCCAATCGATCGTAGTCTTCCTTAATTGAATTTGCAAAAGCTCTGATAGAATTAAGATTTGATAAGTCTAATTTTCTAACGTCAATATCAGCATTTTTGAATTCCTTTTTGATTACATTTACAACTTCTTTACCTTTATCTACATTCCTTACAGCCATAATAACCTTTGCGTTCTTACCTGCAATGATTTTTAAAGCTTCTTTACCAATACCGCTCGTTGAACCTGTTACAATAATCACTTTTCCTTGTTGATCAGGTATTTTGGTTGTGTCCCAGTGCTGTTTACTCATATTCGTCTCCTGCCCTTCTCTTCATTCATTGACTTCAACTCACATTGACTCAATTATTTTCTTAAGACTAGGATACTATTGATCAACAGCTTGGTACATATACGCATCCACTGCGGATTTATCCAAATCCCTGTATTAATTTTCTTGATCTCAGAGAATCTTTAAAGGGCTTCTATAATAAAAAAGGTCCCGACAAAATTACAGTCGACACCTTATTTCCAACCGAAATAATAATAATTGCAGTCCCTTTACTCTTTTGACAAAAACTGCTTCGGCCAGGGCTTCACAGTAAATGTTACACTAAGTTGCATTTTACAGCTTTTTCACCTTAAAGGCGGAACAGATACTCAATACGTCGCTTTTGGAGTAAACTGACCTTGATTCTTTAGAGAATAGTTAAAAAAACGAAGAATAAGTTCATTTTGAGTTTCAATCGCGTAATATTTATCGATATCTGCTTTTCCGCCCTGCAATAGGTTTGCCAATATGGGCGAGAATAAAGGTAGATCGGTTAAACTTAAATGTTTTGCGCCTATAAAATGAACGTTATACGCACCTTTAAAATTTTTATTCGAAATTCTATTCGCGATATAAGGAAGATACGAAGAGTTGCTGTCGAGTTGTACCCACACATCATCCGAATAAACGTTAAGGAGCGGGATGGTGTACGCTTCGGATTTTGCAGTTAATTCGTTCGTGACTTTATCATACAGTAGCTCGCTAAAGAACGGAGCATCTATATTTACAACGGCGTCAATGTCATCGCGTTCTCTGCTCAGTGCTATGCTTGCCGCCCCCCCCATAGAATGACCGAACACACCTATTTTCTGTGTATCGATGCGTTCATATACTGAATCTTTATCTTGCTCGGCTTGTTCCAGAATCGTATCTATGACAAAATCCATATCATCCGTTCGCAATTTCATCCATTTTTGAGTGAGTTCGAAAAACTCATCAAGTAAATAACCCCCTTCTTTATTTGAATTGCTGACTTCTTGCATGTACTCGGAATTAACCGTCACGACCTTTCCATCCTCCGAGACGGTATAAAAAGAATGATACGGATGATCAATAGAAACGACAACATAACCGTGGCTCGCAAGTTCTGTAAAAGTCGAAGTATTGCTTGTTTTAATACCGAATGCTCCATGGGAGAACACAATCAAAGGATAGGTTCCTTCTGCTTGTTCAGGATACCAAAATTCCACATTAACAAACCGATTCTCATCTTGATCCGTAAATTCTTCGATACGATTCTTGTCCACATAACTGTAAGTCGTGGTCGTCACTGCATAAGGACCTGTCACTTGCGGCGGCCTATACTGTGGAAAAAGTAAAACAGGAACAAGAGTAAGGACTATGGTTAATGCTAACAAAAGGAATTTCCATATTGTAGAAAAAGATTTGTAACGCGGAGTATGTATGTGTTTGCGCAGGAGTGCTATGATTTCCTTGAACGCCAATATAAAAAGCAAGCCTTGAAACAACCCCCAAGTGAAATCCCATACAACAACTTTCCCAAAAATCAGCATCATAAATCCTATAAACATTATGATTCTCGTCCAACTTTTTATCTTGCTTCGGCTTTGCTTAGCTACAATGGAATAAACGACATTTGCCAGTTCGAAGACCAACGTAATAACAAGTATTAAAATCTCCATAAGACTTCTGTGCTCCTCCTTCAACTTTTTATGAGTTCATCATAATAAATGGAGAAGAAGGTGTATACGCATAAACGATAAGCTGTAGCTGAGAGCCAACAAGTTGTAAAAATAACGCAAAAGATATGTACTTACGCTGCGAATACGACTTTGTTGGGGAGCGTTTTCTGTATATTTTCTAAACCTCTTTTTTAAATGATTTTAGTCTTTGATTGATTTTTTGAGCTTCCTTTTTGTCATTCTTATAGGTCAGTATACGAACGATCCCGTATACTGCGGCAATTTGCAAAGCCAATAATAGTATGCCGAAAGTGCCGTATACGAGATCTAATAACACAGCCAGAGAAATTAATAGAAATTCCAGAAAAAAGAAATGTAAAATCACCCGGAGTCGCATTTTATTCTCGCTAATTGCATGCGGGGCATATAAAATGATTCCAGTTAAAGCACCAAGAAAAGAGAAAGCCATAATTGTAAAAATCGTCTTTAATTCGAAACTTGCATCAGGAGCATAGATTTGTCGTAAAATCGCGATGATTATAATGATGGAGGCAAATATAATTAAGAAATCTCTAATCATTTCTTTTAAGAACTCGGAATATTTCATATTGATCCCCCTTTTTTTCATAATCCAAGCATACGTTTAAGAATTCGCACATACTGCCGTGATATGACTACCTTCTCCCCGTTATCCAATAATGCTTGAAAACGGCCGCTGATCGATGGATGAACACTGGAAATCTTAGTTATATTTAGAATGGTGGATTTGGAGGCGCGAAAACAATGTGTCTCTTTGCAAAGTTCCTCCAGTTCATAAAGCTTTTGTTTGACTTCATGAACGTTGTTCTTACAATATGCAAACACTTTTCCGTCAACAGCTTCAAAATAATAAATATCACTAATTTTGAGGCGGCTAATTTTATCCTCATGATAACCAAGTATTATGAACGTTTCGGTTTTTATTTTAGTAACAAGGTCATGTATTTCTTTGTCTACTTGGTGACAGCTGATACGGATTTCTTCTTCTTTTGTATGATCTATAATGTCGATGAAAATTTTGATGAAAATCACCCTCGAGAAATTAAAATTATAACTTATTAACGTTTATAACGTGATTCATAAAATAAAAACGCGTAAGCTTCTACTTAAGCAACTTAATTCCGAAAAGAGGAATTCGATTTGGTAACCGCAGGACTGGCTCTTCTCACCCATCTGGTAAGAGAGTGTCATGCTCTAATAATTTTTCATTTACTCAGTGCTCCATTCTTCAGATCATTAAATAAATTCTCCACTGATATAATTTTCCCCTTTTAATTATCCATAATTGCCTACAATCAACATTCTTAAGGAAACAGATAATCTAATCGACATTGGTACTTTGTACCATTTTCTTAATCTATTCAGCAATAGGACTGAGTTCTTTCCTTCTAGGTAGAAAAACTTCGTTTCTGATATAAAAAATGATATTTAAGTGATGTTATGTATTAATATGCTTTTGTCTGGCCACATAAGTTCGCTTATGAAAATGCTCAAATAATAATTACTTAATCTCAAATGAAACAAATTTCTTGTCGTTGGACATCAGGTGAACCACTTGTGTGTCTTTTTCTTTTCTCTGTTGAAGACTATCTTAGTCACCTATAAGAAGATCAATACTTAAACTTAATTATCATCTATTAGGATATAGAAGCGGATTAACCCCTTAAGTTTGGACACATGCTCTCTTAATCTCCATCTTTCATAGTTTTTCAATTTACAATCGAACTGCCTCAATTGGAATGGGCTGAATCAGGTTCTGGTTGTAGAAATCCAAAGGAGCCAGGTCCTTAATACTGGAAT
>NZ_JBFRFN010000037.1:0-35055 GCF_052114825.1 Paenibacillus sp. 2TAF8
CCGGAACAGATCGTAGAGCGTTTGCGTCAGGAAGGTCAAGCGATGGTAGGTTTTAAAACGGTCTATCGTTGGCTTTATACAGGCCGCTTGGTGAAAGGCGTGCTTGCCGTCCTCAGACACAAAGGGAAACGTCGGAAGCCGGCAGAAACACGCGGGCGGTTTGCTATGGGCAAGCCCATCTCGCAGCGTCCGAAAGAGGTCCGTAACCGGGAAACCTTCGGCCATTGGGAACTGGATACGGTGGTCTCGGGCCGTGGGAAAAGCAGGGCTGTGTAGCGACGTTCATCGAACGGAAAACCCGCTTGTACACAGCGATTCGCATGCCGGATCGTACCGCATTGTCCATGGAGATTGCCTTTGGAGTAGCGGCTTCGCAGTACCCTGTCCGTACTTTTCAAACCGCTACCGCAGACCGTGGCAAGGAATTCGCCTGTTACACCAGCCTGGAAGACGTTCATGGCGTGCAGGTGTATTTTGCAGATCCCTATTCCTCCTGCTCCTGGCAACGCGGCTCGAATGAAAATGCCAATGGACTCCTGCGAGAGTTTTTTCCCAAAGGGACGGATTTTGCCCAGATCACGGATGAAGCTCTGGAAAACGCTCTGGACTTGATCAATAACAGACCACGTAAATGCCTGAGTTGGAGAACCACTCACGAATCCTTTTCAGAGGAACTGTCGCACTTGGCTTGACAATCATGTTCCAATCCACCATAGCTTAATAGCATCTGTTATCCTTTTTCATGATAATCTAGCAACCTAGTTAATCATATCGACTTCCTGCAAATAAATTGTAGAAATTAAGTTCCAGTCAATACTCTCAGTAGAAGCCCCATTCTTCACATAAACTAAGTAAATTGAACTCCCTTAATATTATGTCTTTCAAACTCTTTTTTAAGAGAATCAGATACAAGAACATGAGATTTGTAATCTTCATTTCTAACTAAATGATGATTGTTTGGTAAAATTTCAACATCATATACTATTTTATTGAAACTTAATATGGAATCCGTTCCTTTAATTGTAGTGTATTCTGATTTAGTTTTATCAATTACCTTAACAGCACTTACTATGTTTAAAAGATAGTACTCAGGAATTTTCTTTTCACCTATATAAACATTTGCCTCGAATACTTGTACATCTTTAGAGCAAATTCTATGTAATATGTCTATCACTTTTTTTGAAACTACTAATAGAGAACCACTATTGGGTAAAACATCGTTTAAGGATTCTTCAGAACATTCAAATACAATTTTTGGGCAATCAATTGGCTCTGTTAATTCTCTGCCTTCCCTAAAAACAAATCTATCCGTACCACTCCCCTTTACATATTGACCTATTTTTTTGTTTGGGAAATTTTCTGGAACTGACCACATCCACAACAATGATATCACCTCTTAATGTAATACGCCTAAGGGCGGCTATTTTCATTTTAAGCTCTACTTCCATCTCTTCAAAATGTATTTCCCTAACTAATTTATCAATAAGCTCTTCATCTTTTAATTTAATCCAACAAACATAAAAAGGTTATAATTCATCACTATTCCAGTTGTTCCTGCTCTTCATCTTCAACTAATTTAGTAAAAAAATCAAAAAATGTTTTCCATATATCTGGTTTTGATATGAAAGACATTGTACCTATTCTTTCAACATCCGTTGCATCACACCATATAACATATGTATTATTTTCGGTGTTCATAACAATAATACTGTTTGGTGGCTCAGCTAACACAACAAAGTTTGTTGGTAATTTGATTGCGTTTCTAAGCCTGAGTGTTTCATCCACAATATTGGGCATGATATCTTTGTATGCAAAGGCAAAACAACTTATCCCCCCCAATAACCCACCACTATAAAATTTAGCAATATCCAAAAAATCACTCGGAAGTTTCAACTGAAGGTTTTTCTCTATTTTTCTTAAAACATCCTCGTCGACCCCATCTTCAGGATACAATTGAATATATCTCTCACGTATCTCCTCTACACTTGTCATAGATAAAGTCTCCTTAACATTATTTTATTGATATGTTACAGGCCATTTCCAAAATTCACGAGTATCGACACCAAGTTTATGACTAGTCACTCGGCTGCAATCTGTCAGTTCGTTGCCTTGCAGCTGTACTAATACTAATATTCCAAAATAAAAGACCTTGAATGGCAGAAAGCCAATCAAGGTTCCTAGACCTATGTAAAATTCGTTCCTTTAATTGCAGCGTACTCTGAATTAGTTTTATCTATTCTCTCAACACAGCTACTTTTCTTAAAACATACTTAATCTAATTCATAGAATTTTTTCACAGAAACCACTTCAATAGCCTTACAGTAAAAATCAATGAATTGGAATCCATCGTTTTCACCGTACCCGTTATCATCGTGTACATGGTACTCCTGCCAACTTACAATCCCTTCTTTTTTCAAATCACGAATGATCAGACCTTTGGTTAATGGAAAAGTTAAAGCTTTTTGAATTGTCAGATCATTTATTTCATGATATCGAATTTTTAGTTTAAAGGGCTCCATCGTACTTAGAAGAGTCACTTT
The DNA here is from genome assembly GCF_052114825.1 of Paenibacillus sp. 2TAF8. Lineage (NCBI taxonomy): Bacteria > Bacillati > Bacillota > Bacilli > Caryophanales > Paenibacillaceae > Paenibacillus > Paenibacillus sp. 2TAF8. The sequence goes on from NZ_JBFRFN010000037.1 coordinate 2,541, forward strand.
AAAAGTCAGATCAAGATTACCAACAAAATTATTCTCGAAATCTTCCTCTACACCATAAACTACTTTTATAATTCTATTATATACCCAAGAATCCTTAAGTGTGTTTACGATCATTTCTTCATTTATCATAATATCCTATTTTGATACCTCCAAATCTCAGTCTCACTAAAGAAAATCTTTCGCTATTTCCTGTATTTCAGTATTATTTGATACTCCCCCCCTGTTAAGAAGTACTATAAGCAACTCCGGTACTACTTTCCTTACTAATTCTAACAATCTAAGGTACTCCCACTCATCTTGAAAATTAATTATCAAATTGCAGGTAATATCTGTCCAAAGTTTTACGTATACGTAACTCATAGGGATCATCAAATGATTATCCATAACATTTCTATCCTCCTTGGAGGCAAACAGACTTGTTCGCTCGTCAAGTTGCCTGTCTAATGATATGTGTAGTATACAATTATAATCTTATGTATTTTTAAAGATTTAAATTAATAGCTAAATTCGTAATCACATAGAGCAATGTTTATTGAATGGATAATTATAATGGTATCGTTCTTATACACTGATTTATCTAGAATGTGGCCACTTACTTTCTTCAAACATTAAGTATGCTCAACCAGGTTCAAAGGAACACCACCTATCATTATCAAAAATTTAAATATCTCTTATATTATGTAAGTCGTATCTCTTTTTTCACATTATGATTGTTCGTAATTTCCTCGCCTCTTCTAATATCAAAGATCATATCCCTCCCATTCTTTCTCTATCTTCTGCAATTTGTTTTGACATTTCAAAGCTATTCATGAAGTGGTCCAGAGGTAGCTCCACTTTGTAGTCGCCATCCTGTTCGAAGAGTTGGAAACTCGCATCATTATCAATTAAATCTTCTACTAAATCTTTCATTCTTTCCATCTCTTCATTATTAACATAATCAACTTCCATAAGAAGAACATGATTATCAGTACGAGTTTTAATATCTGACAGACCTAAACTAGTGTGTTTCTTAATGATCGTTAACAACTTACTTGATGTTTCGGATTGTAATGTCACAGAAATCCTTGTCACTGGCAATACCTCCTCTAAATCGTTACAAGCCGTTTTATGCGTTTATACGATCACAACGACTAGGCTTTTATAGCTCCATACTCTAAAGGATTAAAAGAGGCTGGCCAAATTGTACAGTCGTCGTATAAAGCTCCTTCTATGTTAACATCTTCTATCCTCCGGCATAGCATGTTTGCACCTTTCAAATTAGCAGATTTGAAATTAGCATTCCACACGTCAGCCTTAAATAAAATAGCATTAGTTAAATTCGCATGACTAAAGTCAGCTCCTGCGAGATTTGCTTTTGTTAAATTAGAGGATTCTAAATTAGAATTTTCAAACAAACTTACCATCAGTAAAGCACTTGTTAAATTCGCTCGACTTAAGTTTGATTCTTTTAGTTGGGCGCCACGTAAATTCGTTTTCACTAAACTGGCATCACTCAAGTTGGTTCTGTTCAAAATGGCTCTATGCAAGTTTAGTTCATCCAAATTCGCTCTCTCCAACGTGTCTAACTCAAGCTTTATCGCTTCATTTGCAATGCTGTTTATAATAATAATATCGCTCACCTCTTTCTATTTTATCTATTCTCCCATTCATATGGATTTGTTTTTGAAAAAACATGATCTAAGAACTCATCAATTATTTTTAATCATTATTTTTAAATTTTTTATAAACATCTGAAAGCTCGAACCAACACTATAGATAAACTCTTCGTTAAATTCATCCTTTCCATCCCAATAATATACATTACAATCCTCACTCAATCTCAATAGTATTTTCCCTCCTTCAGCAACCTCTCCAATAACAATATACTTTTTTAGCATCTCTCCCTCATACTCAACTAAACTCCAATGTGCTAGATCATATCTTTTATTGGAGTGAATCCCATAAAAAGCTTCCAAAGGAATTGCTTCATTTAATTCTTCAACAATAACAAGAGATAAATGTACAATCGGCGTACCACCATTAAACTGATTGAGGAAATTCCTGTAATCCTCTGGTAAACGAATGTCCATCTCATTCTCTAATCCTCTTATCATATCTTCTGTGGCTCCATCATAATCTTTTTTCAAGTTGATAAAAGATTTCTTCGCTACGATTTTTAAATATCCCTCATATTCTTTAATAAATTCTATTATTTCATCGTCTGTAAGTTGACATGGGCTAAACAACCAAGATATATATTCAAACTTTCTACTTTGTTTCATTTCGTCCCACTGAAAAGGCTTATTTTTTATCATTATTGATAGAGCTCTGGACCATACCCATTCTTTTTTGTTCTCTAACCAATTCTTCCAGCTTACTATTTTTGAAGGATCTCTTTCAGACTGTGCACGCACTATAGTATCAAGTAAACGTGAAGCCAACTCAGCGGAAATCGGACTCGCATTCAGTCGCGGATCAGAAGACATCAAACCAAATTTACTTCCCAATATTAGATTATTGAGCATAAGTAGCTCGGATTCGTTTACAATTGTCATCCCATGTTCTGATAAATTCATTTAATATTATTCTCCTTTACTGAGGAATCTGCATACCAACCTGTCATTTTAGCCGCATTCATCGCATCTACAACTCCTTCGATTTGCTTTGCCGCTTTTTCGATTCCAAACTAGTCCCCTAACTATTCCGTTTTAAAAGGGATCAAATCCCTTTTCCCGAAGAGCGTCTTAAGTTCGGGGCTGAATCCAAATGAACCAACAATATTGTCTTCATAATCCACTAAAATATCAAAGGTCTGATCTTCATGTCCTACTACATATCCATAGAAAACTACACTCCCATGCTGTTATTCTCTTCGTACAATCTTTAGTAAGCCTATGTATTTCTTGAGCTATTCTTTCATACTACAGCATCTTAAAAGATCACCTTCAATGCTATGTAACCGACCAAACTTTCACTGCATTATTGTAATTTTGCAATAAAATCCTCAAACATTTTTCTTGTTGCCACACCACATTTTGGAAGTGTTTCTACAATTCGTTGTATGATTGCTTTTTCATTTGATATCACTTGAATGTTACCTGTACTAATGATCACTCTTAGCGAATCGACACACGTTTCAAATAATTCGTCATTATCTATGCTAGAAAGTAAAATTAAACTCTTTATTATGATCTCATCATTAATACCACTGTCAGTACAATAAGCAAATTTTATTTGCCACTCTATAGATTTTAAAAGAATGTTATTTAATAATTTGTCCCAATCACTGCTATTGAATTTCTCTAACATATCTCTAGCTATTGAAAATCCCTCATCATACCAATAATCCACTGTAAATACCCCTGATAAATACTCGTCTAGTTCTTCATACATACTTGAGTCCTCCTGAATAATGAAAATACATATTACCATTCCTTAATTAAATCCTGACAGTAATGATGTTTCCCCCACTTAATACATTATCACCTATTTTATCAATAGCATCCGTAGGTTCATACCAGGATCTTGATAGACCTATATGCAATCGGGGTATCTTTCTAATCATAAAGTTGCGTTTGATTTGAAAACTGCAAGAAAGCGAAGATATTAAAAAACAGTTCAATCATGGAGGTATCTGACCATTATCGACCTGTTGGTGAAACTTTAATAGATTTAATTAGATGATATAGTTCAAGCCTTTATGTACATACAATCAAAATGACGAAAATTTCATACGGGTAATACAGGGGGGTATATGCGTTATTGCTAGAATCATGAAAGAATTCGCCACCCATCCCACCAATGAAAAAAACTTGAAAGACACGAAGCCAGTCAAGGTTCAAATATTTAGTCATTCCAAAAAATCGACGGTTAATCGGTCTACCCTGATTTGAACATATTTTCCATGGAGATAACCGTAGTCCATCAGGAACTCACTATCAATTTCAAAAGTAATACCACCCACCTCTAAAGTTTCCTCATCAATATCTAGCTTTCCTTGTAAGATGTAAGCGAAACTATTACTCTCTTGTTGGAGCAAATCCTCTTCCAAGTCCACTTGCTTAATAATAAAATCATCAAGTATAGTCACATCGAGTTCAATCTCATAAGCTTCTCCGACAATGAGTTCAAACGGAACTACATTTGCAAATGTAACCAATTGAATACCATTAATTTCAAGTGTAACTTCTTCTTCAATTACGGGACTCATCATAATAACTTTTGCGATGTACTGAATGGAAATCCCCCCTTGGATAGTTCCTTATATTATCTTCTAAACACATGTTTAGGACCTGTATCATATCTTGCTGATCTCTCTCGTTTAAGCTGTTAAATCCTGGAACGATTACCGCCTTAATTACTTTTAATTGTTGTTCTTCATCATTAATATCAAGGCGTTTGATTCGTTACTTTTCTTCTACGGATAAGACTTCAATCGAGCGACAATAGAAACTCATGACATCATTTTCATAATCATGAACGTAATATCTCTTGCTGCTTTCCCAGCAACGATCCTTCATATCAGTTATTTTAAATCCTATTATTTGATTAAAAGCACCACAAAATCCGATAGTTTCAGAGCAGTAACCTCGCTAAAACCTAACAGCACTTGGTATGACTTATTCGCTGCCTTCGTCTCCAAAATATATCCAACCTCTAAAAAGGATACTTTTTCAAAATGTTCGTTATAATCAATATAATAACGAATGCTTGAAACAAGTTTAAAGTCCTTTTCCTGGATTGATACTGGAATTTTTTGAAGAATCAGGTTGAAATTTTTTATAAAATCCACTTTATCACTCGCTGCTCATTATTTTGTCTGGTAAGTATTAATGTAGAACGAATTGATATTATTTGGTTCCTAAAATCTCATCACATTCAATACTTCGCATGAATATCATCATCACACGTAATGCGGCTTTAATTTCACCGATACTTAATTCGGGAAATTCACCCTCGATTAAATGAATTACATCCTTCTGTCCCTCAAGAAAGTACATAATATCTGTTAAAAGAACCTCCTGGTTTTTCACCTTTATTCCATAGATCCCTTTATATTCATCTGTAGAATACTCTCTTTCAACTCTTCCATATTCAAACTTTTGTATAGCATCGATATTAAAAGGCGTATGAGAGGATTGCATGAAGAAACTTTCTTCAAAATCTTTTTGACTATATCCGATTTGATTGTTTTCAACTAATTCTTTAGTGTACTCCTTAAGTTTATCTAAAAAATCACTGTTATTACGAAACATGATTCTCACCATCCATTAGTTTTTCTCGCCCTTTTTCCTTAGTTTGTTTGCTGGATAGTGTAAATCAGTGCAAACCCAAACCAAGTAACTCAGCAGCATTAACTGATCCGGTTTATCTTATCGAGTAATGAATACCACTCATCCTGATGTACATCAGGTACAATTTCCTCATATTTTAAACCAAAAACATAATGACAAAGGAAGTGATTAAAATCCCCCAGATCCTTCTTAGTCCATACTTCTTGATGATCCTGTTTGCAATAATAGATGTGTCCAGAATACTTATTGATCACTAACGGTTCATACAGTATTTGACCTATTTCTAGCCATTGATCTGGCCCGCCCCTAATATCAGCGATCCGATACTGATGTGAAGATAATGTCTCAAATGACCACAGATCTATTGCTCCGCATCTTGCACCATTGAATTGCTTCAAAAACTCCAGATATGATTGCAAAGCGGTATCCTTCATTTCAAGGTCAGACCTTCCCGCACCTAGTTCACCGTAAATAATACTGTCTGGTTCAGCTTCAAGTGTTACTTTCACCTTTGTTATTAAGTCGTAAAGATGTTTATCCACCCGTCTTACCCTCAGCAATTTTGATATTCTCTTACCATTAAACCGGTTGCCCCATCCTCTATTTTCCTCAAAAGAGTACATTAGAAATAAACGGACATCCGGTAATGGAAATTGGTTCTTTTCCATGAATAAAATGATTTGTTCCATACATTTCAGACTATTCTTTCCATGTCCCTCAATGACAGAGTATGCATGACTGATTCCCAATTCAAATATTTCTCTAATTAAAATATGTATCGATAAGTCACAACTTTTATATAATTTACGCAAATACAAATATTCTTCTTTGCTCAAATGAGCAAACTTTTGTTCTTCATAGGTTTCAAACTCCAGCAAATTTTCGGGGATGACCTCAACAATAATTTCATTCCAATCGTCCAAATACCGAATATCAGTAAATGTCCATAAATAGTTTAGCACGATTTCCCAATCATTAATGTCATATTCCAAAGCTGAAATCATGTTCTCCAGGCAGCTTATTGCATAGGCAACTCTGCCTCTTAACGATATGTTACTAAATTGCTCTATGCTCATCATTCACCTTCCAATTAATTTGGAGCGTCATCAGCTAAACTTCTCTCCCTAAAGCTTTATCCGCTTCTATTTGAAGTTCTGTCGTTTTAGGTCCCATGTATTTTTGTGCAGTTTGTAAAATGTTTTTTTCGTTACCTAGAATTTCTAATACCGTAATTGAAAATATATTTATTAAGTGAGTATCTTCATCATTCGAAACTTCTTCAAAATATTCAAATATCCGTTCTAACAGATCGATGTTTTGGTCCTGTCTTATAAGTTCAATGACTACAGGCATGAAAACACTCTCGATTATAACCGTCTCCAACACCTCACCATTAAACTCAATGGATTCTCTGTAGGATGCCTCTGTTGATGGTAAAAACTCTAACATTTTTCTCATAAATGCTTCCGATTGACTAGTCATTGTTCCCACTCCTATGCTAATGGATATGGTTCATCCCAGAGATCTATGGATAACTCCAAATCCATTACTTTCTGAACTGCTTCATCACATCTTTCTATAGTACCAACGTCCACATAATAATCATAATCGAAGCGAACAAACATGGACTCTGACGCTAACTGAATCCAGATGTATTCTCTTAGAGCCAAACGGGCAACATGTTCCATATTTTCAACATTCACTTTCAGGCCTTTTTCCAATAAAAGAAAGAAATCAAGCATTTTATTATGACTCTCCAGAGAAAATTCCTTTTTAGTAATATCGGCTTTGATTCTTTCCAGTTGCAGTGGTTTTTTAAGTTGTTTGATGGTGAGATGAGGTGACCATTTTACCGCACATTACTTTTCCAATATCGGATACCGATGTCCATGTTTCTTTATTACCTGGTTGATACAAAGGTAGTTCGTCCTTTTTATACTTTGACATTTGCCAAACGAAGTGAATACTAATCACCTATTTTCTTATTATTCTTCTTCACAATATCCAGAAAACCGTAAATAGTTATATTCTGTTTGCCAAAGCTGACTTCACACAATTCTGCAGGAGAGAAATGGCGGTGTATGCCGCACTGTTTGAAGCGATCCAAGATATAATGTATTGTTTCATTATAAATAGAAATCTTCTAATGATATAGCTTCTATTGAACTGCAATAGAAATTTATACAATTGAATCCATCATTTTCGCCATACCCACTGTCATCGTGGACATGATATCGTTGGCTACTTTCCCAACCTTCCTCCTTCTTATCATGAATAATTAAACTGTTGGTAAGAGGTATATTCGTTGCCCCCTTTATCGTTAGATTAAATACATTATAGTACTTCAATTTAAGCTTGAATCTCTGGCTACTTTTTATTAGTTCTACTAAAAATGTGAGTTCCAACGTGGTATGAAACGAGTCCCAATCATCAAGGTTAACCATATATTCCATTCCAATTATGCCTTCATAACTCCACGATCCTAATTCATTCAATTGGCTGGTAGTGACTTCATAATTTTTGATACCTAACATTTTTCAGAACCCTCCCACTTCATTAACAAACTCATTTGGGGAACCTCTCAAAGCTTTCCTTGTATGCTCTTTGGAGATGATATTTTTCCTTATGTATATCACAAGTTAAGGACATCCTGCATAGATCATTCCACTGCTTCTCTTCCTAATCCTAACCATCTACGGCACTTCTCCATCTACTTAAATTAATTAATGCATGACATGACTATGTTAACTTCTCACGTTGAAGCGAATCCTCTAGATAAATTTGCTTTGCAGTGATCGTTGTAATAACCTCCACGTATTCACTTTCTTTATTAGCTGAATAAGCAGAAAACGTAAATATAAAAGTATCCCTTTCCTCTATCTTCTCAACCGATAAGTAGTTTATAGTGTCATTAGGTATATAATTACTTGGCTCAAAATGGATCGCTTCTACACTAGAGAACACGATGTAACCATCTTCAATGTCTTCATCTTTGTAATAATTCCACTCCTCCCCCCTGACTCTTGAAATTGTAGTGACTTGTATTTTCACAATTTCGTTCCAGCCATCAATAATGATTTTTTTACAACCTCTGTCTCCCAAATACAATGTATGAATAAAATCATTTGGCTCCACTATGTGTGCCTCCTTTATCAGTTAATATTCTTCATATTCATTGCGCACTTGTCTCTTATTTCGATCTGCTTGGTACGTATGATCACACTTCGTATGACCTGCATTTGTTGCTCTTCATCGTTAATATCTAGTTCGCAGATCTCATCGTACTGTTCCTCTGTAAGGGCTATTCTCTTTACCATCCGAAATCAGCTTCTAAATTCAAGTTACTAGTAACTCTTCTTTGATTATATTTTTATCACTCCAAGGGGAATTCAAAACAAATTCATTCATCAATAAAACCATGAGGATTTCAGTAATCTTCGAGAAAACGGATTCACTGGAACCCACTACACTATGAGCACCTAGTCCAAACACAATACTGCCAGAATACTTCCAATGAGCGTCTTGTATCTTTTTCTTAGCTGCGATCATAATTGCATCTGCATATTCTCCTGGAATGCCTGTGTATATGATTTCCTTAGGTCCCAATGCAGAGCAATATAATTCATGTTCATTATTACTTTTTTCAACTTTAATTAACAATTCCGAGGTCTCCTCAGGTATGTATTCTACTCCCAGTAACGCATAGTAAGAGCTGTTTCTAGCCAATTTAAGTTCCATCACAATTTGAGTATAGGTGGAAACCAAGTTCTGATTTAAATGTATTACGGTTTTCAACTCTTTAGCTGTTTGATTAAAAACAATCGGAGCCTTCCCTTTCCAGACCACCGCCTTATTGAAATTACCCAAATCATAAACTTCCATCCGTGCCCTCCTTATGAATAACACCTTTCTCAGCAGCTTTCCCTAGCCTAATTAGAAATTGCAAATGTTTGTCAGTGAAATGTTCATGCAAGTTCTCGATTTCATCATCCAGAAAATTTCTCTCAATATTGTCTAAACTGGCAGTTAAAATGGCAATCATGCCATAGATGTTATACTCATCCCACTCCTCATATAAACTCCCCCAATTTTCTATCACATCCACTAAGCCACGAAAATCATTGATCTCTCTGAACGGTTTGGTCCAATCCGCATTGCGCTCACTATCCATATCCCGCTCCTTTCATTGGCAGAGATAATCAACACCAATATTCAATTCTAAAATTGCCTCAAACACCTGTATATCTTTTGGACATAATTTTTGCAGGATATCCACTATTCATCACTAATACATATTCTTCCTTACTAATAATATCATGAAAAGAACCTCCTGTACTTCACAGTTCCTGATATAAAAAACCGCTGTATCCTTGGATACAGCKGTCTCTTTGTCCATTTTCTCCTGTTCGTTTACGTTAATTATGCATAGTTTGAAATGCCGTTATCTGTCTCTTTATTACTAAACATCCAAAAAGGCAAACATCACCAGCTTTATTGCAATGCTCAGGCTATCCGTATTCGTCAGGCCACCGACAGCATGATTCAACGCACATCCAGCCCGATCTTTTCCAAATACACACTCATACGCTCTGTTAATTGATCCAGATCAGCCCGCTGATCCTTGGATAATCGATCCATGTGATATCTTCCGTCCTTGTCTTCCACTGTCGTTTTGTACGTCTTCATCTGTTCATATACAGATCTAAAGTCGGCATATTCTTCCTTCGTAAATAACTTTTCTGCCTTGGAAAACTGTTCCGACCAAAATTCATCCTCGTCCATAAGCCTCGGTGAAACAGGTATAGATGTTGATGACTTGTTCTCTAACGAATTCATTTTATCAAAAAAGGGCTCAAGCTTTGCTGTAATCTGCTTGTACTTTTCCTGCTCCTCTATACTCCAGCCATCCGGATTCATTTTCCCCTGCGCATCAGCATGGGTCACTGCCATTTCTCCAAATTGTTTGAGCAGTCCCATATAAAGCCCGAATTCACTTTCCGTAAAATGAGCCTGTGCCTGTTGCAGCTTTGCTTCCAAACGCTCGTAATCTGCTGCTGTCCCACCTAAAGGGGTAATATTTTCCCGTGAACCATATATACTGTCAGCCAGATAAGTATACCCTGCGTAAGCTCCTGTAGGGATAAGAAGCGCTGCAAGTAGCAATATGCTCACCCGCCATGTTTTGCTTCGCTGACTATTAGTCGTTTTTTTGTGAGTCCCATTCATTACATTATGTTTGACCTGATCCGAGATGATCCAATCTTTCGTTTCCTCCTGATATGCCGACCGTAACTGTTCATCCAATTTCATTAGCATTGTCCACCTTTCTCGCAAGTTCAGAGTGTAGTTCCTGCTTCTGTCTCAACTTGGTGAGTGCTGCGTGAATTCGAGATTTGACTGTCCCCAGCGGGATATCTAAAATGTCAGCGACTTCTTCCTGGGTATATTCATTCAAATAGTGTAACGTCACTACCTGCTGCAACTTGTAAGGCAGACGATGCACTTGCTCCAGTAAGTGACGATTCGCCAGTCTATGGATTAAATGAGAGGAGAAATCAGCCTCCAAACCCGTTTGGGTATTCATCTGCTCCATTCGTTGCGAGAATTGTAATTGCATCATTTTCCTACGTCGATAACTTTTGATCTGTCGCATGCTAACTCCCATTAACCATGGCTTAAAAGTACGTTCAAGGTCATATCTCTCCAAGGATCGATAAGCCTGAATGTAAATTTCCTGCACCAGATCCTCAGCATCCGCCGCATCATGTACCAGAAAACGAACCGTACGATACACGTCCGTTACTGTCTTTTCATATAACTCTCCATAAGCCTCATGTTCTCCAGCCAAGGTCAGCCGCACCAATGTTATGTACTCATTCTCTTCACTCATTTTCCATCTCCTTTCTGCTGATACTATATATTGGTTTTGATCTATGATATCGTTCGATTTATTTTCATGATCCGTTTTCTACATCAAAAAAATACCCCAACATAATCTACATCCTATTATAGATGCGATCATTTTGAAGGTATTTATCTGAAAATCAAACTACGCTTAGATTTTAGTCCTATTCCCTGATTTCGGTTATCTTCACAGCTCACGAATTATTTTTTTGTTTGAATACTAAAAATGTCTGTAATCTGTTCAACCTGTATCCTTTGAATCCCTATATCATCTGAAGCTACTTGCAAATTACCCTCATCAAAAGCCCAAGCAGTCCCCGAACAACTTCTCCAGATTTGGTGATAACGACAACCTCTTTTCTCCCTTCAACGGTCCAGTTGATAAATTCTACTTGGTTCACTTCATTTTACCTCCCCTTATATGTATTTTATAATCAGAGTATGAAAGACAAAAAGACTGGGGGAACGTTTGCCAAGACAACGCATCCCCCCAGCCTTCAGGATAGGACTGATTTTTAGAGTCTAGAGAAGTAACTAGTCTCAATTGATGTTATAAACCATATCCATTTTTTTAAAATTAACCGATCCGCTGCCGCATCGCTTCAAACAACAAAATCGTTGCTGCCATCGCAGCGTTGAGCGACTCGGCTTGTCCTTGCATTGGAATCGTAATTGCATCATCTACGAGCTGTGCCGTGGTGTCTGAGATGCCCTTGCCCTCATTTCCTATAACAAGCCACACCGGCTGGGTAAAATCATAACTGTAGCACGAATGCTCTGCCTGTAAAGAAGTGCTAACCAGCCTTACACCGGCAGATTTTGCTTCAGGAAGCAACGACTGCAGTTCTCCCTCCACAATGGGCAAATGAAACAAAGAGCCCATCGTTGATCGAATCGTCTTCGGGTTGTACACGTCCGCGCAGCCAGTGCCGAGAACGACACCTGCGGCTCCTGCAGCATCCGCACTACGAATGATCGTGCCCACGTTACCAGGGTCTTGTACACCATCCAGTACAACGACCAATCCTTGCCGCCCTGCAATCAGACTTTGCAGCGGTTCTTTGCTTTTTCGCACAATGGCTAATACCGGCTGAGGTGTCATCGTATCCGTACATTTAGCGATAACGGCAGGAGAGACACTAACCCATTCTACTCGTTTCAGGGGATTCTCCAGTCCCGCCAGTTCTACAGGCACTCCCTGCTCACCGTCATACACGATACACTCCAGATCAGCTCCGGCACGTAGCGCTTCCTGTACGAGATGAATGCCCTCGATTATATATTTATGTTGACGGGTTCGATGCTTTTTCTCCAGCAACTGTGCCCACTCTTTTACACGTGTATTTTGCGGTGATACAATATCCATCGTTCCATCCTTCCCGTTTGCGGGCTCACTATTTCAACCTACAGCACTCTGCTCACAAACTGCCCGAGCCTGCTCTTCGTTTAAATGTCCTATATTCTTTAATCATTTCGGATAGGCCAGCTCAAGTTTCGTCAGATGATCCTTGTGCCCTACAATAACCAGCACATCTCCATCTGCAATCCGATCCTCGGCATAAGGAGAGATGTTCATCGACCCACCGCTCTTGATTGCCATGACATTACAGCCAAAGCGTGCCCGAATGTTCAATTCCAGCAGGTTTTTGCCAATCATCTGCTCGGATGCTCTGATCTCCAAAATGCTGTAATCTTCGGATAATTCAATATAATCCAGAATGTTGGGCGATGTCAGGTGATGCGCTACACGAAGACCCATATCCCGTTCCGGGTAAATGACTTTGTCCGCACCAATCTTCTGCAACACCTTGCCATGCAATTCATTCTGAGCTTTTACAATCAATACGGGTACACCCATATCCTTCAATATCAAAGTAGTCAAAATACTCGCCTGTATATCTTCACCAATCGCTACAACGACAACGTCAAAATTACGTATCCCCAGCGCTCGCAGCGCTTCTTCATCCGTTGAGTCTGCCGATACTGCATGGGTCACCACATTGGACATCTCCTGTGTCCGTTGCTCGTTCGCATCAATCGCCAGCACGTCAAATCCCATACCGCTCAGTGCATTCGCTATACTTGATCCGAATCGTCCCATCCCGATTACAGCATATTGTTTCTTCGCCATCAGGGTATTTAACCTCCCGCTGCATTACGGCAAGACGTACCAATTCCTGTACGATGCCAACGTAAATAATCCTTCGTAGTATACCACAAAGACGGAAAAACTTGAATGCGCTCACCCTCCACAGGGAACAGTAATACGGCAGCCGAATAAACCGAGGAGGGAATTTGCGATGCCCATTACATTAAGCCTGCGTGAAGCGATTGTTCATAAGGTTCATGACAAAAGTGATGACCAGCTCCGGGAGATGATCGAAGGTTCAGTGGATGGACCCGAAGCAGCGTTGCCTGGACTTGGCGCCATTTTCGAAATGATCTGGAAGAACACAGAACCTGCCAAGCAGGAGGAACTGATTCAAATCGCGCAGGAGCATCTGCACACCATTCCCGTTCAACCGCTTCGATAATCGAAGCACTGACGGGTGAAGGGAACCATCAAACCGTTTGTTCTGTCTGCAAAAAAAACTCCCCTCCTCCGGCAGGATCAATCCCGCCGAGATCGGTAAGGGTAAAGCAAAAAAATCCCTCCACCATGCGGCGGAGGGATTTCATTATATTACCGTGACATAGGCGCAGTTTCAAGGAACTTCGCTGTCGGATTTTTATCTATAGCTGTTCTCATCGCATACTCATTCTCGAAGAGTACAACATAGTTTCCTTTTTTATCTTTTACCAGGGCAGAGTTAATCCGGAATTTACTCGGGTCTAAGTTCTCGTCCACGATCCAGCGGGCAAACTGATACTGCATCCGTTGCAACTGTACATCTACCCCGTACTCACCCTTCATCCGGTATTCAAATACCTCGAACTGGAGCTGACCAACTACGCCCAGAATGGTCTCGTCAAAACTCACCGTGTTAAATACCTGAATGGTACCTTCCTCCGTAAGCTGATCGATCCCTTTTTGATACTGTTTGTGTTTCAAAGCATTTTTAACCGTTACCTTCGCAAAAATCTCTGGCGAGAACGTTGGCAATTCATCRAATACGACTTCACTGCCCTGACTGAGCGAATCCCCAATCCGGAAAATGCCCGGATCGAACAGACCGATAATATCACCTGCGTATGCTTCTTCAACAATATCCCGATCTTGTGCTAGGAATTGCTGTGGTTGGGACAGCTTAATTTCTTTGCCTACACGGTTATGTTTCACACTCATGCCACGCTCGAACTTGCCTGATACAATCCGCAAGAACGCGATACGGTCGCGGTGCGCCGGATTCATGTTCGCTTGAATTTTGAACACATAACCAGTGAACTTCTCATTCGTTGGTTCAATTTCGCCTGCTGTACTCCGGCGCGGTTCTGGCTTCGGAGCCAGCTCCAGGAAGTTCTCCAAGAACGTCTGCACACCAAAATTGTTGATGGCACTGCCGAAGAAAATCGGAGTCAGTTCACCCTTCTGTACCTTTTCCATATCAAACGGGTCACCTGCTACATCCAAAAGCTCAAGCTCCTGACATAGCTGGTCATGCAAGTACTCTCCCGCCATCTCGCGGATAATCGGATCTTTGTATCCATCAACTTTTTGCACTTTGATCGTCGAATGATCATCGCCTTGGAACAGCTCCACCTGATTTTTCATCCGGTCGTACACACCGCACAGATCACGGCCTGTACCGATCGGCCAGTTCATAGGCACGGAGCGAATACCTAATACGTTTTCCAGCTCTTCCATGAGATCAAACGGACTTTGACCCTCGCGGTCGAGTTTGTTGATAAATGTAAAGATCGGAATGCCGCGCTTCGCACACACCTGGAACAATTTAATCGTCTGTGCCTCGACACCTTTTGCCACGTCAATCAACATCACCGCGCTGTCGGCAGCTGTCAGTGTACGATACGTGTCTTCACTGAAATCTTGGTGACCAGGAGTATCCAAAATGTTAACCCGATGATCCAGATAATCGAACTGCATTACAGAGGACGTAACCGAGATCCCCCGCTGTTTCTCAATTTCCATCCAGTCACTTGTCGCGTGTTTGCTCGCTTTCCGTGCTTTAACTGTTCCCGCAAGGCGAATCGCGCCCCCGAACAACAGTAGCTTCTCGGTCAATGTCGTTTTACCCGCATCGGGGTGAGAGATAATGGCAAACGTGCGACGTTTGTCCACTTCCTTTTGAAGAATGTTATTTGCAGCTTTGCTCATAGCGTCTATCCCTTTCATCCGTTCATTCACGTTAATCCGGTCAGCGCCGGTCATCCATAGATTCACTTGGTAAACTTTCAAACGTAGTTGTAAACTCTGAAACTTTATGCCACCCGGCTAAGCCAGTTGATTATAAACTCGCATGTCATCCTCATCATCAGAGGTACACGATAAATTCATTTTACACATTTACAATGGAGTTCATCCTTTCAGATCAGTGCTTCCATTCATGCTTTTTTCCTCGTTCTCAATTCAACTCTCCTATTGTACCATAATCTGTGATGAAAATAACCGATTACGTTCCACCAATTCAACACTTTTCTTCGCAAAAAAGAACCCTTCTGCCATTCAACTGGCATCCGGGTTCCTCTCATGTCTTACAGATCATTTGATTTTAGAAAATCAGTGCATCCAGCGCATATTGCCCGCCGCCTGTCAGAGCCAGAGCTACACCCACCACAAGGATGGCGAGGTTATACTCGAATCCGTTCTGTGTAGACCAGTAACCGTTAGCGCCGTGTACTTTAACGATGGCAATCACCATAGTCAGTGCGATCAAGATTCCGCCTACCGGTGTCAGCAGACCCAGCGCGAGCAGCAATCCGCCTCCGAATTCAGCAAGTCCTGCCAGCAAAGCAACGAGTGCACCAGGTTTCATACCCATGGATTCAAACCATCCGCCTGTACCTTTGATTCCGTATCCTCCGAACCATCCAAACAACTTCTGTGCCCCGTGCGCCATGAACGACAAACCAATCACCAAACGAATCAACAACAATCCTACATCCAACATCATTTTCTTTTCCTCCATTCGATATATACAAAATAGTATTCTTAGATTAAAGATATTATGCGAAAATTTTTTCATGAATTCTGTCTGCCCGCAAACTCCTTCAACTGGTTTACCTTTTATCTCATGAATGTTCCTCTGTGCCGGATATATATATTATGTTTTGCCCGAACTCAGCAGGTCTTTTGCTTAACTCTTTAACTCATGTGTTGAGTATAAGTTATTCACTTACTTTTTGTCAACAACTTAATTTAAATTATTTATTTCCTTTTGATGGAACCTCTTATGATCTATTTCTATGTCGGTGACTTCGATTCAATATCAATGAAAAAAAGCCTGAAAGACCGCATCTCTCATGCGATCTTCCAAGGCCCTCTTATAACACAGATAGTTGAACTAAAGGGAGTTACACAGAGCATTCCGATAGCAAACCACCTGAACAATCGTTGAACATTCGCGTTATCCCCTAATAACTTTTAAATTCCCTTATGGTCGATTTCCTCATGAGCTTAACCGTTCACATGCCAAATGACGCTATCCTCATCCTGCCCATTCACTGGCCACCAGTGGAAACCATCCTGCTCCAGCAACTTGGCTGTCGCCTCCGGGCCCCACGTTCCTGCGGGATACGTGTGAAGTTCACCTTGATTGCGCCCCCAAGCGGCCGCGATCCGGTCAACAAAAGACCATGCTGTCGCTACTTCATCCCAGCGGGTGAAGTATGTTGAATCGCCTTCTGCTGCATCATGCAGCAGGCGCTCATAAGCTTCGGGCGAGTTGATTCCGATCATGCAGCTCTGGCAGAAGTCCATCGCCAAGGGCTGGATCTCGGAATCCGAGCCCGGCTTTTTGGCATTGATTTTGATATAAATGCCTTCCATCGGATTTACCCGAATCACGAGCAGATTCGGTTCCAGCTTATATTTTTTACCAAGGTATACGTTATTCGGCATCGATTTGAACTCAACTACAATTTCCGTTGTTTTCACCGGCAGACGTTTGCCTGTCCGAATGTAGAACGGCACGCCAGCCCAGCGAAAGTTATCTACGAATACGCGTGCTGCAAAGTACGTCTCCGTATTGGACTCCGGATCAACCTTGTCTTCCTGACGATATCCCGGAAGCTGTTTACCGCGGTACTCCCCTTCCGTATACTGGGCACGTACAACGTTGTTACGCACCTCTTCATCTGACGTAAACTCTCGCAGGGAACGGAGCACCTTTACCTTCTCATCCCGGATATCCTCCGGGAACAGACGACTTGGCGGCTCCATCGCAATCATCGTCAGCATCTGCAACATATGATTCTGCCCCATATCACGCAGGGCGCCGGAGTGATCATAATATCCACCGCGCTCTTCAACGCCGACCGTCTCCCCCAGTGTAATCTGAACGTTTGCAATGTGTTTATTGTTCCAGAGCGGTTCGAAAAAGGCGTTCCCGAAGCGAATCACCTCAATATTTTGCACCATTTCCTTACCCAGATAGTGGTCAATCCGATAGATTTCCTCTTCCTTAAACACCTCGCGGATCTGTTCATTCAGCTTCTCGGCCGATGGCAGATCATATCCAAACGGCTTCTCAATCACCAGACGATTCCATCCACTGCTCTCCAGCATGCCGCCATCTCTTAAACTGTACGACACACTGCCAAACAACTCAGGCGCCAGTGCCAGATAGAACAGCCGATTGCCTGGCGTTTTGAATTTAGCTTCCAGCTGTTCCGTCTGCTCCCTCAGTTCCCGGAACCCGTCCACATTGTTGATGTCCAGCGATTTGTATTCAAAATGCTCGGCAAAAGCGTTCCACTCCTGCGAATCCCCTGCCGGATAACGGCAGAACTCCTGAATGGATTCAAGAAGATCGTCCCGGAATTGTTCCTGTGACCTCAGACGACGCGCTACCCCAATAACCGCGAAGTCATCAGCAAGCTTGCCTTCACGGTATAAACTGTAGATGGCCGGAAACAACTTCCGGCGGGCCAAGTCTCCCGTTGCTCCAAAAATGAAAAATACTGCACCTGGTGTCTGTACTTCATTTTGCATCTGTTGATTGTCCATAGGCCCCTCTTTCCTCCGGGAAGACCATCTAATTCGCTTCCCGAGCTATGTAATAGTGTTCAGTTCAGTCAATCTGATTAAACTAAATGACAATTACCAGCAAGTCCCAACTTGGATGTGATGCTATTTTAGCATATCACCTGCCAGGATTCAGCTATAATATCATTACCTCCATCACTTAATATTCAATCGTGATCACCGGAAAACCGACAGTAACACGCGCATCATCCTGCCCACTAACTTGATGTACCGCAAGTTGCATATTTAATAGGTGTAAGCCGCTCAGAATCTCCAGCGGTAACGCTGTGGCCTGATACGAAACACTTGCTGTAGCTGCATCTTCATAACGCTCAACTTCCTTCATATCCAGTTCACGGGAGAACTTGGCTTCCAGCGCCGCTAACTGTTCACTGGCTTTTCTTGCTACACCAGCCTGAGCCATATTGGATACCTCTATTGTGGATGATTTGCCATCCCCATCATCTTCACTCATTGCACTCAACTTACCCTGAACAGACATATTCCAGCTTGCTTGCAAGCCGAGTTTATTCATTGCCTCTCCCACCTGTTCATGTGAAGCAAGCAATGTCTGTTGCTCCAGTTTTACTCCTCCTGACAGCTGCACGATCACATAGTATCGATCTTGTTCTGTACTTGCCACATTAAGCAGCAAACCTATTGGAGATTCAGAACCCCCAACTATTCCCTCGCTTCGATATACATCATGTCCGGTTTGTACATCCTGAACGGGTGCTACAAGTCCCAGATCTGCTGCAAGCTTCACAGCTTGCGTACGAGCATCCCCGTGGCCTCCAGCTTGCCATTTGATCACCCATTGATCTGCATTTTTCATGACTGATTCTGCGGTATGTAACAATTGCTCCAGTCCTGCCACTTCAGTACCAAAACCTTTCTTTTCTGCTGCTGCGTTCTCAGCATATCCCTGTGTAACCCCGATTATAATAATTATGGCCATTGCAATGACGCTTGTACTCATCCAACGCTTTAACAAGTGAATTCCCCCGTTCCGTCTTCCATTCTATGAATCTATCAACAGCATGCCCCCTTCCAACTTGACCTAAACCCATTACGAGACTCTTTCTATGAATACAAAACAAAAAAAGCCCATCCACCACCTTAGGGCAGACCGAGCTTCCTGTTATCTTCATTATCTTCAAAACTTTATTTATTTCCTGTTTTCGAAATTTCTTTGAAACTCATAATTCTTTACGTTTCAAACGTACACCCTGCTTCTGCTTCATAAGCTTACTCTGCCAATCCGTTCTTATACGCGTAAATCGCGGCCTGTGTCCGGTCATCCACACCCAGCTTCGCAAGCAAATTGGTCACATGGAACTTAACTGTTTTTATACCGATAATTAGCTCATCCGCGATATCTTGATTGGACTTGCCTTGCGCCACCAAACGTAGAACATCCATCTCCCGATCGGTCAGTTCTTCATGTAAAGGTGCTGCCGCTTGCGGCTGTCGGAAACGATTCATCATTTTAGACGCCACCTGTGACTCCAGAACGGATTGTCCACGTGCAGCGGCACGAATGGCGTCAGCTACCTCATTGGCTCTGGATGTTTTCAACAGATAGCTGAAAGCTCCTGCTTCAATGACCGGATACATTTTCTCATCGTCCAGATAACTTGTTAACACAATGACTTTGCATTCCGGGTTGATTTTGAGAACCTGACGTGTCGCTTCAATGCCATCCATGCCTTCCATGACAAGATCCATCAACACCACGTCTGGCTTATATTCCTGAGCAAGCCTGATGCCTTCCTCCCCGCTTCCAGCTTCACCGATCACTTCAATGCCGTCTTCCGTATCCAAAACCGCGGCAAGACCTATACGTACCATCTCATGATCATCCACGAGTAATACTCTGATCGCCGTTTCCGTCTCCGTTTCAACTTCCGGTTCCATTGACATGTTCTACCTCGCTTTCTTCGTTCATCAGAGGGATCGTGATCTCAATCCGTGTTCCTTTACCTGGTGCCGTCACAAATTGGATGGCTCCCCCAATCTCTGTAACCCGTTCACGCATATTCGCCAGACCATACGAGGCCTGCTTCTGTTCATCCAGATCAAAGCCCTGACCGTCATCTCGAATCAGAACCCGAACGGCGTCCATACGGCGCTGCAACCTGATCTCCATCTTCTCCGCTTTTGCATGACGCAACGTATTCGACATCGCTTCTTGGACGATTCGGAATAAATGGTTCTCAATTCCTTTGACCAGATGAATATCTTCGTCCATCTCCAGTACGATTTCCATGGGCACTTTGGTTTTCAGTTCCATCACCAGATCACGCAGACCTTGCTCCAACTGTTTTCCCTCCAGATAGACGGGCCGCAGATGCAACAACAAGGCTCTCATCTCGGACTGAGCTACGGAAGCCATTTCTTCAATTAAAGCAACCTGTCGCTGTGCCCGTTCAAAATCCTTCTCCATCTTCCGGCCGACCGCCGTTGCGGTCATCGAGATCGCAAATAGCTGCTGTGATACCGCATCATGCAATTCCCTTGCAAGCCGTTGTCTCTCTTCAACAATGGCTGTGATTCTGGCCTGTTCGGCAAGCTGTGCATTGTTCGTAGACAATCTCTGGAGGGAAGACACCTGATCCTCCCACTTTTTGCCGATGCGACCCAATTGTTCACTAAGCCGGCCGACATCATCCTCACCGAGGTCGGGTACTGTACGAGAGAGTGATCCTTTTTCCCATTGCAGCAACGTTTCCGTTAACAATTCTAGCCGTCTTTTCACCCTATAACTCTGATAAAACCCAAATACCGCCCCAATTCCGATCAGAAGAAGCAACAAGGCAAGTCCCGATTGAATAAGATGTCGCCAACCAGCAAACGGAGCCAGATAACCATATGTATACAATACATATAAAATAACGGCAAACACAATGAAAACAAGGAGGATCCCTTCACGCATACTTCGGGTAACCATATCCGTATGTTTTCTATCCTTCATCCGGGAGTCCTCCTTTTCCTCATCCATTTCTTAGTACTACGAATTATGAATGTTTAAGTCGCCAACAATATACGAAATAACAAATTTTACTTTATGTTCACTGGATTCGTATCCAGGAGTTCTCCATACCAATGTATTCATCATGCCACTATCCTGCTCGCCCAGCAGATTTACTCGGCCAAATAGTACCGATGCCTCAATCTCTACCCCATAATCCTCGGGCAGGGTCAGACGAACATTCCCCATAACACCTTGTAGCAGTACAATCGTTTGTTTCTCTTCAGGAATAGAGAGAGACAAGTCCGCATTGACCTCGCCAATGGCGTGCCACAGACTCATACTGCGCAGCCTCCAGGAGGACTGATCCCAGTAATAACGGGCCATGAAATTTTGTTTTTTCATAACATCATCATGAAGATGCATCTTTTTGTTCTTGGAATAAAAATAAGCTAAGGATGTCAGTACAATTAGAAAGACGATCATCAAGTTATCAAGCRGTAGCAGAGCTGCACCAACCCCAAGATAACGATAACCTTTCCTGGTTTCACCTTTTCGAATCTGAAGCATACCCACCGTTAACAGAATGAGTGCGGCAGCAGTCAGCAGATTCATATTCCGGTTAAAGAGCATCAAAAAACCAACAACAACAATAATAACTGCAATCCAGTGGTTTCTTCTACTCATCTCTGCCGCACCTCCTCTGTGGGTTCATCTTCTTCATTATTCGACGGAAAAGCCATAGCAGGCAATGAAATCCTGTATGGCTTAACTTTTGTTCTACGAATCGTATAGGTTACACGATCTATAGAATATCATATTGTTTACCAAGCGAACAGTTATTCTTTAGAAGTATCGATCGCTTCGTTTTTGGAACCATTGCCCATTTTGTTTTTCAGCGCCTGCAATTGCTGATCCACTTTGAATTGTTTCTCCAGATCAACCGGATTAGTGTAAGAAGCTCCAGTATTGCGGTATGGTGCACGGGCTACATCTGCCTCGGCTTCAAGCTGCATGATTTTCTCTTCCATGCGGTGGAATCCAAGGGATGCACTTCCACTCTCAATGGAATGCAAACTGTTGATCGAAGACATTTGTTTTTTGGCTTTAGCCATCTGCGCACGGGACACCAGCTCATTACGTTTGTTGCGCATTTTGTAGAACTCGTCTTTCATGTCATGCAACTGTTGCAACAAATCTTTCGCCTGTGCTTCAGATTGGGCATGCAGCTCACGATATTCCTCAATTTTTTGATCAAAATAGATTTTCTCTTCCAACAATTTGCGTGCTACTTCTTCCTGACCATTGGACAGAGCCGCTTCTGCTTGAGACTCACGTTGTACCGAAGTACGTTCTGCTTCATCCAGACGTTGCTTCATGCGACGCTCGTTAGCCATTTGTTTAGCTACCGTCACCTCAGCCTCATGAATTTCAGCCTCCATATCACGCAGATACTGGTTCAACATCACAATCGGATCTTCCACTTTATCCAACATATCATTTACAGATGCCTTCGTCATATCCTTAATCCGTTTAAATACTCCCATTTTACTTTTCTCCCTTCTCGTAACGAGATAGTTTTTGGCGAAGCTCTTCCACTTCTTTTTTCAAAGCCTTTTTCTCAATATCTTTCATCATGGAATCCAGTTCACTTTCGTGCTGGCTTCCTGTTCCATAAGCGTTGTTGTCATAGGAACGCGGGCCGGGTTGCGGTCTGCTGTTATATCCCGGGCCAGGGCCAGGACCAAAACCTGGTTGATTGGGATTGCTGTTAAAAGGATCTCTTGGTGCCTGATGGTCATAACCACCATACCCTCTGCCAGAACCAGCACCTGGGCCGTAACCGTATGGATCGTATGGTGGGAACGGCTCTTTTGGTACGACGAGAGCGGCGATGAAGTAGATTAATAACGTTGTGCCCCCAGTGGCAAAGATACTGATGACGAAGATGATCCGCAGCAGCGTAGAATCCATTCCAATCGCTTCGGATATGCCGCCGATTAGACCGGTCATCATTCGGTCACGCGTTGAGCGGTAAAGTTTGCTCATGTGCTTGCTCCTTTCGTTTACTTGTAACCTCTACTGTGATCAGGACCATATACGTACGGATCTGCGTAGTTAGGTTCCTTTGGTACAACCAATGCAGCGATGAAGTAGATGAATAGAGATGTACCACCCGTTGCGAAGATGCTGATGAAGAAAATGATCCGTAGCAGCGTAGTACTAAAACCAAGATTTTCAGATATGCCGCCGATCAAACCTGTCAGCATACGATTACGCGTTGAGCGGTATAATTTATTCATGTGACTACTCCTTTTTATCGTTATTGAGCTTTTGCTTCAAGCGCTCCAGTTCTTTGTCCAGTGCAGAGGAAGACATGTTACCGGATAAGCCGGAACCATCCTGACCCATTCGCCGGATCTCCCGAAGACTCTGCGCCTCATATTCGAGATCGGAGACTTGGTCATCAAGCTTGTTAAACATACCAGGTACGTTTTGACCACTGTAGTTTCCACGCTGATTCATTCGTTGCTGCAATTGGATCGTTTGCATTCGAGCGTAGTAATATTGGCGTTTACTGTACACATTCTGATACTCTGCCTTCAACTGATTGATCTGCTCATCAAGTTCCTGCAATGCGGCAGCGCTTTGTGTGTACAATTCATTGTATTGATCGATTTTTTCCTCATGGAGAATTTTCTCCTGTAGAGCCAGCTTGGCGAGATGTTCCTCACCGGCCTTCAAAGCCATGGATGCCTGTTCTTCTCGTTTGTTAACCATAGCTGATGCTTGATCTGCTTGCTGTTTCATTTGTCTTGTATGACTCGCATACTGGTGTCGAAGCTTCTCGGCTTCTCCAATGTCTTGGCGGGTCGAGACCAGGAACTGATCAATCAGTTTAACCGGGTCCTGACTTTGCTCCAAATGTTCGTTCAGACTAGCTACGGTGATATCCCGCATTCGACGAAATACACTCATTATGTTCTGTCCCTCCTTTTACTTGATCGTGACCTTACTCAATAGCGACGATGTGAATTGCGATTGTTGCTCAGCATCGAGATACCGAAGATAATCAATCCGACTGCGATAATCGGCCCGACCAGCCAAGACAGTTTTCCTATCAAGGATAAGATACCGATGATAAGAACGATCCATCCAAGCGTTACATTTCCTCTTTTAACTCCGTAATACCCCAGTGCAATCATCAGGATCGGAATCAGGTAACCCATCAGATGCCCAAGCAACGGGGTTAACTTTCCGAAGAGCATCAGTGCACCAATTGCAATCAACACGATCGCCCAACCATTTCCCTTGTTCATTCTCATAATTGTTGTTCACCGCCCTTTCCATTTTCATTTGTTGTTTTATTCATTTGTGCGTTCAGAACTTGTTGTTTTTGTTTCCGTGTTTCTTGTTTAACCTTATGTCCTTATTCTAGGGGATTCTACGACTTTTCAAAACAGACTACGGACGGTTTTTGATCCTAGACTCAGGTCGGGGGTCCGCTTGGACCTACGACTGTCCGTAGGCTAGACCTGAATATTCTTACTGCATTACTCACTCCGACTACCTGTTATTACCCGTAAATCGGTAACACTTCACGGAAGTCCCGTCTGCTGATTGAAAAACGTCGTTATCTTAATGCATACGTACATTACACGATTTCCGTTTCTATAATTACTTTTTTATCCAAATAAACAAAATTTAGATTGTTCTAATTGAAAGCGTTTACTAAAATAAAGAAGAAAGAACTCTATCTTCCATCAAGGAGTGGGCATGTGCGAACGATAAGCTATCTCCATAAAATGATTATCTTCGGGCTTCTGTTAAGTATAGTTCCTATCCTGCTGACGGGAATTGCTGCTTTTATTTATTCTTCCAGCCAGACTGAGCTACATCGAACTCAAATGAATCAACAGTTGCTCGAACAGCTACAGTCCAACGTAGAGCATAAGCTCGCTACAGTCAGTTACATGCTGGATCAAGCTGTACGCTCTCCGATCACACTTCGTTCTCTAGTAGAATCGAGTTCGCTCCAACGGATCAGCCAGTTGCAAGGTGGCGACTTACAGACAGAATTCCAGCATATGAAGTTGTGGGAACCTCTGCTGGATATTGTCCTAGTCAATCAATCCAAAGATTGGCTTATCAATCATTTAGGCCTCTATGCAAATACTCGCTTCCCGTTATCACTGCCGATGAAAGATTTGATTGCGGATACAATGACCTCCGGATGGCAACTGGCACCCTCGTCCATATTCAGTAACGAAGACGATAACGAGCAAAGAAGGTCCAGCCAACGGCTTTCAGGTCAGGACTGCATCTACCATGTTACACTCGCAAGAACTATTCAGGGTACGCGTACATCGTCCAATGCAGCGCTGATCGCAGGAATCCCGGCATGCGCCATGCAAAATCCGCTTGCGCAATACCCCACCATAGAGGCATCGGTCTCAGGGGTGATCATTATAAATCGGGAACAACAGGTCATTACTCACCCGGATGCATCCTATATCGGACAACCTTTGTCTGCCGTGGGCCTGTTTGATCGGAATAACGGGGAACGCATCCAGACATTAGCGCCCGTAATGTACTCTGATGCTTATGCTGAACGAGAAGTACAGTTTGCCAATGCGGATTATTCGTTAATCTACAGTCCTGCTACATTAAAAGGCTGGACATATATTCTCATAACCCCTGAGAATACATTGATCAAAGACTATATCAAAATCGGGTTCCATACGCTGTATATCAGTATTGCAATGCTCTTGCTTTCTCTGTTGCTCGCATGGCTGGGTTCAAAACGAATGCTCGCGCCTATCAGGCAGATTCTTGCTCAATTAGGCGACAATATCATCGTCAAAGGGCATTCTGCATTGCCGCAACAACCCGTAAGTTCTCCTAATGAACTGGAACAGATTCAAATGGGTGTCTCTCAGTTATCCGATGCACGCTCTGAATTGGAATCTGCTTTAAATCAGCATCAAATACAAATTCGCACAACCTTTATGATGCAGTTGCTTCAAGGCAGAAACCGCTCCAATACATTGCAAGACACATTACGAGGACAGGGTTATGCCACCCAGCTTTCAAAGTGGCAACAAGTTGCCGTGATTGCCCTTCAGCCTGAACTGATGGACCACTCTAGATACACCATGGAAGATCGCTCTCTGCTCTTGTTTGCCATCCAAAACATCCTTGAAGAGACTCTTGAACCTCATCAACAATTACTTCCTATAGTGCTGGAACAGAATGTTGTAACGGTGGTTGGCAGTAATCAGGAAGATTCTACACTGTTTTCGAAGTGGCTTTCATCGTTGACAGAACAATTGCAAGAGCAGATGAGTGTAGTTTTGGATTTGAAGGTAAGTATCGGTGTGAGTCAGCCACATCGTTTAATGGGGCATATTCCACAGGCTTACAATGAAGCCATAAATTCATTGAAACATCGCATGCGGCTTGGGACAGGCATTATCGTGCAATACGGACAGCATGATTGGGCTTCAGCAGCTTGGGCGATGGCATATCCAGAAACACTGGAGTATTCACTGCTTCAGTCTATTCAACAAGCAGACGAAGTTATTGCTTCTGCACAGCTGACCGAGTTACTGGAGACACTTTTTTCACTTGAGTGTACCCCGGAAGAATATCAGGTTGCTTTGATGCGACTTTTGACGCATATCTTGCAACTCGCTCAGGAATCTGGCGTTCGGCTCGCACAGATCTGCCAGAACGACCGATCTCTATTCCATGAGTTGCATGTTTTACAGTACGCAGCCGAGGTCGAGCAATGGTTTACTCATCAGGTGATTCTGCCTCTCATTCACATTTTCAAAGAAAGACAGGTTGCACAATATCAGCATATTTCAGAGAAGATGATCGCCATTATCGAGCAAGATTATGACAAAGACTTGACCCTGGAAGAATGTGCGATGCGGCTTCATTATAATGCCAACTATTTAAGCAGTGTTTTTCGTAAAGAAACCGGCGCTTCATTTAGTGAGTATTTGACTAGATATCGACTGAATATCGCCAAAAAGTGGCTGGACGAAAGTGATTGGACGGTAAAAGAAATCGCCGAACGGCTTCGCTATACAAATCCGCAAAACTTTATCCGTTCCTTTCGAAAATGGGAAGGGTTGACTCCCGGTAAATACCGGGAGCGTAAAAGACACCCTGAACGGGCTGTCAGAGGATAGATTACTATTACAGATTCAATGTTTACCTTTGGACTGTAGATACTGTCTTCATGTGGGCTTGTTCAAGCTGAATCAGCATTTTGCCAAACCTTGCTCCCCGAGAAAAGGAGACTACACCATCCTTGTATGTGTTACGAATATACGTTTCAGCTTCACTCAGCGCAGCTGCATCCGTTGGCATTTCATAGGTATGCAGCCATTCAGGCAGCTTTTGAATCAATTCGTCTGTCTGAATCTCAAAATCGTTTACTTCTCTTGTAATAATCATCGTATATGAATATCCCTTAAGGTAAAGTAGCTGCTGGAGGTATGCCATATCCCCTGCCTTATAAGGAGCATGCACACCAAGCACCGTTCTCAGCTCATCCATGAGTGTATGCTCTTTGGCACCTGCGATCGTACTGACATAGACATACTTTCTGGCACAATGGATGGCTTGCTCAATCGTTTCCCAATCAGACATCGCCGGGCACATCGATGCAAAGACAATATCATATTGTTTCTCCCAGCCTTTATCCTGTATAGAGATTTCTTCGAATCGCTCGGGTACAATCGTAATGTTTTCTTTCAGCTCAGCTGGAATGGTTTCCTGCATTAATGAGACGAGCAGTTCAGAAGGCTCAACTGCAGTGACCGTGGCTCCCTTCTCTGCAAAAGGAATTGTAAAAATTCCTGAGGCCGCCCCTACGTCCAGTACGGAGGCTCCCTCAAACGTTACACCTTGGTTTTCAATCCAGCTCATAATACGTGCCGAGCGGTTCTTGCCTTCATCGGTAAACGACTGAGCATGATAATTCCGAGCCCAACGCTCGAAAGCTTCTTCTGTATCAAAAGGGGCACTTTTTTGCTTATATCTTGGACTTCTCGGGCGGTTTTGCCATGCTGTTTCCCACACACCTAGATCAAATAGTATATCTGCGTTCGCTCTAAACGGTTGAGTTGTCAGCTTCCTCACATCCTTCCATATTACAGACTTAATATATCCACAATATACTGAATAGAGTTATACGTCAATCTTTATGTTACTTATGTTTAAACGTAAAAACAACACAGAAGAGGATGAAGTCCTCCTCTGTGTTGTTTTTTAAAATAATTTTGCGACTAAATTTAGTACATATGACATATAACAATTCCTTCTCCCCAGACTAATCTGACTTGAGAAGAGTAGTGCCCAGCAATGGATCCGAAAAATAAAGCTGTATCACGTTCTAATTTGTTAACTTGAACGAAAGATCTGTGGACCACGCGGAACAAGTCCTGTTGAATCAGACTCCAACGTAATCGCAACAGAATCATAGTTCCATGCCTGATTGCCCATAGGAATTGCGAGCACGGCCAGCCCCATCTGATTTTCCACTTTCAGCTTGCCTGCATTCTGATACGCCTGATCCTTATTCAACCATACTTGATAAACCTCATTCTTTTCGGTCTGTGGGGGATTGAACAAGTAGACTACAAACTGCTGATTCTTCCCGTTGCCTACAATACAAGCTACCCCATAACTACTCCCGGAGGTTAACGATTCAAGCTTTATGACCTTTTGTATCTCTGAAGCAGGCAAATCAATTGAATTCATCAATGTTACAGGTTGTTCGATGTGCTCTTGAATCATAACTACATTTCCTAACAAACTCACACCAAGAAGAATAAGTAACGAAGCTACTGCAAAATTCATTTTTTTATTGTTAAAATGCTTGCTAAGGCGCTTGATTCTGCTACTATTTTTACTCTCTACAAGATCTGGCGCTAAGATTCCTTTGCTTTTGCCCCATGCGGCTTCCATCACCTGTTGCTTTAAATCGGATGGCAACTCCACTTGTTCTATATGCGTTGGAATCGCCTCCCAGCCTAGCCGTAGTTGTTCTAATTCAATCTTACACAATTCACAGGCATCAAGATGCCGTTCAAAAGCTTTGCCTTCCTCTGAGCAAGGATCGGATAGATACTCCAGCATGTATGAGCAGACGGTTGTTGACGACATTACCACTCTTCCCCTCCCGCAAGCAAGTGCTTACGCAGTATTTTCAGTGTCTGGTGCAGTCGGCTTTTAACTGTGCCCAAAGGCTCCTGATAGTGCGCAGCTAACTCACTCAAGCTGTATCCTTGCCAATAAAAATGTTCAAGCAATTGAAGTTGTTGTTGAGAAAGAAAGGCACGCATTCCTTTAATCTGTTCCTTCAACAATTGTTTCTCAACTTGGCTTTCAACTGATAATTCAGCAAGCTCTGCTACTCTTTCCAGCTTCTCGGCTGCATAATAAGACACTAACTGGCTGGAAAGACTGCGTTGTTTACGTAACCAATCGACAGCCAGATTACGTGTAATCGTGATTATCCAGTTTCTAAACTGGCCCTTATTCGGGTCGAATTCAGCCTCTGTCGTCCATATCCTGACAAACACAGACTGCACCACTTCTCGGGCACCCTCCTCCTGTTGAAGAGCCTTCCATGCAAATGAGTATATAAGAGGAGCGTAACGATCATATAACTCTGATAATGCCTCTTGCTTTTTTTGTTTAATCAGTAAGATCAGCTGATAATCGGAGTACTCCTGCATTGAAAAGTCTTCCCCTCTCCTGTCAGGTCGAGCGATATCGAACACAGGATTACTTGGAGAGGACTTTAATTACCCCTTTCATGCTTGGATGAGGTCCACAGTGATAATTCATTTCACCCGCCTTCTTAAATGTAATGACTGATTTCTCACCCTCACCCAATAATCCTGTATTGAAAGAATCGTCCTCTGCAACAACGGAATGTTCAACCTGATCCTTGTTTACAAATTCAACGCGATCCCCAACCTTGATCTTCAACTCGGCAGTTTGAAATGCAAAATCAGAAATCTCAACCACATAGGTCTTGCTCTTCTCTGTTTTGGCATCTGTGGTCTTTTTACTGTCTTTAGAAGATTTGGAAGTATCACCTTTCTTATTTGTGGACTTTTCCTTACCTGGAGTTGCAGGTACCGATTTCTTAGGTTTGGTTGGTTTAGTCACTTTATTAGCAGTTGAACCCGTTGCTTGCTTGGACGACGGCTTCACGTCCTTCTTATCACTGGTTCCCGCCATGTGATTGTGAACTGATGCTTCTGCACCCGCCAACGGAGGCAACGATAGACATAGTCCCAGTCCCAAAATCAAGGATAAGTATTTTGTAGATTTTTTCATTATTGCTTTCCTCCCTAAAAATATGTAGCCTAGCATGGTATACAAACATAAGAAACGAACCAAATCTGTATTCGGTTTGATACCTCATAATTTTTTTTAAGAAGTCCCTTTAAAAAACAAAAAAAGTTCCTTAGATGGTCTCTAAGGAACTTGCTAATAATACCGGCGAGAGGACTCGAACCTCCACGGTTTCCCACTCGATTTTGAGTCGAGCGCGTCTGCCATTCCGCCACGCCGGCCTATTTAGTTATAGCATATAATTTCAGTAAAAATATGCTGGAGGCGCCACCCAGATTCGAACTGGGGATAAAGCTTTTGCAGAGCTGTGCCTTACCACTTGGCTATGGCGCCTTATTATGGAGCGGAAGACGGGAATCGAACCCGCGACCCTCGCCTTGGCAAGGCGATGCTCTACCGCTGAGCCACTTCCGCATTATGGCTGGGGATATAGGATTTGAACCTATGCATGACGGAGTCAAAGTCCGTTGCCTTACCGCTTGGCTAATCCCCATTAGATAACAAAGGGGCGATCGAGGGGAATTGAACCCCCGAATGCCGGATCCACAAACCGGTGCGTTAACCACTTCGCCACGATCGCCATATAGACTACATTCATTAAAATTAATTGGCAGGGGCAGCAGGAATTGAACCCACACCAACGGTTTTGGAGACCGTTGTTCTACCTTTAAACTATGCCCCTAAAAACTGGTGGAGGATGATGGATTCGAACCACCGAACCCGTACGGGAGCAGATTTACAGTCTGATGCGTTTGGCCACTTCGCTAATCCTCCAGGATTACATGGTGCCGGCGAGAGGACTTGAACCCCCAACCTACTGATTACAAGTCAGTTGCTCTACCAGTTGAGCTACACCGGCATATTAAGTTTTTCTGTAAAGGTGGCTCGGGACGGAATCGAACCGCCGACACGAGGATTTTCAGTCCTCTGCTCTACCGACTGAGCTACCGAGCCATAATAAAGTTCAAGCTTGAGTCGCTACACTTTATCCAGGGCATCAGTGCCATACAGCAGATGTAGTGAACAACTTCCCTCATGTTAAAACCTAAATGGCGGAACCGACGGGATTCGAACCCGCGATCTCCTGCGTGACAGGCAGGCATGTTAGGCCAACTACACCACGGTTCCATATCACTTTCATAGAAGAAAGTTTAAATTGCGGGGGCAGGATTTGAACCTGCGGCCTTCGGGTTATGAGCCCGACGAGCTACCGGGCTGCTCCACCCCGCGTCGTTATAAAAAGTATATGGTGGAGGCTGAGGGGATCGAACCCCCGACCCTCTGCTTGTAAGGCAGATGCTCTCCCAGCTGAGCTAAGCCTCCGAATAACACATTTATGATCTTACCATAAATCCGATGTTAAAATCAACTCTTTTTTTGAAAGTGATGATCTTCTCATTAGACTCTCAAGTTATTAAAATAACTATGACCCGTAGGGGATTCGAACCCCTGTTACCTCCGTGAAAGGGAGGTGTCTTAACCCCTTGACCAACGGGCCTTGCTAGAGAAGTATTATGGCGGAGAGAGAGGGATTCGAACCCTCGAGACGCTTGTGACGCCTACACGATTTCCAATCGTGCTCCTTCGGCCAGCTCGGACACCTCTCCATGGCTCCCCGAACAGGACTCGAACCTGTGACAACTCGATTAACAGTCGAGTGCTCTACCAACTGAGCTATCAGGGAATATGTTTCAGAGTGTTGTTCTCTGAAAACTAGATTCGAAACGAAACGCACGCGACTTAAAACTTGCATATTTGGATAAGCCCTCGACCGATTAGTACTGGTCAGCTCCATGCATTGCTGCACTTCCACCCCCAGCCTATCTACCTCGTCGTCTT
>NZ_JBFRFN010000038.1:0-30639 GCF_052114825.1 Paenibacillus sp. 2TAF8
CGACGAGGTAGATAGGCTGGGGGTGGAAGTGCAGCAATGCATGGAGCTGACCAGTACTAATCGGTCGAGGGCTTATCCAAATATGCAAGTTTTAAGTCGCGTGCGTTTCGTTTCGAATCTAGTTTTCAGAGAACAACACTCTGAATGAARTGRAAATKGGTACATCACGGAATGTGTGTATGATTTTCAGTTTCAACATGATATGGAAGAAGCCGTAGCTTCGATCCAATCGCGTTTGGTGGCGATGGCGGAGGGGTTCCACACGTACCCATCCCGAACACGACCGTTAAGCCCTCTAGCGCCGATGGTACTTGGACCGCAGGGTCCTGGGAGAGTAGGACGCCGCCAAGCGGAACCCCAATGGGGTATTTTTTTTCGAATGATAGGGGCCTTTAGCTCAGTTGGTTAGAGCGCACCTCTGATAAGGGTGAGGCCGGTGGTTCGAGTCCACCAAGGCCCATAGTAAYTAAAKAAGAAGTACATGTATGGGGCCATAGCTCAGCTGGGAGAGCGCCTGCCTTGCAAGCAGGAGGTCAGCGGTTCGATCCCGCTTGGCTCCACCATTTTCCCTGATAGCTCAGTTGGTAGAGCACTCGACTGTTAATCGAGTTGTCACAGGTTCGAGTCCTGTTCGGGGAGCCATTAAGGCCCGTTGGTCAAGGGGTTAAGACACCTCCCTTTCACGGAGGTAACAGGGGTTCGAATCCCCTACGGGTCATACGAAGTGAGAGTACCCCCTACGGGTCATAGCAATACCTATGGAGGCTTAGCTCAGCTGGGAGAGCATCTGCCTTACAAGCAGAGGGTCGGGGGTTCGATCCCCTCAGCCTCCACCATATACTTTTTTCTAATGACGCGGGGTGGAGCAGCCCGGTAGCTCGTCGGGCTCATAACCCGAAGGCCGCAGGTTCAAATCCTGCCCCCGCAATTGTAGCTTTCCTAACGGAAAGTGATTTGGAACCGTGGTGTAGTTGGCCTAACATGCCTGCCTGTCACGCAGGAGATCGCGGGTTCGAATCCCGTCGGTTCCGCCATCTTTACAAGCTTCAGGGATGAGAATCCGTTTGTGGGTTCGTCGGAGCATTTACTTCGAGAGCATATGCTTCGCAGTCTCGAACGAAGTGAGAGTATCCCGTCGGTTCCGCCATTTCTACTAGCATTAAGAATGGGAAACCATCTTGGAGTGAGTTTTAATATGGCTCGGTAGCTCAGTCGGTAGAGCAGAGGACTGAAAATCCTCGTGTCGGCGGTTCGATTCCGTCCCGAGCCACCATTAATACAACAATTTGATACGCCGGTGTAGCTCAACTGGTAGAGCAACTGACTTGTAATCAGTAGGTTGGGGGTTCAAGTCCTCTCGCCGGCACCACTTTATGGAGGATTAGCGAAGTGGCCAAACGCATCAGACTGTAAATCTGCTCCCGTACGGGTTCGGTGGTTCGAATCCATCATCCTCCACCAGTTTTATTATGAGTCATTAGCTCAGTTGGTAGAGCACCTGACTTTTAATCAGGGTGTCGAAGGTTCGAATCCTTCATGACTCACTTTTAYTAYATGCGCGTGTGGCGGAATTGGCAGACGCACTAGACTTAGGATCTAGCGTCTTTGACGTGGGGGTTCAAGTCCCTCCACGCGCATCCTTTATTTTGCGGAAGTGGCTCAGCGGTAGAGCATCGCCTTGCCAAGGCGAGGGTCGCGGGTTCGATTCCCGTCTTCCGCTCCAATATWTGCGCCCTTAGCTCAGCTGGATAGAGCGTTTGACTACGAATCAAAAGGCCGGGAGTTCGAATCTCTCAGGGCGCGCCATTATAACTAAATTTAAACTATGCCGGCGTGGCGGAATGGCAGACGCGCTCGACTCAAAATCGAGTGGGAAACCGTGGAGGTTCGAGTCCTCTCGCCGGTATATTTAACGGGATGTAGCTCAGCTTGGTAGAGCACCTGGTTTGGGACCAGGGGGTCGCATGTTCAAATCGTGTCATCCCGATTTTTGGTTTATGCGGGTGTAGTTCAATGGTAGAACTTTAGCCTTCCAAGCTAATAGCGTGGGTTCGATTCCCATCACCCGCTTTATATATTGAAGAAGAAGGAGACACAATTTGTGTTCTCTTTCTTTTTTTGCATGAAAAAGAAGTTATTCCTTTTCCTATATTATGTGGCCAAGCCTTCGTCGTATTTCCTCAGCAATTCTCTTAAACAACATTCAATGAACTCCCCTGTTGCACTCCAGCTAGATTTTTGAATTACTCTTGATCCCTCGATTTCAAACCCACCATGCGTTTTAATAACATGAGAGTTTCTTATATGAAATATGAATCATTACTTATACTTTATATTCCTCTAGCATTACCCTAGCAATCGAAGGGATAATAATCCCCCTGATTCGTACTTCCTCACCCCTTATTTTACGCAAATCAATCCTAATTTTAATAAAACGCTTACAAAAATAGCTTGCGAAAATTCTCAGCCTGTAATACCATATGAATTAAGCGCTTAACCTTCAGGGGTAAGGCGCTTAAACTTAACTTAGATTAAGCGCTTAACCCGTAAAGGAAAGGATGGCGATCAATCATGACAACGATTCGACTAACGATGGCTCAGGCCTTGCTTCGTTACCTAGATCAGCAGTATATCTCGGTAGATGGGGTAGAAACCAAGTTTGTAAAAGGAATTATCGGAATATTTGGACACGGCAATGTAACAGGAATCGGGGAAGCACTAGAACGTAGCCCTGGAAGCCTGACGTATATGCAAGGTAAAAACGAACAAGGTATGGTGCACACAGCTGCAGCTTATGCCAAACAGAAGAACCGCAAACAGATCTACGCATGTACTACGTCTATTGGCCCTGGTGCACTGAATATGATTACTGCCGCAGCAACAGCAACGGTGAACCGGATTCCGGTATTGCTTCTCCCAGGAGATAACTTTGCTACGCGAGAGCCAGATCCAGTATTACAACAACTCGAAGTAAGCAGTGACTATACGATATCTGCTACAGATCCGTTCAAAGCGGTCAGCAAATACTGGGATCGCATCGTGCGCCCTGAACAGCTCATGGTTGCTGTTACACATGCAATGCGTGTACTGACTGACCCAGCGGAGACCGGAGCTGTCACGCTAGCATTGCCTCAGGATGTTCAGGCAGAAGCATATGACTACCCGGAATCTTTCTTTGCTCGCAAGGTGCATTATCTGGATCGCCGGCCACCTGTTCCAGCAGCCATTGGACGGGCAACGAAGCAGATCGCCCATAGCAAAAAGCCCCTACTCGTTGCAGGTGGTGGGGTGCTCTACTCTGAGGCATCTTCACAATTGATCGAGTTCGCAGAAGCCTTTGGTATTCCGATTGCTGAGACGCAGGCTGGCAAGAGCGCAGTATCTTGGGAACACCCGCTTAATGTGGGGGCCATCGGGGTTACCGGTTCTCTGGCTGCCAATCGCTTGGCTAAAGAAGCAGATGTAGTGATTGGCGTGGGGACAAGGTTCTCCGATTTCACCACGGCGTCACATGCTGCTTTTCAAAACCCAGAAGTATCCTTTATCAATATCAATTTGAATAGTATGGATGCTGCAAAGTTAGGCGGGGAAGCTATTCTGGCTGATGCCCGTGAAGGCTTGCAGGCGTTGCAACAAGAATTGAAGGCACAACAGTACAGCAGTGCTTATGGTTCATCTGAAGTGGCTGAACTTCGTGATGAATGGAATACAGAAGTGGATCGACTCTACGCTGCCGAGCATGAAGCTGGTCTGGCGCAGACGAAAGCCGTTGGTATCGTAAATCGCACGATTGATCCATCTTCAGTGATTGTCTGTGCAGCAGGAAGCCTTCCAGGTGACTTGCATCGTTTGTGGCGTTCGACTGAACCGAAGACATACCACATGGAGTATGGATTCTCTTGCATGGGATATGAGGTCAGTGGCGCATTCGGAGCAGCACTTGCAGAGCCGGATCGTGAAGTCTACGCCATGGTGGGTGACGGCAGTTACCTGATGTTGCATTCGGAACTGGTTACAAGTCTGCAGGAACAGAAGAAAATGACGGTTCTTTTATTTAATAATAATGGCTTTCAGTGCATTCATAATCTGCAACGTGAGCACGGAAGTGACGGATTCGGGAACGAGTTCCGTTATCGTGAAACAGACAGTGGCCGTTTGACGGGTGAGTATATGCCTATGGATTTTGCGGCTCACGCTCGCAGTATGGGAGCAAAAGCATATCGCGCAGAAACTGCGGAGCAACTGGAACAGGCACTTCGTGACGCCAAGAACGAGACGGTAACAACGTTGATTGAAATTCCAGTTGTACCGGGAACCAACACAGGCGGATATGAGTCATGGTGGAATGTCGGGGTGCCTGAAGTATCTGTTGAGGAAAAAGTAGTTCGGGCCCACGAGACGATGAAATCGAATCGCGGCAAAGCAAAACTGGTGTAATTCACGCTACTAATCTCATCTACTCATTTATTTTATAAATAAATCTCTTCTCATAAAGATAAAGTCTGACAAAGCTGAACAACAAAAGGAGCCGTGGAACCATGAGCAAGCTGCCATTCCAGCTTGGGATTCATCCGATCAATTGGGTCGGCGAAGATGTGAAGGAACATGGTGATGATACAACATGTGCCCAGATTCTGGACGATATCCAGCGTCTTGGATTGACGGGTACTGAGATGGGACGCAAGTATCCGACCGATCCCGCTATACTGCGTGAAGAGCTGAGCAAGCGGAATATTAATCTAATCTCCCAGTGGAAATCCGTACTATTCTCCGATCCGGCATATCGCCAAGCGGAACTGGACGACTATCGTAGGCATGCTGAATTTCTGCAGTCCATGGGCAGTAAGGTCATTAGTACAGCTGAGGTTGGCGGGTCACTCCATTTTGATCCAAGACGGACACCACATGAAAAAGAAGTACTCAGACTCAGCGATGCCGAATGGCATGTTCTTGCTGAAGGTTTGAACCAAGCTGGTGCCATTGCCCAGGAGTATGGGCTTAAGCTCACCTATCATCATCACGGAGGCACGGTAGTTGAGCAACCTGAGGAAATTGATCGTTTGATGGAGCTCACAGACCCTTCAATGGTCTACTTACTTTTTGATACAGGCCATGCCTATTATGGCGGCGCTGATCCACTTGAGGTGCTGCGTAAACATTATGACCGGATTGCCTACATCCATCTGAAGGATATTCGCCCGGATGTGCTTGATCAGGCACGAGCAGAGCAATCTGACTTTGTTGGTTGTATTCGCAGAGGTGTATTCACCGTACCGGGAGATGGTTGCATTGATTTTGCACCGATTCTGCAGGAACTGATCAATCGCGGATACAACGGCTGGGCGATGCTCGAAGGGGAACAAGATCCTGCCATTCATAATCCGTATGAGTATGCGAAACGTTCTCTGAGTTACATGGAGTCTCTGTACTAGGGCAGTAAAGACAGCGAAATTAGAGACAGTTAACCAACCTAGCATCTGCAGGTAAGAAAATAGAACAAAGTTCAGAAGAATAGAATGAATCCAACATGATTTCATGTCTTTGGAGTAAGAATTCTCTCCTAACCAATCGAGATTCCACCATAGAAAGGGGCTCAACCGCAATGACTTACGTATCCTTTCCAGCATCCAGGAAAAAGGATTTCACTGCCATTGGCCGCTTGTGCATCGACTTGAATGCCAATGAGATCAACCGTCCGATGGAAGAGACGATGACGTTCACCAAATACGTTGGCGGTTCTCCGGCCAATATTACAATCGGCATGTCCAGACTTGGAATGGAGACAGCTTTCATCGGCAAAATCGCAGGTGATCAGATGGGCAGATTCATCCAAAGTTATCTGGAGAAGAACGGGATCGATACCTCCAATGTAGTGACGGACARCACTGGGGCTGTAACGGGCCTGGCTTTTACCGAAATCAAGAGCCCGACAGATTGCAGTATTCTGATGTACCGGGATAATGTAGCGGATCTGTTATTGCAGGCCAGCGAGGTACAGGAGCAACTGATTGCAGATTCCAAAGTACTGTTGATTTCTGGTACGGCTCTTGCGCAGAGTCCGTCACGGGAAGCCGTTATTCAAGCTCTGACTTATGCAAAAAAACATGGCACTGTCATCGTATTTGATTTGGACTACCGTCCATATACTTGGACTTCGGATGAAGAGACAGCAGTCTACTATAATCTCGCTGCCGAGAAATGCGATATCATCCTGGGCACACGGGAAGAGTTCGATATGATGGAGACGTTTGAGAATAACCCGGATCATAATGATCAGGTGACAGCACAGAAATGGTTTGATTTTTCAGCAAAAATCGTTGTGATCAAGCACGGAAAAGAAGGTTCCATCGCGTATACGCGTGAAGGGCTCTCACACCGGGCTAACAGTTATCCTGCTCGTGTCGTAAAAACATTTGGTGCAGGCGACTCTTACGCTGCAGGATTCCTCTACGGCTTAATGCAAGGCTGGACGATTGAACGCAGTATGGGCTACGGAAGTGCTGCAGCAAGTATCGTTATCTCCAGTCACAGCTGCTCGGATGCGATGCCGACTGTAGAACAGGTGAATGAGTATATCGAACGCTGCAACCGGGGCGAGATTATTCCGTCTTGATGAACTGCGTATTCGATTACGACCCACAGTACTTTATAAGCAAGCAATATATAGATAACAGTCAGCCGTAATACAGATGGCATTGATCTAGATGACCCATGTTGAATCAATGGGACTTCGTGATCCGAAGATACGCATTGGATAGGAAAGAAATGCACAGAAGAAACGCACATAAACGAGGGGAGACAGTACACATGGGAAAAGGAACTTCAGAAGCGTCTGCAACAGTGACGAATGTACAGAACTGGATCGGGGGTACTTGGGTAACCCCGACGACAACACGAACCGAAGCGGTTGTTAACCCGGCTACGGAAGAGATCATTGCATATGTGCCGCTGTCTGAACAAGCCGATGTCGATCAGGCAGTGCAAGCTGCACGGGCAGCATTCAAATCATGGAGCACCACACCGGTTCCTCGCCGTGCCCGCATTCTATTCCGTTATCAGCAGCTGCTGGTAGAGTACTGGGAAGAGCTGGCCAAACTGGTGACACTGGAGAACGGTAAAAGTTATGCCGAAGCTTATGGAGAAGTATTGCGCGGTATTGAGTGCGTTGAATTCGCGGCAGGTGCGCCGAACCTCATGATGGGCAAACAGTTGCCTGACATCGCTACAGGACTGGAATCAGGCATGTACCGTTACCCAATCGGGGTTATCGGGGGAATCACTCCTTTCAACTTCCCGATGATGGTACCGTGCTGGATGTTCCCGCTGGCGATTGCCTGTGGTAACACCTTTGTCTTGAAACCGTCTGAACGTACACCGCTTCTGGCGGGACGTTTGGCAGAACTTTTCAAAGAAGCGGGACTTCCAGACGGCGTACTCAACATCGTTCACGGTGCACATGACGTTGTAAACGGACTGCTTGAGCATAAAGAAGTGGCTGCCATTTCGTTTGTTGGCTCACAACCTGTTGCTGAATACATCTACAAAACAGCTTCAGCACACGGTAAACGTGTTCAGGCACTCGCTGGAGCGAAAAATCACTCCATCGTTATGCCGGATGCTGATCTCGATCTAACCGTAAAAGAGATCACAAGTGCAGCATTTGGATCAGCTGGCGAACGTTGCATGGCTTGTTCCGTCGTTGTCGCTGTTGGCGATGTAGCAGATGCGTTAGTTCAAAAGTTGGTGGAAGCTGCTGACCGCATCAACATCGGTAACGGCATGGACGAAGGCGTATTCCTGGGTCCGGTAATCCGCGGACCGCACAAAGAGCGTACACTGGGTTACATTGAGTCAGGTGAAAAGGAAGGCGCAACCTTGATTCGGGATGGACGCAAGGATCAAGCGACAGACGGCTCCGGTTATTTTGTCGGACCAACTGTATTTGATCATGTAGATAGCACCATGAAAATCTGGAAAGATGAAATCTTTGCTCCTGTTCTTTCGGTAGCAAGAGTAGAAACGCTGGAAGAAGCGGTAGAACTGGCAAACCGTTCAGACTTTGCTAACGGGGCATGTCTGTTTACTCGCAGCGGTGCGAATATGCGCCAGTTCCGTGAAACGATTGAAGCGGGTATGCTAGGCGTGAATCTGGGTGTACCAGCGCCGATGGCCTTCTTCCCATTCTCTGGTTGGAAGAAATCCTTCTACGGTGATCTGCATGCTAACGGCACGGATGGTGTGGAGTTCTACACTCGCAAAAAAATGGTAACCACACGCTGGTAATCGTTTAACGCACAGTACGTATGTGCAATACAGGGGCTGAGTGATTACTCAGCTTCCAGACACCATAGGGATGCAAATAGGGAGGATAACGGAATGGGCAAGGACAAAGTAAGAATTGGCATCATCGGTGCTGGACGCATCGGTAAAATCCATGCAGACAACCTGCTGCGTAACCCGCATGCTGAGATTGTCGCGATCAGTGATTTGTTTGCAGGACCTGAACTGGAGGCATGGGCCTCCGAGCGCGGTATCTCTGTTGTAACCAAAGATAGCAACGAGCTCATTGCCATGCCAAACATTGATGCGGTATTAATCTGTTCTTCAACAGATACGCATGTACCTTTGATCGAGCAGGCAGCACAAGCGGGTAAACACATTTTCTGTGAGAAGCCGGTAAGTATGGACTTGTCCCAGACCGAAGCGGCTGTAGCGACTGTAGCAAAGGCTGGCGTGAAGCTTCAGATCGGATTTAATCGCCGCTTTGACCACAATTTTAGAAGAGTACGCTCCCATGTGTTAGAAGGCACGATCGGTGATCCACATATTCTCAAGATTACATCCCGTGACCCGAGCCCGCCACCTGCGGAATATATCCGTGTGTCCGGCGGAATCTTCATGGATATGATGATCCATGATTTCGATATGGCCCGGTTCCTGTCCGGCAGTGAAGTAGAGGAAGTTTATGCCAAAGGCAAGGTGCTCATTAACCCGGTATTCGCCGAGCATGGCGATGTGGATACAGCCATCGTTACGTTGACATTTGCGAGTGGAGCGATTGGGGTTATCGATAACAGCCGTCAGGCTGTGTATGGATATGATCAACGTGTGGAAGTATTCGGTTCGCTGGGCAGCGCTTCGGCGGATAATGATCATCCGAATACAGCAGAGATTAGCACTGCAGCTGGACTGATGCGTGACAAGCCACTGCACTTCTTCCTTGAACGTTACAATGAAGCGTATGTACAAGAGACTGCTCTTTTCATTGATGCCATTATTCATGACAAACCGGTTATTGTAGATGGTAACGATGCTGTACAAGCGGAGCGGATCGCTTTGGCAGCCAAGATGTCCATGGAGCAGGGAAGACCTGTGAAGATGACAGAAGTTCCAGGTGCATCGCGTGAGACGCAACCGGCAAATTAATTAGAATTTAGTAGAAGTTGCAAAGCAATTTTGTATTCAAATAAATGAACGATACCGTCACACAAGGATTAGATCAGGTGATAGCAGACGAGTATGGAAGGAGTGAAAGGCAACATGTCAGAACTTATCGTTAAACCTGCCGCAAACCCAAAGGAAGACGGGACAATATTGACCGTGACTCCGGAATCTGCTGGATGGGAATACGTCGGATTTCAGGTTGCGAAACTAGCAGCAGGGGAGAAGCTAAGCCGTGAGAGTGGAGACCAGGAGCTCTGTGTTGTGCTTCTCAGCGGGCTTGCAAACGTAAGTACTCGGGAGCATACGTGGGAGAATATCGGGAAACGGATGAGTGTATTCGAAAAAATCCCTCCGTACTCCGTCTATGTGTCCACGTCAGATCAGGTGGAGGTTACCGCCCTTACCGATCTGGAGATCGCGATTTGTGTTGCCCCGGGTAAAGGGACGTATCCTTCGCGTCTAATTGCGCCTGAAGATGTAGGTGTGGAAGGGCGCGGTTACGGCAATCTGGAGCGTCATATCCATAACATTTTACCAGAGCAAAAAGAAGCAGACAGCCTGCTGGTCGTTGAAGTATTTACACCGGATGGTCACTGGTCGAGCTATCCGCCGCATAAACATGATCGGGATGCCTTGCCAGATGAATCATTGCTGGAGGAAACGTATTATTTCCGTGTGCAGCCAGAGCAGGGTTTTGCCATTCAACGCGTCTATACGGATGATCGCTCTGTGGATGAGACACTTGCAGTGAAGAACGGCGAAGTAGTGCTTGTGCCGAACGGATACCATCCGGTAGGTGCTCCTCCGGGATATGAAGTCTATTATCTGAATGTGATGGCAGGGCCGACACGAACGTGGAAGTTCCATAACGACCCTGATCATGAGTGGCTTTTCAAAAAGTAAAAGTCATAAGTAATTCTGTCTTCACATTGCGTAAGCAGTATTCCCCCTTCATAATAAGAAGAGAATAATCATCTATGTATAATGAATTTATATATAGCACAAATGGGGAAAAACGATGAAAGCAACCATTTACGATATAGCACGCGAGGCGGGGGTATCTATTGCCACCGTCTCGCAGGTGATTAACGGAAAAGGCAAGATCAGCGAGAAGCGTCGTGCCGAGATTATGGAGATCATGGAGCGGCTTCACTATCAACCGAGCGCAATTGCTGCTGCACTGACAGGTAAACAGACGTATACGCTAGGTCTGCTTGTACCGGATATTTCGAATCCGTATTTTGCCGAGCTTGCCCGGGCAGTGGAGGATCGCAGCCGCCAGTTAGGGTATAGTGTGGTGATCTGTAGTACGGATAACAAGGACGAGCGGGTAGAGCGATACCTGAACCTGTTGCAGCAAAAAAGAGTCGACGGCATGATGATCGGTACCGGGATCGATAATGCCGAAATTCTATCACCGCTCTTGCAGCAGTCCATGCCTGTTGCGCTGATTGCCCGCCATATGCCCGCATTGTCGGTGCATACGGTCACTATTGATGATATGCTTGGCGGTACTCTGGCCGCCGAGCATCTGCTTGAACTTGGACATACGCGTCTGGCGGTCTTGTCTGAGCCATCCAAAGTCAGCAGCAGTCAGGAGCGGGTGCGTGGCTTCCGTGAAGCTCTACAGCGAGCAGGACATGTACTGGAGCCTGATCAGATTCGCGAATCAGCTGCCGATCTGGGTTCTGCCAAACATGAGGCATTGCGGCTGCTCAGTGAGCAGAACCATGCTACAGGTATATTTTGTTGTAATGATATACAGGCGATTGGTGCAATTCAAGCAGCCAAGGAACGGGGACTACGTGTTCCTGAGGATGTATCCATTATCGGATTCGACAATACGATTTTGGCTTCTGTGACTAGTCCGCCATTGACCACGATTGCTCAGCCTATTGAGGAGCTTGGGCGTTATGCCGTCGATATCCTTATCGAAGAATTAAGGGATAACAACAAAGAGCCGCAGAAGCGAATTCTAAAGCCTGAACTGGTGGTAAGGGAAACGACAGGACACAGGTGAAGGTCTTCTTAGAAG
This sequence comes from Paenibacillus sp. 2TAF8, assembly GCF_052114825.1. Classification (NCBI taxonomy): domain Bacteria; kingdom Bacillati; phylum Bacillota; class Bacilli; order Caryophanales; family Paenibacillaceae; genus Paenibacillus; species Paenibacillus sp. 2TAF8. The sequence continues at coordinate 11,480 of NZ_JBFRFN010000038.1, forward strand.
AGAGAGATACGGAGTTCAGAGGTTAGCCCTCCATATCAAAGTGGGTTTGAATACAAATAGAAGCCGCGTGATCCTTTATAGGAGACGCGGCTTATTTGCAATCAAAGAGAGGTTGATTATATTTTAAACTTCTTAACTTCGTCAAACAGGGTGTTTGCATGATGTGACAACTCTTTAGAACGTTCCGAGATCGTTGTGATGTAATTGAATTGTTCTTGGGTCGAAGATGCAACTTCCTCTGTGGAAGCAGCACTCTGCTCCGACATTGCAGCGACACTGGAGATAACTTCAGAAATTTTTCCAGCGTTATTATCGAGTTCTGTAGTGGCCGCGGAAACATGTCTTACCTGAAGATCAATGCCATCTATGGATTGTTTGATCCGTGCGAAGACATTCCGCATTTCGTGAACAGAAGTCACTTGCTGTTGAATAGCTTGCTCGGCAGAAGTTACTTCATTTACACTTTGTTCACTTGCTGTGTGAATTTCGTTAAGCAAAACAATAATACTTTCAACAGACTGTGAGGACTGCTCAGCCAATTTGCGCACCTCATTAGCGACAACAGCAAATCCATTGCCCTGTGTCCCCGCTCTGGCTGCTTCAATGGAAGCATTTAGTGCAAGCAGGTTGGTCTGTGCTGATATATCTCGAATCATGCTGGCGATACTCTCAATTTTTTGTGATTTTTCTGCCAGTAAATGAATAGCTCCACCGACTCTATCAATGGAAGTACGATTATCTTCGGCAAGTGCTACCTGAGCATCAACGGATTGTAAACCTACTGACATCGCTTCTGTAACCTCCTGCATCATCATGACAGACTGCTCTACATTGTCATTGATACCGTTCACTGTCTGGCTCATGGCACTTAGACGGTTCGATCCTTCATAGACTGATTCTGCCTGACTGCTTGATCCTTGGGCAAGCTCATCTGTAGCAATAAAAATCTGTTCGGCAATACGCTGGGTGTTGCCCGTGTGGTTTTCCATAACCATGGAGATATCTTGAACCTGATCAGCAGAGCTCCTCACCTTCTGAAGTAATATGCTGAGATGATCAGACATCGTATTGAAAGCAACCCCAAGTTCAGCAAATTCATCTGAACCTTTAGTATCTACCCGACCCGTAAAATCGCCGTGGGACATCTGACCCGACATGAATTGCAAGCGCTTAAGAGGTTTGATAAAACGAGTTGCGACCCAATAAGCTATCGTTAGTACCGTCAACAATGTAATTGCGATAATAAGGATATATTGATTCCGTAATTGATAATACTCGGAATAGGCCAGTTTCTCCGATATAACTGAACCGACAATCCAACCCGTAGTCGGGATTTGTTTATAATAGAGCAACAGATTTTCACCATTGTATTGAAATGACCTCTGTCCTGATGCATTAGCCTGCATATCTGCGAGCAAAGGGCCTAATTGATCATTGTCCGCTGCTGAAGTACTTGCGAGATTAGCCTCCGGATGAGCGAGAATAACTCCCTTTTTGTCGAGCATGAAGGCATATCCTAATCCATCCAGATCAATCTGATTCACTGTATCGGTTAGTTTCGAAAGGAGGATGTCAGAAGCCACCACCCCCTGTAATGCACCGCTCTTTGTTTTTACTGGCATAGCAATAGACACCGTAAATTGTTTAGATTTGTTATCGATGTATGGGTCGGTAAAAATCAGTTTATCCGCCTGCACGGCTTCTTTATACCAGGAACGTTTTCTGGGATCATAGTCTGCAGCCTGCTCGAAATCAGAACCATTCATAAACTGGCCGTCTTCGTTGCCGTAATATAAGTCTTCTAAGTTATTGGAGTTAGTACCCTTATACATGATAGATAAATAATCTTCATCGAGATTAGAAGCAGGGACAGCTTCCTGGATGACTAATCCTAGCGTTTCTACTAATTTCTCGTTCCCGTGTAACCATCCATCTAACTGAAATGTTGCACTCGATACTAGTCCATTTAGTTTATTGTTCACACTTTGGGATGCCTGTTTTTCGGTTTGAACTAAACCAAGTGGTGCAAGTGCACCTGCAGTTACCAAAACAGTGATGGAGAAGGCTAACATTAATTTCAATTTCAGTTTCATATTTTACATTTCCCCCCAGATGTAGTATGTATTTAGTGTGTTATAAGCTTATAAATTATATCGACATATACTATTGAATCATTTACTAAATAAGCCTGTTATTAAATGGTAGAGGGGAAGGTCATAAAGGGAAAAACACATATAAATGGGGGAGATGGAAGGAAAGGACGGAATTTTATGTATCGGAATAGAGAGCGTTATTTTGGTTAGTATGGCATTTATGGGGGATAATGGGATAACTATTCTAAAGGGGAGATATTATCGATGTTGCGTTAAGAAAAAGCGGCCTCTCACGAGAACCGCTCTATTGTTTGTTCTATCTAGCATAATTTCCCTGCAATGTTCTGTCCAATTTGTAAAATTGCGTGCTTTTATTTCATTAAAAAGGCCAATGCTTCATCATACGTTTCCCATTGGAATTCCGTCTGGTGCTCTGATTCTTTGGAGATCCGATTGAGCTGCATTTTGGCGATCGCTCCACCAACAGCTACGCTAGCTCGCTTCATGCCCATGTCCTTCAGTCGTTTTTGATGATCCACAATCTTCTCCTTGGTGTCTTGCGGGAAAGCTTTCATATGTGTCATATCAACCAGTACATCAAATGTTTTGCCCAGTTGCGAAGCAATTTGTTCTATCTCCGCGTTGACTTGGTCGACCTGTTCTGGTGAGACGATCCCATCCCAGATGATTTCAATAATCGGTTTTGTTGAATCCAAACGTCTGACAGACATAAAAGCAACTCCTCATTCATTATTTTATGTAGTTTATAAGTCTATTAGCCTATTAATTATACTGATTTCTGCTATAAATGAATATGGATTTCACATGATTGTAGTTCTTATGGCCTATATAATCCTATTGGAGTAAAATTCAGGGAAATGGAGAGGGTTGAGCCTGATAAATCCGCACTTTAATAGACAAAAGCCGCCCGAAATTAGATTTCGAACGGCCTGAATCAGGAGTACATATACTTGGACACCATAGACCACCAAGAAGATTACAAGCCAATCTTCAGACTTTCCCCTTCAGTCGCAATTCCCTTGGAACGGGTAATACTTAATTTCTGCTCTGCAGTAAATCCGAGAGTCTCCCCATCATGCAAGGTGACATCATTTTCGACCACATAAGTGGTGGTCATAAACATCATTTCAAAGACATCACTTAATGGCTTGGATGATCCGGTAATCTCCATCTCAACTTTCCCGAAGTTACGCAGGCCGTACGTATATGCTGAAGCGCCTTCGGTGTTTTGATACAGACCAATGAACACCCATAGAGGTACCGGTAATTCATCCTCTTTGAGCCCACGGCTTACCTCCACATACTTACCTGCTTCAACGACAAGTGGAGACATATAGATTGCGAGAGCATGATCCAATTGCAGTAATGCGGATGCGGTTTGAGTAAAAAGGATATGTCCCTGGATAGCATCTGTTGCATTGAGAACAGATACAATGATCTGAGACTGGTGCCGTGCAGTCACCTGCTCAGCTTCTGGCCAAAGAATGTTTAACTTCGCATTCTCCTCCACCTCTCGATCAGGTACAGGCGCGGCAATGTGAGCGCACACGACCTGCACTCCATCGACTTCAAAGAAGAGATTGCCTTCCTCGGCTTGTTCATGAATCTCAATATTCCATTCTATCTTCATCCGGTCGATAAAAAAATTAAAATCGCATTCTTCCCGTTCTAATAACACAAATCCGACAATGGTTTGACTATAATCCGTCTGCGGAGCTGCAACGCTGGATTGTGCCTTTTCCTTTTTGCGCCGACGCAGCTTGTCAAACAGTCCCATGACATGTTCCCCTCTCTACTCCCAGAACCATTCTGGTGATTGGTAAGATATACTTTATACTTCCTACCTTACCATATCCGAGGGTTCAGTCGCAGATTATGCCCGTTTTAACTAGTTACAGGAACAATACAAGCAAAAGTGCTATGATTGCCGGCAAACCTTGCTTGATAATAATGGATCGTGAAGAAGTCGCACCGCCGTAGAGAGCTGCAATAATTACACAAGCTAAGAAGAAAATCTGAATATGCAATCCAACACTGGAATCCGGGTATAACAGTCCCCAGATCAGACCAGCTGCAAGAAAACCGTTATATAGACCTTGGTTGGCTGCAAGAGCTTTGGTAGATCCGGCAAACTCCGGTGTAGTGCCAAACGTTTTCATCGTGCGTGGACGTGTCCACATGAACATCTCCATAATCATAATATAGAAGTGTTCAACAGCTACAAGAGCGACAAAAATAGTACCGATCAAAAGAAACACCCTGCTTTCTATATGTAATGAACTCCCAACATACTTAATATATAGATTAGCATAAAAACGGGAATTTTCAAATTAATTTTTTGCAATTTAATTGCGTATACTGTAAGTGGGTTTTATTCACTATTTTCTACTGACTTCATATGAGGGGAAAGATCATAAGATATACCTATCATCATCTGCCATTTGTCAAAGATTCATACACAGGGTAATAACGTTTAGGACAAAAAGGAAAGTGGATTTTGGATTGATCCAGAAAGGGAGGGGAATTTCATGGGAACAGCTCAGTTTGTTTTGCTTGCAGATGATCCATCTACATTTGTGACAAGGGTAGTGCCGTTCATTGATATTGAACTTGCTGGAATTCCTGGGGATCGGCATTACGGTCTGTTAAGACCAGCAGATTCCCGTCAGAAAATCTACAAGCGCGGTACACCGATTGCCAATCGCCGGCAGATCAGTATCGTTTCAGAGGAAGAGTGTGCTTTGATTGCCCAGAAAATGAACATCCCTGAAGTCCGCCCTGAGTGGCTGGGTGCCAATATGCTGGTTCGCGGCATAGAGCATTTGACCGAATTGTCCGTGGGAACAAGACTTCTGTTTCCTGATGGAACAGGCTTGATCTGTGAAGGGGAGAATCTGCCTTGCGTACATCCGGGGAAAGTGATTGAGCAGGTCTACGGACAGGAGGGTTTGCGCAAAAAGTTTGTACCAGCTGCTCGCAAAAAACGCGGTATCGTCTGTTCCGTTGAGCGTGAGGGTGTTATTCATACAGGAGACACCATTGAAGTAATACGCCTGCCGTAGAACCCCGTCAGGCGTATTTGGCGTTGAGCATCACTCGTCGTGGCTTTTGTCTGTACCTAATGGAATAGGGCCAGACAACAGCATATATTCTTCAGGTGTGCTGCCGATAATAGATTTAAAGTCTTTGGTGAAATGGGATTGATCATGGTATCCCAGGTCTTGAGATAACTTGCTTAAGTCGCAGGTTAAGCCGTGTTCTATGCATTCCGCTGCATTTTGCAGACGATATAATTGAATGACCGTTTTGGGGCTGATGCCTACATATTGATTAAACAAACGCTGTAGCTTTCGAGTGTGCAGATCCCAGCGAGCTGAGAGCTGATCTACTCTGAGCAGATCACGATCCTGCTCGATGTGCTGCACGATAGTATAGATCAAGTTCGCTTCCGTATCCTCTTTGGGAAGGCGTGCAGATAATACCTGATCCATATAGCTCACCTTTTTTTCCGTGGAGAGATCACCTAACAAAATATCTTCTAAGTCCTCAGCGCGGATTCCGAGTAGGCCGGATACCTCTAGCGGTTTTCCGTAAAGTGTAGAAACAGGCGATTGAAGGAAGGGGTGGAATCCTCCCGGTTTGAACTTCACACCGAACACAAGGCCTTTGCCATGAATAGAGTAGGTAAACTTTTGATCGGAAGGCCCGAAAAAAAAGGTTTTGTTGCGCTCAACGACAAGATTAACACAAGGATTGGGTATCACATGTTGTGGATATGATGCACGCTCTGCAAGATCCCAAGACACCATCCAGTAATGTTTGACAAAAGGGCTCAGCACCTCGGCGGGACGCAATCGTGTCAATTGATATTGCTGCTTGCCTTCTTCCATATGAAGCAGTCCCATAGGGGGAGTTGCCGGATTGACTGTGCTTTTCATCCCTGCATCCTCTCTTTCTCTTTCGATATGATGGTGGAGTGACTTCGGTCCATTGGATCTCCCATTAGTATAACTGATATTTCGTTGCTGTCGCGTTTTTACAATACAAGTATGGGGTATAACGGTAGGATAGAAATGTGAGAGAACATCCAAATTATGATTACTTAAAAGGAGTGAGCTTATGGATTTGAAATATGAATTTTATATCAATGCAGGGCGGGAGGAAGTGTGGAATGCACTGATTTCCCCGGACGGTACGCGGAGCAGTTTCTTTGGTAGCGAGCTTCGCTCCAATTTTCAGCCTGGACAACCTTTTGCATATGTTGGGCCAGGTAATGATGGTCAGGAAACAGTCCATGTATATGGTGAGATTTTGGAATTTGAGCCGCTCTCTAGTCTTAGCTATCGGGAACATCCAGGGCCTTCGTATCATTCCAATCATGCCGAGCTTCAGTCGAGAGTACTTTTCCAATTAGAGACTGTGGGGGAGTGTACCAAACTTACGCTGATCAATGATCAGTTTACAGACAATCATCCTTCCTTCGCCAATGCGCAGAATAGCTGGTGGATGATTTTAAGCAGCATTAAGACGTGGGCAGAGACGGGGAAAACGCTTAATTTCGGCTGGTAACAGAGTATAATATTTTACGTAAATCGATATATCATAAAAGATAAAATCTTCTAACAACGTGAATCATCGTCTCATTGGCGAAGATTTTCGTTTTTTTAAAAATTAGCGACTTTAGAACTACACTTCTTGTCAATATATGTCGAAGTATATATAAAGACACCTTACATAAGAGGGGATACCGCGATGTTTTTGAAACGTAGTGAAGCAAGCAAATCAAATCGTATAAATTCACATGAGCAACTGCTGAGTTACAGCCGTCGTTTGTTAGAGAACGCTCAGAATGGCCAGTTTTGGAGCGAGGCAGATGCTGATACACAGGGCAATGATGAAATTTTGGAGAATATTCGGAAAGCAGTACAACTGATGCGATCACAGCATGAGGGTGCACAAATACGTCTTACCATGTTGAATCAGGCGCTCCAAGCGGCGATATGGGAGTCGAAGATCGTTGCAGGTAATCCGCTGGATCACAATAATGTCGTTTCATTCTCGGAAGAGTTCCGGAGAATGCTGGGCTACAGTAATTCGAAGGACTTCCCCAATGAGTTCGCCAGCTGGGCTAAATCTGTGCATCCAGAGGACAGAGCACAGCTTGTGGAGGATATTACGAGACATGTGAATGATCCGAATGATCAAGCGGGATATAATGTTACAAGCCGTATGGTTTTGAAAAACGGAGATGTTCGTTGGTTCAGATGCCTTGGACGACTTGTGAGAGATGCTGCAGGTGCTCCGGTTAAGTTAATTGGAGTCATGTTCGACGTTCATGAGGAGAAGATCAAGTCAGATGAATTGGAGGCGCTTGTTACCCGTTATGATCTCGTCAACCGTGCGCTTGTAGAAGCGCCGTGGGATATGACGGTAGTTGCTGGTGATGTGGTCAATCCAAACAATGAATTCTGGTGGTCGCCACAATTCCGCAGAGAACTCGGTTTCAAGAATGAAGAAGACTTCCCGAATGTATTCAGCAGTTGGAGCAGCCGTCTTCACCCTGAAGATCATGACCGTACGATTAATGCATTTGCTGAACATATGAATGATTACAGCGGTAGAACACTGTATGATCTTGACTACCGTTTGCAACGAAAAGACGGGGAGTATCGCTGGTATCATGCGGGTGGTGAAACCATTCGTGACGAGAATGGCGTACCGCTTCGTGTTGCCGGAACGATTCGGGATGTGACTCACCAGAAGAATAAAGAAGAGATTGTTAAAGCGATGAATTTGAAAACTAAACAGTTGTCCGAGTCCATTGAAGAGATGGTACGCGGCATTAACTCGATTACGGATCAGGCACAGGAGCTGGTCAACGCTCAGGAGTTATCTGCTGATGCGGCAACACAGGTGCGGGATAGCGTGGATGATACGAAGAGTATTACAGCGTTTATTCGGGAGATTGCCGGCCAAACGAATCTGCTTGGTTTGAATGCAGCCATCGAAGCGGCACGTGCAGGTGAACTGGGCTTGGGCTTCGGCGTAGTAGCTGGAGAAGTGCGGAAACTGGCTGATCATAGTTCGGAGGCAACGGTCAACATTGAAGATAGCATGCAGAAAATGAAAACGTTGATTGATCATATTTTGCAACATATCGGCAATATGTCCACACTGACTCAGAATCAGGCAGCCCTGACGCAGCAGGTCAATGCCTCAATGGATGAGATCAACAATATGTCGCAGGATCTGGTTAACTATTCGCGCAACTTGTAGTTTCTGTGTAAAGAATAATTCAATTTATCTCGTTCAACTTTGATGTAGTAAGTAAAAGGGAAGACATTAAAAAATCCACCGGATTTCATATCCCGGTGGATTTTTTGATTTTCCTAGTTTTTATAGAACGTTATGCTGTGATTCTTAATTATACTTGCAGCACTTTGATCAGGTTTGTGTTACCGGATTGACCGATTGGAACACCAGCGGACAATACGATGATGTCCCCTTTTTCAACATAACCTGTTTTGATGGCATTGCGCGTAGCGGATTCGAACATTTCATCTGTTGTTGTCACTTTGTCGCCCATGACTGGAACGACACCAGAGAGCAGACAGATTTTAGCCAGCACTTCTTTGTGCTGAGTAACTGCGATGATCGGTGCTTTTGGACGATATTTAGAGATCATGCGAGCTGTGAATCCACTTTCGGTGGATGTAATGATCGCTTTAGCATTCAAAACAAGGGAAGAACTAACAGCTCCTTGACTGATAACTTCGGTAATGTCAGCCACTTGTTGTGCCGATTTTTGGTTGAACTGCTCTTTGTAATCGATCATGGTTTCTGCGCGGCGTGCAACAGCAGCCATCGTACGTACGGACGGAATTGGATATTTACCAGCAGCAGATTCACCGGACAACATCACCACGTCTGCGCCTTGCAGCACTGCGTTTGCTACGTCACTTACTTCGGAACGTGTTGGGCGAGGGTTCACTTGCATAGACTCCAACATGTGAGTAGCAACGATAACTGGTTTACCAGCTTTGTTACATTTATCGATCATTTCTTTTTGCATCATAGGTACATCTTCGATTGGTACTTCAACCCCGAGATCTCCACGAGCTACCATAATGCCGTCCGATGCTTCGATGATATCATCCAGGTTGGTCATACCTTCTTGGTTCTCAATTTTGGAGATGATTTGTACATGCTCCTGACCGCGCTCTTTCAGAATGCTGCGGATTTCACGGATGTCATCCCCTTTACGAACAAAGGAAGCTGCGATAATTTCGATGTTGTTCTCAATTCCGAATCCAATGTGCATAACGTCACGTTCAGTTACGCCTGGCAGTGTCGTTTTGATTCCTGGCAAGTTCACGCCTTTACGTGGTTTCAGAATACCGCCGCTAATGATTTGGCAGTGAATCTCGGAACCTTCAACAGACAATACAGTCAGGTCGACCAAACCGTCGTCAATCAGAATGCGATCTCCTGGTTTAACGACCAGATTCAACTCAGGGTAGTTTACGGAGATCCGCTCTACGTCGCCAAGAATATCTTCAGTGGTCAGCGTAAGTTCTTTACCCGCCTGAAGGTGAACGGAAGCTTCTTTTAATTTACCGATCCGCACTTCCGGTCCTTTGATGTCCATCATGATAGGTACATATTTGTTCAGTTCAGCAGCAGCTGTACGGATATTATTAATCCGTCCCACGTGATCTTCCAACTCACCATGAGCCATATTCAGACGGGCAACCGTCATACCTTCCTGAATCATTACTTTCAATGTTTCGATTGAGTCACAAGCAGGTCCCATGGTACAGATAATTTTGGTTTTCAACATGCTAATATCCTCCTCATATTTGGTTCTTATGTGTTTATTGTAGCGTTTTCTGTCGAATCACGATATGAACTATAGTACAATGATTAGAGTATAGTCCGATAATGAGGTGTTATATGGTTACTCCACTTGAAGTACATCATGTGAATGGCGTAGGTTGGTACGAAGAAGCCGCACAACCACAGGGAATTTGGCGCCTCAGCTTGGTTACATATGGAAAATGTGTATATTGGGTGAACGGAGATAAACAGATCATGGAAAAGGGTGAATTGCTGCTGATTCCTGGAGGGATACCCTATTATGGAAAGAGTATTCCTACGGTTACGCACACCCAGATTGTTATTTTATTAAGGCAAAATGGGACTGTAGAACTGCCTGCACTCGAACAACGTGAACCATTGAGGAATAAACCAGGCTGTTACGAAATGATCCATCAGCGAATGAAGGCAATCCAGCAACAATGGGAAGAACGCCCTTCTTATTATGTCATGATGAGTCAAGCCTTATTGATGGAAGTGCTAATTTATATTAACCGGGAACTCGATCGCGGTATCATTCCGCCTGAGAAGCATCGGTACGTGGAACGGATGAAGAGATACATTGAGCAGCATTATCGGGAGAAAGTAACAAAGGAAGATCTTGGGGATGAGATCGGGAAGTCTCCCAACTATGCGGCCTCCCTGTTCAAAAATGTAACCAATCAGACGATTAGCGAGTACGTTCATGATCAACGGATGAAAAGAGCATTGTACCTGCTCACCGAGTCGCAGCTCTCCATTCAGGAAATTGCCGAATTTCTCGGTTACCGGGACTTGTCTTATTTTTACCGCATATTCAAGCGACTCATGGGCAGTCCCCCATCCGATCTGCTGCACGAGCGTCCGCCGATCGTCTAATTACTGCCATAGTATTTAAAGAAATGATTGTTAGGGGATGTCTGAAATCGCCGAAGGAAGCCAATGTTGCTGAATTTTTGTTCCTTCAGGAAATTTTTCGTAGGCGTGCCGGGGCACGTCAAAGGAAAGTGACGCAGGTATGGGGCGAAAAGGCGGTAAAAGATGCACTTCAGTGGATTTTAAGATATGCCCTGAAAAATGCATAGGTATACCAAAAAAGAGGGCACTGCAACAGAGCCCTCTTTCCTTGTTATTAAATGTTTGATGTGTATGAATACATCGTATTCATATTGAACCGTGCTTCTAATTTATGGAATACGTTATGCGTTACGGCTTGGTTGTGTAGCTCTGATCGGTTGCTTGTTGCTCTTCCGAGCGTGCCCCAGACGTTTGGCAAAGACATGAACTGCCCAGTAGGCCGCTTCAGCAAATGCAATGCCGCCAACGACATCCAGCAGCGAATGCTGTTTAACGAACACCGTCGAAGCGATAATTAACCACAACCACACGGAGCCGAAGACCCGTAAAGCAGGTTTGACGTTCAGGTGTCTGTTGAGAATAATGAACAACATGTAGCTTGTAAGGCAATGTACGCTTGGGAAACAGTTTACAGGCGCATCATTAGAATAAATAAATTGCACAAGTACACTGCTAAGATCCGTTCCACTCACTTCAGGACGAGGTACATACGAGGGGAATACCACAAAACAAACATTGGCAGCCATCACCCCGACGTTATATATAATCAATGTACGCCAGAACAGCGACTTGTTCGTAAGACCTAAGTAGAGAAAGCTCAGATATAGAATGGGCATCCAGCTGACATAAGGAATAATAAATTCTTTGATAAAAGGAATCTGTGTATCAATCCAGGCATAATTGTAAAATACATCATCTCCCGCTTGGCTGCCCAGGAACATGTAGATTGAGCCTTGAAGCGGTATACATAAAATGGCCAGTAGATGTCCCCAGCGCTGAAAGAATGCTTTCATAAAATCCTCCCTGATTTAATATGCTTATAAAAACGATTGTCATCCGAGTCTTACAGTCATTTGACGTTAGAAAGGTGAAGTGTCCCTGCAACTTTAAACTTAAGTATTACTATAATGGACAGGCAAAGGGTTAAGCCATACCTGATTTTAGGATAAAATGCAATTTGATAAGTCTCTTTTTTGTTACTTTTTATGTCTTTATCCATCTGAAGATGATGGTCATGCAAAGTATTATATTACGCATACCCTGAAATGGGTACACCTGCCTTGTAAGGTTTTAGAAGGCTGATCTATATCCCGTGTCCTCATAATCATGCCTGCTTTGTTTTCCGTCTGTCCCGCTGTCGTGGTATACTTCAGACAGGTGAAAGTCAGACAAGAGAGGTTTGACCACCGTGTAACAGGAGAACGGCAGGTGAAAAGATGGAAAAGACAGCGCAGGACGTGGCTGAATGGATGGTCGGAGAGATTAAGTTTACGGGCACACTTCGTCAGGAAGAAGCAATAGAGTATGTAAGAACTCATTTTGGAGAGCAGTTCGTCTTTGTTAACGAAAACGGTAATGCTTCCTTATCCAAAGAAGTGAAAAAGGCATTTCGCAAACTACACGGCGGGCGGGTTGCCTGGGATCGCGATGCTTTTATGTGGGCGTGGACCTAAATGAAATATTGTTCATATATTGGCTTTTGTAGTGCTCAACTGATTTTAGTCATAGCTCTTACTTGAATATATTGGATATGCAAGGACAGAACATTTTCGCAATTCATGTATAAGTTGGATTGTAACTGCATATCCTTTCATAAGGCTGTACACAGGCGATAGCTCAAAAGGTGACCACAGACTAGCTGTGGATATGAATTTATTAAACATGTATTTCCAAAGCTGTTTGAAAAGAAAATACAATGATTTGCTTTTTGATCCGATTAGAGGTATACTAAGAATCAAGTTGTACAGAGCAGAGTGGAAAACCTAATTCACATATTGTAAAGGGCGATCACTTATAGGTTTATGACTGGTACCTTTTTCAATGTGTGAATTTTTATTTGCTTGCTGCAAAGAACAAAGGAACATGTTAATCTTTATTTGGAGGTGTAATTCACATGCAAAACGGAACAGTAAAATGGTTCAACGCTGATAAAGGCTTCGGTTTCATCGAAGTTGAAGGCGGAGAAGATGTATTCGTACACTTCAGCGCTATTACAGGCGATGGCTTCAAAACGCTGGACGAAGGTCAACGCGTGCAATTTAAAATTGTACAAGGAAACCGTGGTCCTCAAGCAGAAGAAGTTGTAAAACTGTAATTAAAGCATAGCTGCCTTTAACATGTCATAATGGTAAAGGCAGCTTCTTTTTTATTTGATTAAATAGATGAAATTGGCCCAACCGTTGTCGAGGCAGAAGTTCGGCGGATGTTACACTACCGCTAAGCAGTGGCTTTTGTGAAATAACGTCAGTAAGATGTGTTTCCATAACAAAGGGGGTAGAAGTCATGTATAATCGCAAAAAACCGTTGGAAGAAATTCCACAAGCAGATGCAGCAATCTGGGAATGTACGAGTGATACGTGCAAAGGATGGATGCGGGACAATTTTGCGTTTGATAGCGTGCCTACTTGTCCAATATGTGCTTCTGAGATGGTTAGCACGACTAGGATGCTGCCATTGCTTGAGAATTCGAATAGTAACCTGAAAACGATGTCTAAAGGAAATCGGATTTAATATAGCTTACCCGCCTCTCGCGAGGTGTTTTTTTTTAGATAAAGTGAACATCCGATACTGAAGTATGGGATTAAATATGAACTTCCTGGCATTCGTTTAAGGCGGATGCCTTTTTTGTTGCAAGAAAAAAGAACCTCTTCGTGTTCCACGAGCGAACATGAAGAGGTTCTTTGCCAAGACAATTGCCAATATAATTGCAACAGCTTGCTGTTACGGAGATCTAAATGAATAAGAACGGAAGAAGGAATAGTGTAGCGATCAGGGCAACATCGTAACCGGCCCCATATCCGTAACCGCCATAACCGCCGTATCCACCACCGTAAGGGTAGCCGCCATAGGCTGAAGATTTGGCTTTTCTCCCTGATGTTAATTTCTTTTTAGCTACTCTGCGCAGTTGTTGCTTGGACTGGACAGAAGACAGGCGTGGACCTTGAAAACATTCATTCAAGTACACCTTTCCATCCTGGCAACCCCCAAGTGTACCGTACATATGCGTGCCGTCTTTCATGACAACACAGACAGGGCGTCCCACATGCGGTGACACGGTTTCTTCACATACCGGATGAATTCTGTGCATGCATATCCCCCTCGTAATTGCGGTTTGCCGCTTGAAATCAACGGTTTGTATATCATAGTAGAAAGAGAAGCAATTGGTATGGACGAGTACCCGGTTATCTCCATAGTCAGGAGCCGTTTTTCGGTTTGTTCCATAGACTGGAGATAGGGGAAAGGAGGGGGAGTCATGGATTATCATGATTTGCTTGCTCGTTTGGGGGAAGGAAGTGCTCATCCTGGCGGATTCTCGGCAACACTGCAGTTGCTTGATACGTTATCGATCCCGACCGGGGTTCATGTTCTGGAAATTGGGTGTGGCACAGGAAGAACAGCATGTCATCTAGCCAAGCAAGGCTGTCGCGTAACTGCAGTTGATCTGCATCGTCACATGCTGGATAAAGCGGTAAGGCGAGCTCGCAAAGAGCGGGTTGATGTGCGTTTTATTCAAGCCGATGTAGCTGCACTGCCCCTGCCAGATAACCGTGTTGACGTGGTGTTTATCGAATCGGTCACCATTTTTACTCCGTGGCGTATGGCGTTGTCCGAGTATATGAGAGTACTGAAGCCCGGAGGGTTGCTTGTAGACCGAGAAATGGTTTTGTCGGGAAGAAAAACAGATCTGATGAGCCGCAGGTTGAAGCGATTTTATGGGATAAGGACACTGGCCACAGTAGCGGCCTGGAAGAAACGTCTGAGGGCATGCGGATTTTCTCAAGTTGAAGTTAAAGAGCAATCGCGGACAATGGGCAAGTGGGGTGTCGATCATGACCCTTTGCGTGAGATGGATATGAACTGGCTGGAGGATGAAAATGTACAGCGGATGAGTCGCACCAATGATCGGTTGCTTCTAAAATACGGAAAAAGGCTGGGATACGCCGTATTTACTGCGAAGGTTCCTGCTGAGCCCGGACCCAAATGAAAAAGGGGTAACTCACATTATTTATGATGTGAGTTGCCCCTTTCGATTACGGTTATGGTGACCGGAGAGCCTCGCACCAAGTGAACCAGTTGCAACCGGGTCTACAAGTTACAGCATGTCGTTATCAATGATACGCCAGTGATGTTTGAGCAACGCTTCAAGCTGAGGTTTGTCCTTGGCACGAAACGCGCTTAGAATCTGTCGGTGCTCTTCGTTGACTTCGTGCAGTACCTCGGATAATTTTGGCTTGTTATCACTGACATAAGACTGGCGAATAAAGCTGTTCTTCAGTGTGTTTAACATTTCTATAACGGTGGTGTTGCCACAGCGCTGAATGTAAAGATTGTGGAACAGATACTGATTCTTGCTGTAGGCTGCGAGGTCAAGTTGGTTAATATCTTCGTCCATGCGGGCGATTAGGGCTTCCATTTCTATAAGTTCGGAGGGTTTAAGGTGATCCGCTGCGAGCGTGGCAGCCAGTGCCTCCAGCACACCAATCGCTTGCGAGAATTCAAGCTTTTTGCTTGTGTCAAAAGGAGCAACAATAAATCCCCTGCGTGGGATATACTGCAACAGATTGTCAGAGGTCAACTGAAATAAAGCTTCCCGGGTAGGAGTGCGGCTAATGTCCAGTTTTTTGCAAATTTCGGCCTCGTTGATCTTCTGGTTGGGAAGAAGCGTCCCGTTTTGGATCTTCTGGGCGATGTAATCATAGACGTGATCTTTCAAGGAACGGTATTTAGGTACTTCCATACCATGTTCTCCCTTCTATATGTATGTGATGGTGAATGGTTATAAAGCTATACAGGCCGCGCCATCCGGGGTGTTTCAAGTTTTTATCATCTTACCATCGAGGGAGGAGTTGGGCAAGCAAAGTTCGGACTTTTTGCGCTGTATAATGTATAGATTCAATAGAACATTTTCTGGAGTTAAAGTATAAAAATGATTATAAAAGCGTTGTCAAGCATGGAGGGGTTTGTTAAAATTATTGGTATAAATTTCATATATTATATTATGTATATTGTATACAAATATAATGTTCATACAATTTGCTATAGTTCATGCGCCTTATATTGGTTTATTTTTCATAAGCACTAATGTTATTTATGATCTGTTTATTCATAGGTGTTTCAAATTAGGCGACTGCGGAAAATGAGGAATCAAGTCGTAAACAAAGATCAGCTCGCATACACTGTTACTGTATTTTGTATACAATATTATGCGGAAGGTTGTGAAGGAATGCCGGATACCGATATATTCATTCAATGGTCGGAAATGTATGCTGCGCCTAATTATCATCCACTTCCCATTGTTATTGAACGTGCAGAAGGGGTATGGGTGGAGGACCCCCAAGGCCATCGATATATGGATATGTTAAGTGCGTATTCTGCACTGAATCATGGGCACAGACATCCTGTCATTATTCAAGCGTTGAAAGATCAAGCAGATAAGGTCACATTAACATCACGGGCATTTCACAGCCATTCTGCAGCAATATTTTATCAAAGACTGTCTGCGTTTACGGGTAAATCCAAAATATTAGCCATGAATACAGGGGCAGAAGCGGTAGAGACAGCAGTAAAAGCTGCGCGAAGATGGGCATATCGTTGCAAAGGAGTGCCTGAGAACAAAGCTGAAATCATTGTATGCTCTGGCAACTTTCACGGCAGAACCCTGACGGTCACCTCTTTTTCCTCATCTAAGGAATATAAAAAAGACTTTGGACCGTTTACACCGGGATTTCGAATTATTCCATATGGTGATCTGGACGCGTTACAACGAGCCATCACACCGAATACAGCCGGTTTTCTGGTTGAGCCAATTCAGGGTGAAGCGGGAATTATCATTCCTCCAGATGGATATCTGGCAGAAGCGTTTGCGATATGCAAACAGCAGCGAGTCTTGACCATGGCGGATGAGATTCAAACTGGATTTGGAAGAACGGGACGTCGATTTGCTTCCGATTGGGAGCATGTCGAACCGGATGTCTGGATTATGGGCAAAGCGCTCGGAGGTGGTGTGATGCCGATTTCTGCAATCGCCGCCGAAGCAGCCATTCTGGATCTGTTTGAACCGGGTTCACATGGTTCTACGTTTGGAGGTAATCCGCTCGCTTGTGCCGTAGCGATTGCTGCTCTGGATGTTCTGGAAGATGAGAAGCTCGCAGAGCGGTCAGAGCGTTTGGGAAATTATTTTATGAAACAACTTCAAGGTATTCAGAGTTCTGCGATCCGTGAAATTCGGGGCAAAGGATTATTCATCGGAGTTGAACTTTATAGTTCAGCAAGACCTTATTGCGAGCGTCTGATGTCTGCCGGGTTGCTTTGCAAGGAGACACACGACACCACTATTCGTTTTGCACCGCCGTTAACCATACAGGAATCAGACATTGACTGGGCGATCGATATTATAAGAGAAGTGCTTGGTGACCTATAAATTGTAGGAACTCCAACGAGCTATAGTTCGGCAACGATGATAAAGGAGCTGAAACCCATGAATAAAGAGGATATTTTGGCTGCAGGGGAGCGGGATATGGAACAGCTCTCTCGTAAACACATTTACCATACACCTACTAAACATAATGAAGTAGCGATTATTAAAGTCCCTTTTGGATTAGCTGGTGCGAGGAATGGAGCTGAGCTGGGCCCAGATGAACTAATCACTGCCGGGTTGAAGCGTGAGATTGCAAGTTTGGGTCTCATCGTGTCCAAGGAAGTGCGTGTGGATTGCCCAACACAGCCAGCTGTTCCAGCCGGACGCAAGACGTTAAAGTATCTCAATGAGGTTCAGCAAGTAAGTCAGCACGTATGTCATGAAATATCAGTTGCTTTGGAAAAGGGTGCTTTTCCGCTCGTCCTTGGAGGAGACCATAGTGTAGCTATCGGGACTGTGGCGGGATTAACTGCATATTATAGCAATTTAGGCGTGATCTGGTTTGATGCTCATGCAGACCTGAATACAGAAGAACATAGCTTGACGGGTAATATGCATGGAATGAGTGTGGCAGCCTTCTTGGGTCATTCGGCTTTTAACTTATCACAGATCAAAGGTGCAGGCTCTTTTGTAGATCCGTCTAATCTGGTGTATATCGGGCTTCGTGACCTGGATGATTATGAGAAGGAACAGATAAGGACTTTGGGTATTCGAGCTTTTACGATGCATGATGTTGATCGGATGGGCATGAAGCAGGTTATTGAGCAGGCAATGGTTATAGCGGGAGGTGGAACGGACGGTATTCATGTCAGCTTTGATATGGATTGCCTCGATCCGCGTGAAGCACCAGGAGTAGGGACGCCTGTTCCGGGTGGGTTGAGCTATCGGGAGGCGCATTTTGCGATGGAGTGTTTAGCTTCAAGCAATCAGGTGGTTTCCATGGAATTGGTTGAAGTGAACCCGCTGCTGGATCAGAACCGGCATACGGCAAGACTTGGCGTTGGATTAATTGCATCCTTGCTGGGTAAGTCTATTCTATAGAAGAAAAAGAAAATGTTCAGAGGGAAAAGGTATGATCTGTAGGGGATATAAAGTTATATATTGCAGGGGGGCTATGTTAACGATCGGTCGAATGTTGTGGCAGGTTGTAAACGTGACTTCCCTGTTTCTGATAGGTTGCGGGAGTTAGTGTTTGTTCAGTCAGTTGACTCGTTGTATTGTTATTCTGTTATTTTATTATAATGGCAGTCATCTTGATCTAAGTACACCGTTGGATAGGAGTTGGATGCAGCCAATGTGGTATCTTAGAAATTGTTATGCATAATTGCATGAGATGAGTAGCATAGATTTAATAAAAGTTATAATTTTTGAAATAAAGTCTTGCATTGTGATTTCATACATGGTATATTCTAATTCCGGCCAAGAAAACACGGTTTACACGGTGCGGCAAGCGAATGAAATAAGCTTCGAAAGAAACTTGAAAAACAGCTTGCAAAGTTGGTTCGGACATGATATTATATAAGAGTTGCTGAAACGAACTGGTTTCGGTAATGGGAATAAGTTTGATCTTTGAAAACTGAACAACGAGTGAGTGAAACATTCTGCTTGCAGAATGAACGTGAAGGTTTTGGTACATGCCATCCGGCTGTATGAAAACTGGAACACAATTGAGATTTTTAATCTCGTCAGATTCAAAA
>NZ_JBFRFN010000039.1:0-27802 GCF_052114825.1 Paenibacillus sp. 2TAF8
CGACGAGGTAGATAGGCTGGGGGTGGAAGTGCAGCAATGCATGGAGCTGACCAGTACTAATCGGTCGAGGGCTTATCCAAATATGCAAGTTTTAAGTCGCGTGCGYTTCGTTTCGAATCTAGTTTTCAGAGAACAACACTCTGAAKGAARTGAAAATGGGTACATCACGGAATGTGTGTATGATTTTCAGTTCTGAATGAATGGAAGAAGCCGTAGCTTCGATCCAATCGCGTTTGGTGGCGATGGCGGAGGGGTTCCACACGTACCCATCCCGAACACGACCGTTAAGCCCTCTAGCGCCGATGGTACTTGGACCGCAGGGTCCTGGGAGAGTAGGACGCCGCCAAGCAAATTAAAGACACACCTTGATGAAAATCAGGTGTGTCTTTTTGTATTATCTATACTCTTACCCGTGCTATTGAGGATACGATTGTTCATACATTTGTACAACGGACTAAGCCCAGCCTAATTCTTCAGAGATCAGGCTGGGCTTAGATTCGATCTATTAGTTCAACATACTGGACAATCCATACTACATCTATTTTGCTTCTTCGAATCTCAATGATGCTTAAGATGCTTAATCAGCTTGTAACAGGCCGATCCGCTCGGTCACGGAGCGTTTGCGATAATAGAGTGCTATCGTGATCAGCACGAGCATTTCGGATAAGGGCACAGCCAGCCATACACCCGTTACACCAAAGAATGAAGGCAGGACTGCAATCAGAGCAAGCATAATAATCATCTCGCGTGCGGCTGTGATCCAGATGGCCATTTTGGCATTACCTATGGACTGGAAGTACGTACTCATGACAAAGTTTACTCCCATAAATACATAGGCGATAGTGAAGATCCGCAGTCCGTATACAGCACGATCCGTTACACTACTGCTGAAGTTACCAAAGATTTGTACAAAATATGGGGCTCCGACTTGAACGACGAGAAGCAGAACTACACCGCAAGTTAAGGCTGTTTTAACAGCAATGCGAATGGTCTCTTGAACTCGTTCTGATCGCTGTGCACCATGATAATAACTGATCAGAGGCTGTGCAGCAGAAGCTAGACCAAGGAATGCCATTAAGACAACCCCGTGGATATAATTTAAAACCGTAAACGAGGCAACACCATCCGTACCTCCAATCCGTTCCATCGAGATGTTATGTGAAACCGAAAAGACGGACATACCGAGTTCAGCCAGGAAGCTGGGAAAGCCAATGAGGGCAATGATGCCTAGCAATTTGGTACTCCATGTGAACTTTGTGAATGTAAGATTATTTGATTTTTTGAAAAAGTGACTGAACAGAACGAGCAATGCCAGAGCCGCTGATACAATGGTGCCAAGTGCAACCCCGCGTACTCCCCACTCCAGCACATATAACGTAATATAGTTGATTACAATGTTGGCCACAGCAAAGGTAATCTGGGCATACATTGAGGTGTTTGGACCTCCATCGTTGCGAACAAACACGGATAATGCATTTTCGATCGTAAAAACAAACCCAAAAAGTAACATGATATTCATATAGTCGGCCGCGAAGGGAAAAGTGTCAGCATTTGCACCCAGTGCATATACGAGTTTATCTTTGAATGTAAAGGCCGTGTAACCAATAACCACTGTAGCCAGCGCAATGAGAATAATGGATTTGGTGAACACTTCTTTGGCCTTCTGATGTTCTTTCCTGCCCATATGATTAGAGTATAATGTAGCTCCGCCCATGCCGATCCACAAAGACATCGCCACAAACAAGGTGTATACAGGAGAAGCGATGCCGATTCCAGCCATGGCGGTTGACCCAAGTTTGTGCCCGACCATGATGCCGTCAATAATAAAGTTCAATGCAATGACCAGCATCCCCAGGACTGAAGGCACCAGATAGCTGATAAAAGCTTTGCCTACCGTTTGCCTCTCAAGTGGATGCGTCCAATTCGTACTCATAATGACCTCCGTTTGTAAAATTATAGTGCTCACTGAAATATATTATACTGAACGTTCGTTCTGTATAATAACATGAGTACAATTCAATTGGCAACTTTTCTGAAATTCACACCGTTTATTTGATAGAGTATGAGAGAGGATTTACGCAGGGAGGTAAGATAAATGAAGCAAAACAAGTATGATGAAGATACATTCTTTCAGAATTATAGCAAGATGGATCGCTTCGTTGGAGGGCTGGATGCAGCTGGGGAATGGCATGAACTACAAACATTATTACCTGATCTGAAGGATAAACGAGTACTTGATTTGGGATGCGGTTTCGGCTGGCATTGCCGATATGCGCGTGAACGAAAGGCGGCTTCAGTCATCGGTGTAGACTTATCCGAAAATATGCTGCAGCGTGCACGTGAGCTGACGAATGATCCACAGATTGAATATCGGCAGTTGGCCATCGAAGATATTCATTTTGAACAGAATCAGTTCGATGTGGTTATTAGCTCACTTGCTCTGCATTACATCGAACATTTGCATGAAGTGTATCGTAAAATCAATCATTGTCTAGTCTCTGGCGGGATGTTTATCTTATCTGTTGAACATCCGATATTCACCGCTCGTGCAGAGCAGGACTGGCATTATGATGCYCAAGGGGAGAAACTGCATTGGCCTGTGGATCATTATCATGAACAAGGACAGCGGATCGCAAACTTTTTGGATCATGATGTGGTGAAGTATCATCGGACATTGGCAACACATCTGAATGAATTGATTCGTGCAGGCTTCGTGATTGATCAGGTGGCAGAATCCAAACCCTCTTTGGAGATGATGGAGCAGATTCCCGGTATGTCAGACGAGATTCGAAGACCGATGTTTCTGATGATAGCTGCAACGAAAGAATAATTATGGGCCTCTATAGATCATGACTTTCAAGACTATAATGTGAACCGTTTTTGTTAAATAGAACTTACTTTTAGGAACCAAGGTACAATAAGGTGCGTACTTTTCAATTAGTCATATAACATCTAAACTGATACCTAGGTCATTAACAGCATACAAATTCCATTGATATGCGGGTTCACATCTAATATAAAACAAAGGACGTGGAGAGATTGGACAATACTGTAAAGACAAAGAAAAAAGAAGAGATTTTGCAGGCATTTCAGTTCCGTCATGCCACGAAGTTATTTGATGCATCACGTAAAATTACAGAAGAGGACTTTGCTTTCATACTGGAAACAGGCCGCCTGTCTCCAAGCTCCATCGGGTTTGAGCCATGGAAGTTTTTAATTGTGCAAAATCCGGAATTCCGCCAGCGTTTGTCGGAGGTGTCGTCTGGTGCAAAACGCCAATTGGCTACAGCCAGTCACTTCATTGTGATCTTGGCTCGGACGGATGCAAGCTACAACTCTCCTTATGCAGAGTACATGCTGAAAGAGGTTCAGAATATGCCTGATGATGTTTATGAGCTGACAAGTGCAGCTTACGGTAATTTTCAGAACAATCAGGGCTTCCTTCAAAATGCAAAAACGTTGCTTGACTGGGCATCAAAACAGACATATATTGCACTCGGCAATATGATGACTGCAGCGGCTCAGATTGGTATTGATTCTTGTCCGATTGAGGGTTTCAACTATGCAGAGGTGCATCGTATTCTGGAAGAAGCCGGACTACTTGAGGACGGTGCATGGGATGTGTCGGTGATGGCAGCCTTTGGTTACCGTGCAGAGGAGCCACATCGGGAGAAATCACGCCAGTCTATTGAACAAATTACACACTGGATTAACTAAACTAATATCAGGAATCCTGGCATGTAATTGAGGCAACCTATCAGGATTCTAACTGTGAATAATAACGACTCACACAGAACCAAATAAAATGCAACATCTCACCTTGTATAAAACCACTCCCATTTGTTGTATAACAATAGCCCTTGTAACATACCTTACGGTATCACATTACAAGGGATGTTTTATTTCGCCTGTGTGTATCTACATAAATGAGTAGTTGAAAATACATAGATATCTATGTATAATGAGCTTATGTTAAAACATAATGCTTTTGCAATGATTGCACGAATTAGAGATCATGTGAACAAACGAATTGTTTATGAACTCGAACAGTATGAGATAACAGGCATTGTGCCTTCTCATGGAGATGTCCTTATGTTTCTATATCGTGAAGAGACATTGTCGATCAAAATGCTGGCTGAACGTATTCAGCGTACGCAACCTACAGTAACGGTGCTTGTCAACAAGCTGGAGAAGCTGGGTTATGTCGAACGCAGTAAGAGCGCTGAGGATAGCCGAGTGACCATGATTCGTCTTACGGACAAAGGAAAGCAGCTTGAGCCGATCTTCCGCAAAGTGTCAGATCAGATTAACCAGATGATCTATGCTGATCTGTCTGAAGAGCAGTCAGAGCAGTTGGAGAATTTACTGTCCAAGATTGTCAGACGGTTTTAACCCGTCGGCATATCGTCTTCTGTTTTTAGCTCCAGATGCTTATCTGTACACTATATTAAGATGTATTGAGGGCTTGTTTGAAGGTAGAAACAGAAGGTTTTTTTGCCCATATATATAGATGTCTATGTATGTGGAGGGGATTTAATCGTTAATATTTTAGTAACAGTGCTTCATTGTGAAAATATTTTTTGTATCTAATCGAGGAGGAATTAAACATGAAACATCTTATCGTATACGCTCACCCGCACACCGACAGCTTCAATAAAGCCATTTTGTCTACAGCCGTGACAGCTCTGGAAGCAGAGGGTCATGAGGTTGTTGTTCGTGATCTGTATCAGCTAGGCTTCCAGCCGGTACTAACAGAGGCGGATACAGCTTCGATGCGTGCAGGACAGACTCCGCAAGATATCGCAGTAGAGCAGCAATACGTAACAGAGGCAGAAGCGATTACGTTCATCTATCCAATCTGGTGGACGGGTCTTCCGGCTATTTTGAAAGGGTACGTTGACCGGGTATTTGCTTACGGATTTGCATATGCATCAGGCGCGGCAGGAATTGAGAAATTGTTAACTGGCAAAAAGGGTCTTATGATCAGTACACATGGAACACCAAAGGAAGTGTATGATCAAATCGGTATGACCGATGCGCTGAAGCTAACGTCTGACGCAGGTATTTTTGATTTTGTAGGAATCGAGCCAGTAGGCCATCTGCTCTTCGGTGGTATTGGATATCTGGATGATGCTGCATATCAAGCGATGCTGGATGAAGTGAAACAGACGGTAACAACACGTTTCTAACATATGATTGATCAGATGTGAAGTGCCAAGCCGACTCTTGATGAGTCGGTTTGTTAGTTTATGGGGTTTGGCAAAAGGTCAAAAAGGGGGTATAATCGACCCATGGAACCTATACTCATTTTCAAAGCACTATCCAATGAGACACGCAGACAGATCCTGCTGTGGCTGAAAAACCCGGAGCAACACTTCTCACCACTTGAGCTATCTCATCATCCGGATGGCGGAAAGAATGGTATCTGTGTGGGCACGATTCAACTGAAGGCTGGACTTGCACAGTCTGTCATTTCCAGTTATTTGTTGACGATGCTTAAGGCAGGGTTGCTTTTATCGGAGCGCAGAGGACAATGGACGTACTATCGCCGCAATGAAGAGACGATACAGGCTTTTGCTGAGTACGTACAGCATGAGTTGTAAGCCGGATGCCGGAACGGAAGCCAGGATGAAAAATGCAGCAAGCAGGAGATTCCGTCCGGATGTGAACGGCTATACGTTGCAAGGACATCTGTTGTGTACACGTTGACTTGAGATACTTTTTGGAACATGGCCACATGTAAGAAAAGAATGTGTCTACGGAACACATGATTTAATTGTCAGTTATCAAGTCCATTTTTGCTTATTTATATCTATTTATCTGGATATACGAAAATATAATTACAAAGGAGTATGAATGTTAATGAATACTGCAAATCAACATAAAGAACATATTCAAGACGTCAAACTTTCGGTGCTTGACCTTGCACCCGTCGTGGTGGGATCAACCCCAGCGGATGCCCTTCGCAACAGTCTGGAACTGGCACAACATGCCGAGCGCTGGGGCTATCATCGCTACTGGGTAGCTGAACATCACAATATGCCAGGCATCGCTTCATCTGCAACTTCGGTTGTCATTGGTCACCTTGCGGGCGGAACCAAGACCATTCGTGTAGGCTCAGGTGGCATTATGCTGCCGAACCACGCCCCGCTTGTGATTGCTGAGCAGTTCGGTACGCTTGAATCCTTATATCCAGGCCGCATTGATCTGGGGTTAGGCCGCGCTCCCGGCAGTGACCGTCGTACATCCGTTGCACTGCGCAAAGATATGAATAGTGGAGAAGACTTCCCGGAGCTGCTGTCCGAGCTGCGGGCATACTTTGATGCATCGGCAACATCTTATCATGCACCGGTGCGCGCTGTACCCGGCGAAGGGCTGAACATCCCGATTTATCTGCTGGGCTCCAGCGATTTCAGTGCACGTCTGGCAGGCCAGCTGGGATTGCCTTTTGCTTTTGCCAGCCACTTCTCACCAGATTATACACGTATCGCTTTGGACACCTACCGCAACAGCTTCCAGCCATCAGAGAGTCTGAAGGAGCCTTATGTGATCGTAGGTGTGAACGCCGTGGTAGCTGATACGGACGAAGAGGCTGCGTGGCTTGGAACAACGATGCAACAGCAGTTCCTGAACATTATCCGCGGGACAACAGGACTAGTACAGCCGCCGGCCGTGATGGATGGCAAGTGGACGGACCGCGAGCAAGCCACCGTGGCTCAAACGTTGAAATCAGCGGTAAATGGTTCGCCGGAGAAGGTGCGCGGGCAGCTCGAATCCTTTATTCGCCAGACGCAGGCGGATGAACTCATTATTACGTCGATGATCTATGATCATCAAGCACGCCTGCATTCGTATGAGTTGATCGCTCAGCTGGCGGGAAACGTATAATAGTGTAGCTTGGCAGTAGAATGCGAATAGCATCGGATAGCAAAATGACGGTTCGTCTCCATAAGGAGATGGACCGTTTTTTACATGGGGAAATTTTCAATCTATTGTTGTGGGGCAGGTTGTTCATTTTGGGGTAAAATGACTTTACTTGGCGAATTTGAAACGGTCAAACCGCTCATACGTATAAATCGGGAGTATTATACATATGTTGGCTTGTACAAGTCGATTGTACCCGTCAGGCAAGAAGCGCGATTAAAATGCAAGAAAGATACATAAGAGAGGACGACAAGCCTATGGAGCAACCTGAGCAACCCCGCGTTTGGCCTGAGCGATTCAAACGTTTTTTTCTAAACAACAAGTTTGTTCTGTTCCTGTTAATTCTGCTACTGGTTGGACTGAACATTATGGTGCTGACCAAGGTATCCTTTGTGTTCCACCCACTGGCGGTATTAATTAAAACGATTGTCCTGCCCATTATTCTGTCGGGTATACTTTATTACCTGCTCAATCCGCTTGTGGATGTGATGGAGCGATGGAAAATCAAGCGAGGCTGGGGGATTCTGATTCTCTATCTCGCGATTGGCGGCATTCTGACCATTGTGGTGCTAGCAGTTATTCCTGTGTTGCGTAATCAGATTATGGGGCTGATTGCCAACTTCCCTACTTACAGTGAAAACGTAAGGGAACAATTCGAGGAATTGACAGGCAACAAGCTGTTCAGCCAGGTGCAGGAGACCATTAACATGAACTGGCAGGATTGGTGGGGCACGATTTCCACAAAAGCAACCGAGATCCTCAACTCGACCTGGACGAAGCTTGGCGGATTCCTTGGTGCATTTACCGAGACGGTGTTATCCATCGTAACCGTACCGTTCATCTTATTCTATCTGCTGAAAGACGGCAAGAAACTGCCAGACAAGATTTTGTCCTTTTTGCCAATCAAAAGCCGTACCGGTGCAATGCATGTGTTGCATGATATCAACCACCAGATCAGTTCATTTATCCGTGGACAGATTATCGTCAGCTTCTGTATCGGTGTGCTGCTTTATATCGGTTACATGGTCATCGGTTTGGATTATGCCCTGATTCTTGCAATCATTGCTTCCTTCACGAGTGTAGTTCCTTATCTGGGTCCTGCGATTGCCATTACGCCAGCTTTGATTGTAGCACTGGTGACATCGCCAGTGATGTTGCTGAAAATGATTGCCGTGTGGACAATTGTGCAGTTGATTGAAGGTAAACTTATCTCGCCGCAGATTATGGGTAAAACACTCAAAATTCATCCAATCACCATCATCTTTGTCATTCTGACTTCAGGAAACTTGTTCGGTGTAGTCGGTATTCTGCTCGCGGTTCCGGGGTACGCTGTACTCAAAGTGGTGGTGTCCCATATTTTCAATATGTTCAAGGACAAATCGGGTCTGTACGATCCAAAGAACAACAATTTGTTGTAGTTAAATAAGGTAAGGACGATTATAAATATTCAGTTAAAACGGTTCCCTTACACAACAGAACCCCCGCCCATCGGCTTGATGCCGAGAGACGGGGGTTCTGTTGGTTTAAACCGGCAGGCAGCAGCCTAGCCGTGTTTGATATGCTGGAGCGTTTGCAGGAAAATTTGCTCAATGTGAGCATCATCCAAAGAGTAATACACCGTCTTGCCTTCCTTGCGACGCTTCACAATCCGCATGTTGCGGAGTGAGCGCAGCTGATGAGAGATGGCTGACTGACCCATGTCGAGTAGCACCGTTAGATCGTGCACACATAATTCTTTCTGTAACAGCGCATCAATAATACGTAGACGTGTTGGATCACTAAATGCTTTGAACCAATCTGCCATCTCGGAAGAGGTGTCCCGATCTATAAGTGAGGTGCGAATGGTTTGCACATCGGCTTCCGTACCTGAGCAGGCTTCATCGCAATCATGTGGAGCTTTAACCGGTTGTTCCATTCCTATCACCGCCTATGTTTAACAACTGATAGCTCTATTATATCCAAAAAACGCCTAAAGCGAAATGATTACTAATAGGGCGTGTCTTGAAACCGACTGAAGTGCATCTTTTACCGCCTTTTCGCCCCCTTCTGCGTCACTTTCCCTTGACGTGCCCCGGCACGCCTGCGGTAAACTTCCTGGCTTGGAACGAAAATTCGGCAAAATCTGCTTCCTTCAGCGTTTTCAGACACGCCCTGCATATTCTGTATCCAAAATCAACAACTCGTGTTGACACTCCGGTTTGGGCATGCATATAATAGGGTTAATTAAACATATGAATGATTGCTYATATATTATTAAATACAAGATTATATAAAAAAAGATGAACTATTTTTTACACAAAAACGGAGAGGACAGAAAAAACCTGGAAAAGCGGAGCGTTCGCCTGAAAGCTTTCTGAAAAGAAAGCTACATCGGAAGCATACGCTTATCACCAAATTTCCCTCTGAAGATGAAAGGGATAAAAGAAATTTGGGGATAACAGCGATTGGAAGGTTATTCTGTCATCGTAGTGCTCGTGTAATACCTTTAGTTCAACTTTTTTCGGACTGCAAAGGGGAGAATTCACATGGGAACCGGACAGGAACAGGTGAAAAGGGAACTGCTGCTTGACGGACTGGATTGTGCGAACTGTGCACTTAAGATTGAAAATGGTGTGAGTAAAATTAAGGGCATTAACGAATGCTCCGTTAATTTTGTGACCAAAACGTTATCGATGTACACCACATCGGATATGGATGAGCAAGTGGTGGAGGAAGCAAAGCGTAAGGTACTTCGGCTGGAGCCACATATTCGTATTTCGGAAAAACGCCAAGGCCGTCAGGGTCAAAGCCAATCGCTACGCAGTTATAATAGTGATGATGAGGCTCAGCAAGTAGGAGAGCATAGCCATTCTCACGACCACCATCATGACCATGACCATCATGATCATTCGAATACTCACGCTCCATTCCATAGTGGTCATACGCATGCAAAGGTGGCGAATGGG
Organism: Paenibacillus sp. 2TAF8; assembly: GCF_052114825.1. NCBI lineage: Bacteria > Bacillati > Bacillota > Bacilli > Caryophanales > Paenibacillaceae > Paenibacillus > Paenibacillus sp. 2TAF8. The sequence continues at coordinate 9,870 of NZ_JBFRFN010000039.1, forward strand.
GCGGGCACACATCAACATCAGAGTCATGCACATTCACATGACCATGTTCACGATCACGGGCATAATCATGCGCACGACCACAGCCGTGCACATAGCCGCGCGGAGAGTGGTGATGCTCATGAAGGGCACTCACATGAACATGGTGCCGGACAGACCAAAACACTACTAGCTCGCCTAGCGACTGGGTCTGTGCTGCTTGCCGCAGCAATATGGTCACCACTGGATGGCTGGGCACAGCTTGCGCTATATGTAGTGGCTTATATTATCGCTGGCGGCGATATCGTGTTACAGGCATTTAAAAACATCATTCGCGGTCAGGTGTTCGATGAATACTTCTTAATGACGGTTGCGACGCTTGGTGCGTTTGCCATCGGAGAGTATCCGGAAGGTGTTGCGGTCATGCTGTTCTATCAGCTCGGAGAGCTGTTCCAGGGCATGGCGGTCAACCGCTCACGTAAGTCAATTCAGTCTCTGATGGATATTCGCCCGGACTATGCGAATGTACTCACAGGTGCAGGGGAAGAGACGCGGCGTGTCTCCCCGGAAGAGGTTCGCATTGGCGACCGTATCGTAGTTAAGGCTGGAGAACGTGTACCTCTGGACGGTATTGTGAAGGCAGGCCGCTCTATGGTTGACACATCAGCACTGACAGGGGAATCTGTTCCACGGGAGTTGGAGACGGGAAGTGACGTGCTCAGCGGTTTTGTGAACAAAAACGGCATGTTAACCATCGAGGTCACCAAAACCTTTGGAGAATCCACGGTATCCAAAATTCTCGATATGGTGCAGAATGCTAGCAGCCGCAAGGCGAAAACGGAACATTTTATCAGCAAATTTGCCCGGTATTATACACCGGTTGTGGTCATTCTCGCTGCGCTTATTGCCTTCGTTCCACCTTTGCTGCTTAGCGGTGCAACGTTTGCGGACTGGATCTATCGTGCACTGGTGTTTCTCGTCATTTCATGCCCTTGTGCGCTCGTTGTGTCGATTCCGCTTGGTTTCTTCGGTGGTATTGGTGCGGCTTCGCGAAACGGCATTCTGGTCAAAGGCAGTAATTATCTGGAGGCTCTGAATGACGTTAAAGTGGTGGTTTTCGATAAAACGGGTACACTAACCAAAGGTGTTTTCAAAGTCACATCTGTTCACCCCGATGGCGCACGTACAGAAGAAGAAATAATGAAGCTGGCGGCGATTGCCGAAGCAAACTCCAATCATCCGATTGCTGAATCGATTCGTGCAGCTTGGGGAAAAGATATTCCCTCACAAGGTGTGGATGGGTATGACGAGGTAGCTGGACACGGAATCAAAGTAAATGTGAACGGTCAGGAAGTGCTCGCAGGCAACGCGAAGTTGATGGAACAGGCAGGGATTATGTATACGAAGCCGCAAACAGTCGGAACGGTCGTGCATATCGCCGAAGCTGGCAAGTATGTCGGACATCTGATCATTGCGGACGAAGTGAAGGATGATGCAGCGGCAGCGATACAGGCACTTCAAAAGCTAGGCATTCGCAAAACAGTGATGCTGACCGGTGATGCCAAAGCGGTGGGCGAAGCGGTTGCACACCAACTTGGGGTGGATGAGGTTCATGCTGAACTTCTGCCACAGGACAAAGTCGAACGGCTGGAGCAACTGGAAGCGGCCAAATTACCGAAGGAAAAGATGATCTTTGTCGGTGATGGCATTAACGATACTCCTGTTCTGGCACGTGCCGATGTGGGTGTAGCGATGGGCGGACTTGGATCGGACGCGGCGATTGAAGCAGCGGATGTGGTCATCATGACGGATGAGCCCTCCAGAATCGCAAGTGCCATCCGTATTGCCAAGCGAACACGCCGCATCGTCTGGCAGAATATCGGATTTGCATTAGGCGTCAAAGCCATCTTCCTGCTGCTCGGTGTATTCGGGATTGCCACCATGTGGGAAGCCGTTTTCTCCGATGTGGGTGTGACGGTGCTCGCGGTACTGAATGCGATGCGGGTTCTGCGAATCAAGGACGTTTAAATTGATGAAACGTACAGCACGGCTCTGCGTATATACGTAGAGCCGTTTTACTATTTTTATGGCTGATGAGTTGTGGATCTGAAAGTTAAAGAGAAGAGAAGGAGCGAGCATTTTGGCAGGAGCATTGTTGGGGATTATCTGCGGAGTATGTTATTTCATTTTGGGATTGATGGTGTATAAGAAGCCGCCAAAACAAATTAACGGAATATATGGGTACCGGACACCACGGGCCATGAGCGACCCAAGGTTATGGGAAGAAGCACAGCGGTACAGTTCGGCATTGATGATGCAGTTTGGTTTTATTATCACGGCTTTTGGTGTCATCGGTTTCTGGCTTACAGATGTGCGGGCATTGGTGTTAAGTCTAGTTGCTGTGGGCTTTTATACTATCAGGCTGTTCACTCGGGTGGAAGGACGTCTGAAACAGATGCAGCGAGCAGATCAGGGACAGGACAAGCAGGGGAAATGAGGTAAAATAAGGTCAAGACAAGACAAGACAAGTAATGTTAATGAATATGTGCAGAACAACAAACTTAATGACCTGTATAATCATCGAGATCCGCGTATGCGGGTCTTTTTTGTCTTCATTGAGCTTCTGCTCCAAATCGGTAATGGTTCATATGATGAATCATTTCATTAATCCTTCTAAGAGATACGGTATGATTAAAATCTAACGTTGACGTTAATGTTAGTTTTATATATAATTATGTACATAATATTAATGACATATGAGAGAGGTGGAGCAAATGAGTTTATACAAAATTGATGATGTCGCCAAAGCCTGCGGACTGACGAAACGTACCATTCGATATTATGAAGAGATTGGTGTGATGCCTTCACCTCAGCGAACAGATGGAGGAACGAGGCTGTATTCACAGGACGACATTGATTATTTAAAGAAAGTGGTTCGAGCGAAAGAGGTGCTCGGTTTCTCATTACAGGAACTGCATGCCTATGTAGCCACAGCAGATGCGCTGAACGAGCAGCGTTTTGACTACCAGCAGACGACCGAGGTGAAGGAACGGATCGATAAGCTCACCCGAATGGAAGCCACATTGGATGGTCAGTTGCAGTTGCTGGAGCAGAAGCTTCAGAGTATTCACGCCGTACAACAGGAGCTGGAGGAGCTACGAGAACGTGTTAAGACAGGTATAGAAACATTGAGAAGTCGCGCTGAACATAAGAACGGAAATGAAAACGACTAATGGATTAACAACATGAACTGAATGAGAAGAAAAGAAAGTGAGAAGAAATGAAAAGAAGTGAAAAAAAGCTTCACAAATAAACGGAATTAACTGAACTGGAAACCTGTGAGAATGTCTCAAGTTAATCTGGGCATGAGATGGATCAACTACGATTGTGTGCTGTAGTACATACACTGGAAACAACTCCGGTGTGCTTGTGCTGTTTTGGCGTCCTATGTATTGAAAATACGAACGAATTATTCTGAAAAATTTCAACGTTTGAAAAAACAAAAAAACAACATACCATTCAACATCGGAGGAATGACCTATGAAAAGAGAACCATCACTACCTGACGAATTGCCGTCATCCCGTGGAGGTCTGCTGTCCCAGCCACGAGCGGTCTGGGCTGTAGCCTTCGCATGTATCATCTCGTTTATGGGACTCGGCCTGGTAGACCCGATATTGCCGGCCATCGCGGATCAACTACATGCGTCTAAAAGCCAAGTGTCCTTGCTGTTTACCAGCTATAACGCGGTAACCGGGATTGCCATGCTGATTACGGGTGTGGTATCCAGCCGTATCGGTGTTAAATGGACACTGCTCAGCGGTATATTGCTAATTATTGTCTTTTCGTTCCTTGGCGGTACATCGGACACGGTCGGAGCGCTGGTTGGTTATCGCGGGGGCTGGGGACTTGGGAATGCCTTGTTCATCGCCACCGCGTTGTCAGCCATTGTTGGCTTGTCCACATCGGGGACAGCCAAGGCTATTATTTTATACGAAGCAGCATTAGGTCTCGGGATTGCCGTTGGACCGCTGCTGGGCGGGGAACTGGGTTCCATCTCTTGGCGCGGCCCGTTCTACGGGGTAGCAGCCCTGATGGCGATTGCTTTTATCAGCATCATGTTTATGTTGCCCAAAATGGCTAAACCGAAAACGCGCAGCACCTTATCCGATCCGTTCAAAGCGCTCGGGTACCCTTCACTGAAAACGTTGGCGATTACCGCCTTTTTATATAACTTTGGATTCTTTACCTTGATGGCTTATTCCCCTTATGTCATGAAACTGGACGAACACGGTCTCGGTTATGTCTTCTTCGGCTGGGGATTGATGCTGGCGATCACGTCCGTCTTTGTGGCACCAAAGCTGCAGCGCCGATTTGGCTCCGTGCCATCAATGAGTGTCATGCTCACGTTGTTTGCGCTGGACTTGCTGGTGATGGCTGCTGGTACGGTAATGGGATCATCGACAACGGTGATCGTTGCGGTTATCGTGGCAGGTATCTTCCTTGGAATAAACAATACTTTGATTACAACAGCTGTGATGGAGGCAGCACCAGTGGAACGTTCCGTAGCATCTGCGGCTTACAGCTTTGTGCGGTTTATGGGTGGTGCGCTCGCACCTTGGCTTGCAGGTAAATTATCGGAATGGTTTTTGCCAGAAACGCCGTTTTACTTCGGTGCGCTGATGGTGCTGATTGGTGTGGTTGTACTGCTGATGCGCCGTCGTCACCTGCGGGATATCGATGCGTCGATTACAGCTCATTAATGTTATCAATCACAGCTCATTAATGATCATCAATGCTCACTAATGGTTAATGGATATATTGCGATTTGAGCGCTCGCGAATAAACATTGTGGATAGAGCCTATTCATTTTTGCTAATAACATCCATGAACTTTTATTAAGGATATTTGACGGATGCAGACCTTAACAAACAAACAAATAAACAGAACAGAATAGAAGAAAAGAACAGAAAATAATAACAGAAAATAAGAACAAATAAACAAACAATATTTCGTGCGTATCAACAGACTGGAGGAATTAATATGCTAAAACGAATATTGGTCGCTGTGGATGAATCGGATCATGCGAGTAAGGCCTTGGAGCAGGCCCTGATGCTGGCTGAACAGATGAAACATTCTGTCAATTTGACTATCGTGCACGTGAATCCATCGATCTCAATTAACGAGCCCGCGCTTGGCGTAGATCTGGAGGAACGCGTTGCAGAAGAAGGGAAGCACATGATCGAGCCGGTAATTGAGCAATTGGATAGCCGCGGGGTGTCCTATGAGACGATGCTGGTCGCAGGTGATCCAGTAACAGAAATCTGTCGCATTGCACGTGAACAACAAGTTGATCTGATTGCGATAGGTACCGGCGGGAAAAGGTTGCTGGCAGAGATTGTAGTCGGCAGTGTTAGTCACGGTGTGCTGAAGCATGCCGAATGTCCGGTTTTGACGGTGAAATAAAGCTGCAACAATTCTAACGATCTCAGGAGAGCTTATTTTGCGGAAAAATACCCTTTTGAAATTCTAACGATCCGTAGAGACGTTATTTGGTCTTTTCAGTGTGAAAAATGGGTAATTATCGTGTTTTAGAATGAAATAAGGTTTGTGGTGATCGTTAGAATTCTATTCGCCTCAAATCTGGCTAAATAAGGTTCCTGGTGATCGTTAGAGCTGAGGAGTATCATCCTATGCCAGCCCTGTGGTTCAACCGACTACTTTCATATTGAGAGTTATAGCTTATGGACCACAGTAACGGAAACCAATAACAACGCACAGTAGTGATGCTCAGACACAGCCTGACCAACGATTACTACTGAGTAACTTTCTATCATTTCGTCCACTGGGTGGATGAGCGCGAAATAGTGTATAACTAGAGTAGGGGTTATCTAAATAGTTACTTTCTTGCAAGGGATGAGTATCAATGAATGCGTTTGATGCTGAATCGTGAGAATGTGAGGAATCGAAGGAACGGAGGATGCGTTTATGAAAAAACAACATCTGCTTATCGGCGGCAAGCATACCGAATCAGTACAATATACAACACTCCAGGCGCCGTATTCCGGGGAATCGTTGGCAGAAGTGGCTTCTGCCTCGGCAGAGGAGACTGAGGCTGCCATTGCGGCGGCTGTGAAGGCTCGTAAAGCGATGCGCCAGATGCCTGCACATCAGCGTGCGGACTTACTGTACAAGCTGTCCGCCATGCTGGAGGAACGCAAAGAAGAGGCAGCTCGCGTCGTCGCACTGGAGGCGGCAAAGCCGATTACTGCGGCAAGAGCCGAGATCGATCGTACGATCGAGACTTATCGGTTTGCTGCCGAAGAAGCAAAACGTTTAACCGGAGAGACGGTTCCGATGGATGCTGCCAAAGGTGGCGAAGGTCGCATTGGTTATACGATGCGGCAGCCACTCGGGGTCATTGGCGCGATTACGCCGTTTAATTTTCCCATGAATCTGGTTGCACACAAGGTTGGACCCGCGCTGGCTGCCGGGAATACAATCGTGCTTAAACCTGCGGAACAGACACCGCTGTCTGCCTATTACATCGCGAATCTGCTCCAAGAGGCAGGATTGCCAGATGGTGCGTTAAACGTTGTAAGCGGTGAAGGTAAAACGATTGGTGATGTGCTCGTAGGGCATCCTGATGTGGCTTACATCACATTCACTGGCAGCCCAGCCGTTGGGACAAGTATCCGCAGCAACGCTGGATTGAAACGAGTTACGCTGGAGCTGGGTTCCAATGCGGCTGTCATTGTAGACAAGGATGCTGATCTGGACAAGGTAATCCCGCGCTGTGTTATAGGCGCATTCACCTATCAGGGGCAGGTATGCATTTCATTACAGCGTATCTATGTGCATCAGGCGATTGCTGAGCAGTTTATTCAGCGCTTTGCCGAAGCAGCTGCACAGGTTGTGATCGGTGATCCGCTGAATGAGGATACGGTTGTGTCCGCACTTATTACTTCTAAGGATGTGCAGCGCACTCTGGACTGGATCAATGAGGCGAAACAGGCGGGAGCAACGGTTGCAGCTGGTGGCGAGGCTGAAGGCGGCGTGCTGCGTCCAACAGTGCTCGTGAATGTGCCCCGTGATGCCAAGGTATCCTGTCAGGAAGTATTTGCGCCGATTGTTGTGATTAACTCGGTGGATTCAGTAGACGAGGGTATCCAGCATGTCAACGACTCCATGTATGGACTTCAGGCAGGAGTATTCACGAATGATATTCAAACAGCGCTTCGAGCTGTGGATGAAATTGAAGCGGGCGGTGTAATGATCAATGATATTCCGACATTCCGGGTGGATCATATGCCGTACGGCGGGGTGAAGCAAAGTGGCATCGGGCGTGAAGGTGTGAAGTATGCAACGGAAGAAATGACGGAATTGAAGTTTGTCATGTTTAATAAAAATTAACCGAGTTCGGCAATTGTAATAAAGCGATAGCTATAAATTTTCTGAAAATCCTGTACCTATCTCATAGATACAGGATTTTTTGGGTATAAACGATTACCAAAAACGATTGCCAAAAGGATAACTTTGTCTAAAAAAATTCATTATTTTTCTTCAATGACTACAGGTTCACATTGAGTGAGGAGGGTATTAATTAGGTAACATCCTGCAAGCAACTGTCTGAATTGTTGTTTCATAGAGCATGGGTGCACGTATTTTTTTAACTACGGGTTCCAATCTTTATGGATGATGATAAGGTTGGCTGCGTACAGCTGGAGGACTAGTGGAGTTTTTTCAAAACATCCAGTGTAAAAGAGTTCTGCCGTACCGAGCAGGATAAGGTTTTGCATGTCAATTCTTTTGTGTTTCTTTAATATAACGCAATTACAATGCGGCGGGTGAAGATTCTGAACACGCAGATCAGGTAGGAGGTGAACTCATATGGCGTATTCTATGACGGATGTATCCGGTATGTCAGGTGTGAGCTTAAGTGAGTTAAGCCATTATGCGGAGCTGGGGTTACTGTCTCCTGCTTTTCGCGGACTGGATGAAGATATGTATTATGAAAAAAGGGAGTTGCTGAAACTTCAGCAAATTTTGTTCTGCAAGGAGGTTGGCGTGCCAGAGAAAGAGATCAGTTCTATGCTTAAAGAAGAACCTCTGGAAATGGTACGTGTGATGCAACAGCATCGTATCCGCCTTCTGGAGGAAGCCCTTCGCCTGCACGGTTTGATCCAGACGTTGGATCGAACGGTCTCCTTTCTTCAAGAAGAGCAGACAATGGAGGAGCATGAACTGTACCGTGGTTTTGCGCATGATACAGGTCATACCCGGCTTCCAGAAGCAGATCAAACACAGTACTCGCATAATACATTACGGGAAAGCGATCTGAACACCGAGAAGATGGAACTGAAATCCAAGGAGGATTTCTTGGATTCACAGGCCCAGATTGATCGGATTCATCTCGATTTGAAACAGGCACTTGAGCTTGGCCTTGAGCCGAGCAGTCCGGATGTGCAGAAAATTATTGGAAGACACCTTGAATGGATCAAAGGGTATTACACACCTACGGCAGAGATCTATCGGGATTTGGCCAATCTCTATGTGGAGCACCGGGATTTTCGGAACATGTATGATGGCTACCATCCGCGATTGGCAGAGTTTCTGCGTGAGGGAATGATTATCAAAGCGGCACAGGATCTATCCTAGATGCATAAAGTAACATGGGCGGGCAGAACATCGGTGTGAACATAGCAACAAAAAGCGCAGACCTCTGAGAGGCTGCGCTTTTTGTTAACACATATCGATGGCACCATTATATGGCGTGAGAACACAAATTCTCTTGTTCGAATGAATTGTAAATGATTCAAAACGGCTTACAGTTGCTCAACGAGCAAGCTGACGGCTTTTTCCAGGAAGATACGATCTTCATCGTCAAAACGATTTTTGATCGGGCTGTCGATATCTAACACCCCGTATAATTGTCCGTCTTTGACAATCGGAACAACGATCTCACTATTGGAAGCAGCATCACAGGCGATATGGCCTGGGAAAGCATGAACATCATCAACTACGAGTGTACGTCTCTCCGCAGCAGATGTACCGCATACTCCGCGTCCAAGTGGAATACGGATGCAAGCAGGCAATCCCTGGAAAGGCCCGAGGACCAGTTCTTTTCCATCATACAGATAGAATCCGACCCAGTTGGTGTCGGTTAGAAATACATTGAGCAGCGCAGCAGCGTTAGCCAGATTGGCAATCGCACTAGGTTCATCGCGGATCAGAGCACTTAACTGTCCCAGGACGGCGGTGTGCTGCTCGCTTCGTGTTCCTTCATAGGAAACAGCTTGAAACATGGTGAATCACCCTCCCGAGCAAAAATGGTACTTATTTTCAAGATTAGTGCAGAGGATGCGGTTAGTCAAGCGGAATGATTTTGGAAAGAGGTGGAATTTCCTGAATCATGCACCTGTTTCTCGGGTAGTTTCGCGGGGTAATTACTTAGCAACCAAGAAGGGCTACAACCCTGGAAGGAGCTTAGCTTATGCATGCAGAAGTACAGAACCTATTTGTACGAATTCATCTTCTATATTTTGCCCAAAATGAGGATCTAACCGTAAGCGATGCACTGCCTATGTTAGAAGAACGAGGATATCGCGTGGGTGAACGTGAGATCAAGCAGGAGCTTGAACACCTGACGCAAGAGAACTTCCTGACTGCCCACGGAGACCAGTGGAGCCTGACCGGGACAGGTATTGAGGAGTATAAGGAAATTGTTGCCGTGCTTGGACGGGTAAGCGAGGAATTGCTTGCTAGCAGCAAGAAAGCTTCTCCGGCTTAAGGGTTTAGGAGATCCGGCTTTGCGAGAAGCTGAGTGAAACAGGAATAACCCTCGGCGTAAACAGGACAACCTGTGCTGGTGGATTCATAGGTACGTCAAAACCGGGAGCAGATGCGCCCGGTTTTTTGATATGATCTGAGGAGTGAACGGTTGCCAATTGGTGCAGGTTATGGTTAGATGGCTAATGAATCTTATGGTCTGCAAGAAAGATCGGATCGGAGTGTCAGGTAATGTATAAATGTAAAGGAAGAATCCCGGAGCTTGAGACTGCGCGGCTTCGTTTGCGTAAAATGCGCCGCAAGGATGCGGCCGAGATGTTCGTACACTGGTCAGACCGGGAAGTTACGCGGTATATGAATCTCGCACCCATGATTGGGACAAGCGAGGCGGCCGACATGATCGGGCTGCTGAATCATATGGCAGGGGAAGAGGATGCCATTCGGTGGGGCATCGAACTAAAGGCTACCGGCAAACTTATCGGCAGCTGCGGATTCAACACATGGCAGCTGGAAGGTGCATTTCGTGGTGAGATCGGATATGAGCTTGGTCGTGAGTACTGGCGTTACGGGTATATGTCCGAGGCATTCACGGCACTGCTACCCTTTGGTTATGAGACCATGGGATTAAACCGGATTGAAGCTCTTGTGGACCCGCGCAATGCAGCTTCGGGCACGTTTCTGACAAGTCAGGGCTTCACACGTGAGGGCCTGCTACGCCAGGTGCAGCATACGTCTACGGGATACAAGGACATGGTGATGTACTCGCTATTATATGATGAGTTTCTCCGCAATAAGAGAAGGTAGTGGAAAGTAAGGTAGGAAAAGATACTTAATTTATTTTGAGATTACAACATTAACGGAGAGACAGAACAAAGCTGGAGAAGTGGAACGTTCACCTAAAAGCTTTCGGCACGAAAGCTACATCGGAAGCATAGGCTTACCACCGGATTTCCCCTTTTAAACAAAATAAGAGATCAAAAAAATCTGGGGGTAACAACGATCGAAAGATTGTTCTGGCTCGCAGTGGGCATGTAAATAATATCTTCTAATGGTTAAAGAGAAAAAAGAGAGAAGGGTTTGTGTGAATACAACAGGAGGTTTGAAGCGCAGTTTCATTCTGGCTGGTCTGCTGCTGGCAACATTTTTGTCCGCGATTGAAGGAACAGTGATCGGTCCGGCGGGTCCGACGATTGTCAGCGAATTGGGGAGCGTGCAGCTGCTCAGCTGGATTTTTACGGCATACCTGCTCACCATGGCAGTCAGTACCCCGATTTTTGGCAAAATTAGTGATATATATGGACGTAAACCCGTTTTTCTCATCGGCTGTGCTTTATTTTTGCTGGGATCACTCTTATGCTGTCTTTCGCAGAATATGGAGCAACTGATCACTTACCGTGCCATTCAGGGGATTGGGGCAGGAGCTGTCGTGCCGGTTACCTTTACGATTATCGGGGATATTTACCGCATTGAGGAACGGGGAAAAATCCAGGGCTGGATCAGCTCGGTATGGGGCATTTCATCTCTCGTTGGCCCGTTGCTCGGCGGTTATTTCGTGGACAACCTTGGATGGCAGTGGATTTTCGGATTTAATGTACCATTTGGTTTGCTTGCAATGTGGTTTGTGTTCCGTTATTTGAAGGAGGACATCTCACCACGCACGGCCAAAATTGATTATATGGGAGCGCTGACCTTCACCGTTGGTATTACCGCTTTGCTCTTTGTTTTATCGGCGGGTGGACAGTATTACGCATGGAGTTCTCCATTGATTGTGGCACTGAGCATCGTTGCCGTGCTGTTTATCATCTTGTTTTTTGTGGTGGAAAAAAGAGCCGAGGCTCCGATGGTGCCACTCCATCTGTTCCGTATCCGGGACATCCGGGTGGCGAATATCGCCGGCCTGCTGACCAGCACTTTGATGATCGGCTTAACCAGTTATTTGCCGCTCTGGGTGCAAGGGGTTCGCGGAGGCAATGCAACGGAGTCCGGGCTACTACTCGCGCCTATGTCCGTTGGTTGGTTAATCGGTAGCGTGTTGGCAGGTCGACTGCTGCTCAAGATTGGATCACGGTTGACCACATTAATTGGACTTACCGGAATTGCCGTTGGTTCGGGCGGGCTGTTCTTAGTTGGCGGGACTTCTCCGCAGGTCGTTCTGTTCATTTTGACCTTTATTTATGGGCTAGGGTTCGGTTTTGCCTTTACGATCTTCACCATCATTGCCCAGTCTTCTGTAGGGTATAAAGAGCGTGGTTCTTCAACAGCACTGCATACGTTCATGCGTACACTCGGCCAGACGATTGGTGCAGCAGCATTTGGAACGTGGCTGAACTTCCGCATCTCGGCACTGTCGAGTGAACAAAATTTGGCAGCGTCAGGTATTTCGGAGAAGGATCTAAACGAACTGCTTGCACCGCATACGGATGCAACTTTATCGGACGAGAAGTGGGCGCTGCTGCGAAGTGTGTTGGAAGGCAGTTTGCACTCCTTGTTTGTCATCATGTTTGTTATTGCGATTGTTTCGTGGGTTACTACACTAGCTTTGCGCAAACGGCTGATCGTCCCCGAGGATGCTGATGCGCCGCCACAAGTGGAAGCCACGCAGAAGTAACCGGCATGCCCGGAGAAGAATACAAATGCACAGCAAAGCAATGGAATGCATGGATCGATGCATATCATCGCTATGTCCTAATAAAGCAGCTGAATCAGCTGCTTTTTATATTTCAATGGGTCTGGTATGATGGACTGGAAAAAGGAGGATGATGAAACCTTGAGCAACCCGAAGTGGCTAGCCCTGCATTCCGTTTCCTTTCCTGTCCGTATCTTCTCAGCATTGCTAGCCTGTATTTCGATCTCTGTCATTATGGTTTTTATTAACTATGTACCGGTTGCCGAACGAATGGAGAATACGTATTATTATCCGCTATGGTATTCATTAGTGATAGCTGTACTGATTACTCTAGCAATCGCCATTTTTCTTATTCTTCCGCTGTCACTTTTGACGGATGCGGTGACTCTGTCTTTAGCGCGACGATTCAAAGGAGTCACGATGCAGCTTGTTTCCATAATGATTGGTTATGTTCTTTTAGCAGGATTCAGCGGTGTTCTGTTCTCTGTCTTTGTGTTTCGGGGGGATACGTTTCTTTACATGGGGGCAATCCGCCAGATGTTTATCTTCACCCCGATCTTTCTGGGCTGGCAATATGTTCTGCGGGCAGGTTTTCATTGGCTGAAAATCAATAAAAAAATAAAGACCGGATAAGCCTTAAGTGGAGGCTAATCCGGTCTTTTCATGTTACGGCTTAATCCAATTCTAGCTGCTCGCTGACAGACTTTCTGCACCATGAGCCAGTCTGTCCAGAAGTTCGGATAGAAGTTCCTTATCCTCTTCGCTAAGTCCGCTGACCGCACGATCAATCTTGACTGCATAACCCGGATAGATATCATCCATCGTACGCTGACCTTCTTCGGTCAGTTCAACAAAAATAATGCGTCTGTCCTGAGGACAATGTTTGCGGCGCAGCAGTCCCTTTTGCTCCAATTTATCAATGACATAGGTGACATTGCCGCTCTGCAACAGTAATTGAGCCCCTACTTGCTGAATTGGTTGTGCCCCTTTCATGTATAACACTTCGAGCACTCCATAGGCAGTCGGGTTAAAACCATGTACTTTACTTCCAGATACAGCGTGTTCATTCACACTTTTGAACGTATGAGCGAGGGTGCGGTACAGATGAAGTGAACGTTCTGTCCCAATCTCTTGTAATTCCAGCATGCTGATCCCGCCTTTCAGTGTATTTATATAAGTTGACGTGATATATGAAGGTTCTCTTTGCTGTATAAGTTTGAACTAAGGTTAATTTACCCCTTCACTCCGATGACAGAATAACCTTCCAATCGCTGTTATCCCCAGATTTTTTGATTCCCTTTTCTTAAAGGGAAAATCCGGTGATAAGCTTATGCTTCCGATGTAGCTTTCTTGCAGAAAGCTTTTAGGCGAACGCTACGCTTCTCCAGGTTTTTTCTGTCCTCTCCGTTTCTGTGTAAATAATAGTTAAACTTATACAAAGCGTTCTGTAAAAGATCAGATCAACTTATATGAGTTGGATCATTATATCAATTGACGAATCGGAGGATCGTCATATGTTCATTGTAGACCTCAATATCGTTGAAAAACATGCGATATGTCACAAGATTTGCATTTTTAGCATTTAAAATTTGATCATTCGTCACGATTTAGAATACATATTCCGGATCAGAGCAACCAAATGGAACAGAGCGGGGGGAAGCACAAAAGCAAAAATCATCCTGTGGGTGTTTTTCATCTCAGACTCTGGCAGGAGGTTTTGCCAGAGAAACTTTTATATAATCATTTTCATATTAGATATTCGGAAAATGATGGAGGAGAAGTGGGATGACGACAAACTACAATGTAGCAGGGCAAGGGGCACTGAAACAAAATCGGGCATTCATGACATTGATGGTATCTCAGGCGATATCCAACTTGGGGGACTGGCTGCATCTGTTGGCTATTTTCACCCTGGTAGGGCTTCGCTGGAATGCAACGCCGTGGGAGATCACTTTTGTGATGCTATCTGCGGCACTGCCAATGCTACTCACAGGGCCGTTTGCCGGTGCTCTGGCAGATCGCCTGAACCGAAAGTGGATGATGATTACAGCGGATGCGGCCCGAATTATCATCGTGGGTGCATTTATTTTTGCGGATCAGATTTGGCATATTTATGTTTTGCTTATTCTTAAATCTCTATTTGACGTCATGTTCTCACCTGCTAAGAACGGCAAGTTGAAAGAAATTGTGCCACATCACCAGCTTGCCCAAGCGGTTTCCATTAGCTCGGTGATTGAACAGATGTCCAAAATTATCGGTCCGGCACTGGGCGGATTACTTGTAGCCGGGTTTGGGATCACGTGGTGTTTTGTGCTGGATGCATCATCGTTTCTGATCTCTGGCATTATTTTATTGTGGATTCCCGGACAGCGGGTGATCCAAAGGGCAGATTCTGACGTAACAGGAGTAGAGGAAGAGACAGCAAGATCGACTCAAGTAAAACAATCCTTTTGGAAAGAAACACTTGAGGGTATCCGTATGCTAGCTTCACTTCCTCGCGTAGGAACGTCACTTCTTTTGCTGGCAGCTGCGATTTTGTTTCTGCAATTTGCCGATTCACAGACTGTCATTTTGTTCAGGCAACTTCCCGGCATTTCGGGTGATCTGCTTGGATGGTGCGTTGCCGCAAGTGGTGTTGGAACGTTAATCGCGGCGATGAGTGTCCGGAAATGGAAAACAGCGAGCCACAGTTTAAAAATGGGGATAGGTACCGCTGTAACAGGCCTCGTGATCGGGACGGCTGGGTTAGTTGTTGTCGTATGGCCTTCAGCAGGAATGGGCGCACAGCTGCTTCTTATTTCGCTTTTTGCCCTGGCGGGTGTGGGTATCGGGTTTGCAGTCGTGCCTTTTCAGATTCTGCTGCAAGAACAGACCCCTGAGCCAATGACTGGTAGGGTTTTTGGCACCGTAGGCAGTGTGATGACAACGAGCAACATTCTCGGCCCTGTGGCTGGCGGGTTATTAGTGACTTCGTTTGGTGTTGTGCCTGCGTTTGTAAGTTCAGGCATTCTGTTGACACTGCTGGGTCTGCTGTATTTGTTGAAGCCAAGAGCGAAGAGTGGAGAAGATCTGGAAGCAGTTCTTCCGGCAAAGTCTGTGTCAACCGGAGAGGTGTCGTAAGGTGGTTTTCGAGAGGTGATCCCCCAGCATGAAGGTGGAAATTAATTTAAATTTAAAATATTTTTACTGGAAAATCGTTTGAGGAAACGCCTTCATGTTTAATGAGGAACAGGCAGAAATCCCTGTATTCTAATTAATCCTAGGGGAAAACTTATATGCCTTGTCCCACCAACGCTAGCGCGGAAAGGGGGTGAAGCAACTTGAACTTAAAAGGGAAATTACCCAGATCGATCACTCGTCTGGCAAGCATTCCGTTAGCCATTCTGGCCGGAACGTTGGTTATGGGCATCGGTTCATCGCATGCATATGCAGATGATGCTCGAAATCAGGTGGGTTCAAGCAAACCGTCTAGCGGATTGTCACTGAACCTGTTTTCACCTAATGCAGACGGCAGTCTTGATCTGACTCCATCGATATCAATATCCACACCACTACTTGATGTAGAAGTTCCTTCGATCCAAACGAATGCATCTACCGGCAAGCTAAGTGTATCTGAGCTGAAAGTGGATACACCGCTTGGATCGGCAGGAACATCGCAGATTGGCATCGATGCGAAGCAAGGGACGATGGATCTTCCTTCTGTACAAGCAGACACACCTGTCATTCAAGCAGATGTGTCCAGCAGTCAGGTGAATCTACAAGAGGGTACAGCCTCCTTGCCGGGTATTAAAGCCGAGCTTCCTGAGGTCATCAAAGCAGAGACGTCTGCTGCGCAAACAGACCTGCGGCGAGGCAAGGTTGAACTTCCTTCTGTCAAAGTCGATGTACCTGAAGTTACGTCAGTGGATCTCTCGACATCAGGTGTGAACTTGAGCGAAGGTAAGGTACAGCTTCCAAAGGTGAAAGCAAACGTACCTGCTACTGGTGTAGCAACAGAAGTTGATCCTGGTAAAGGGAAGATTGAACTTCCGGTTGTGAAACCGGAGCAGCCCGCGAATAATTCAGAGCAGCCCGGTGCTGTGCAAGCACCTAAGGATGAGAAGCCATTTTCAAGTACAGCAACCGACTCACCTTCGTCTCAGGGCAAAGTGAGTGGACAGAACACGGAACAAGATGAAATACAGGTTACAGGTCAGGTGATTGATCGCGAGATCAATCCGGACTCGGTCACCGAACCCACTGTTTCTCAGGCTGTGCCTGTGGAGCAGGATCGTCTGAACCAGCGTGCTGAGGAGACGAATACAAACGTATCTTTACTGGATAATGAATGGTTGCAGATGGACCCTTCGTTTGGTAAATCAGCAGCCGAGAACCAAGGTCAGGGGAATCTGAATGCAGATCAGGTATTACCTGAAAAACAGGATGAAGCCTCTGCACCGTGGCAACCACGGACAGAACGACCGGTCAACTGGTCTGTAATGGCAATAGCTCCTTCTGCAACGAGTACCTCTATAGGTACAAGCTCCGGTTCGTCCGGTGTGACGGGGGGCGGAGCATCCGTGCCAGCTGTAGTACTGCCTTTGGCGTTAACAAGTCCGGTGATGCCGGGTTATGGTTTTGCTTTTGACATGGAACGTTTGGATGGTTTCAGCCAGTGGTCACAAGCACCACCAGGTCAACCGCCGAAATATACCTCTTTCTCATAAACAACAATTGCGTTAATTCAACCAAAAATGAGAAGGAGTGTATATTATCATGAAAAAAGTGAATCGTTGGGTAAAATTGTCGGTATTGTCGGGTACGCTGGTAGCTGGATTGCTGGGAGCTTCGTAGGCAACCTATGCAGATAGCTATAACAGCAACAGCAGCGGTGAATTGGATTTAAATGCAGGTCTGCGTCTGGAACTGGGATCATTGCTATCAGGACAACGTGACGCTGGTTACGGGAATACTGGCAGCTATGGGGGTTCCTCCAGTACAAGCGGTGCATTAAATCTGGATCTAGGGCTCAATGCTGGTGTATCCGCTGAGAACATGAACCGTTACAATAACCAATCTTCGGACGTTACAAGTGAGCATAGTAGCTCTGGCAAACTGGGCCTCGGTCTGAATGCCAATGTGTCGGGAGAAGCAGAAACGATGAACGAGTATTCACGAGATGGTCAGGTACGCAACAGCAACACAAGCAGCAGCTATGCCAGCGAAAGCCGCGGCATGCTGGGTCTGGGTCTGAACGCGAAAGCAGAAGGGAAGAGTGCAACGATGGCTCAATCCGAACGCAACAGTAACGTGAACGACCGTGAGCGTACCACGAACAGTAGCTATGCCAGCGAAAGCCGTGGCATGCTGGATCTGGGTCTGAACGCGAAAGCGGAAGGGGAGAGTGCAACGATGGCTCAATCCGAACGCAACAGTAACGTGAACGACCGCGAGCGTACCGCAAACAGTAGCTATGCCAGCGAAAGCCGTGGCATGCTGGATCTGGGTCTGAACGCGAAAGCAGAAGGGGAGAGTGCAACGATGGCTCAATCCGAACGCAACAGT
>NZ_JBFRFN010000040.1:0-17963 GCF_052114825.1 Paenibacillus sp. 2TAF8
TGGCTACGGGTGAAGGGAAAAATGCCTTGCTCTTCATTTCATTCCCTGCTCATGAGGCCCGCTATATCAAAATCGTCCAGACCGGAACGGATTCTCACTGGTGGTCTGTAGCTGAAATCGCAGTTTATACTGCCGATCAGACACCATGGGCACCCGGGGATCAGGATGATCTGCTGCCTACCGAACTGGATCGGACATCTTGGACAGCTACAGCCTCCACGTCTGAAGACGTTGGTGCACTGCTGGATGATGATCTGAACTCACGCTGGACCTCTGCATCCGGACAACAAGCAGACCAGTGGATTCAGATCGATCTGGGAAGCATCCAGAATTTCAGCCGGTTAACTATGGACTCAGGCAGCAGTACCAATGACTATGCCCGCAGTTTTACAATCGTCACTTCAACGGATGGCGAGCATTGGAATTCGGTTTCAGAAGCTGTGGGAACAGATTCTTTAATCTCAGCGACATTCACCAACCAGCAGGCACGATATGTCAAAATTGCTTTGACTACGGACAATGCTGAGTGGTGGTGGTCTATTGCTGAATTGAAGCTGTACCATTGATACGCTGAATTAAAAAATCATTAATCTAAGGATTTAAATATCGTTCATCCAGCCACCTCTCTCCCTCAATTTTGCGGGACAGGGGTGGTTTTTTGGTAATCACCTACTTCTAAATGTAATAAGCAGTCCGCCTAAGCAACGTTAGAGACCAGCATATGCTTCTTTGCGCTGTTCCCTAGATCAAAATATTGGGAAATTGAGGATTGACAGCGCAAGTTATCCATTCTAATATGATCATAGCGGAAAACTATGAATAAAATCAGTATCAATAAACCTACTAAAGGAGACTACAAAATGGCTGCCCTCCAAACGTTTAAAGCATCTGCTCATCTGCAAAACGGAGTTCAAGTGAAAGTAACATCTCGAAACTTCGAGTTTATTATCGACGAGCCCAAAAACTTGGGGGGAACCGACACCGGCATGAATCCGGTGGAAGCTTTACTTGCCTCGCTGGGAGCATGCCAGTCGATCGTAGCTAGGGTATATGCGCCTAAATTTGGGGTGAATCTCAAGGATTTTTTTGTGGATGTAGAAGGCGATATTGACCTGGATGGCTTTTTCGACAAATCAGAGGTGCGTCCGGGCTATTCCGATATTCGGTATACATTCCGTATCAAAACAGATTCTCCCCAAGAGCAGGTTGAAGCATTTGTACAATTCCTGGAGAGCAAGTGCCCGGTTGGAGATACGTTGGCACATCCGGTTAATCTCAAGCTGGACGGAATTATCATCGAAAACTAAGCAGCCTATAAGTACCGTGAAACCGGACTGATATTGAATTGCTAACCGTACAACATATTTAGATATAACAAAAGCCCGCGTTTTTCGCGGGCTTCTGGTCATAACGTAATAAACTCGGCTATAAACTTTGTTTGGCCTTTCCAAGTTTAATATATCGTTATTAACTTTATTTTAACGGAACCTCCATCTCCAGATCTTTAATATAATTTTTCACGATCTCCCCATTAGCATCCAGCATAAACGCGCCACTTGCTGCATCAGGTACTTCCATCTCGGGATAAAACGGTTTAATTGTTATCGATTTAGCATCACCATGAATCGGAGTTAACACGATGTCATTATAAAGTGCTTTTGCTTTATTGTTTTGATCTGTACCAAACCCTATCAAGTAATCCAGTGAGCGCCCACTGTCATCCACAACCTCATACTGAATACGAGAAAGCCGTTCTGTTGTATCTCCCTTCCCAATCAGTTGAATACGAGATGAGGCAGAGGTAAGACTTATTTTACCAAACTCAAGAGTTATGCTCCCAGACTGTTTGATCAAGTTCTTCTTCAAAACCACTGGTTTGGCAGCTGCCTTCTGCATTGGCAGTTCAACAATGTAAGGTTTATCCACCCCTGCAAGCTTTGCTTTTAGTTTAAGTTGAAACTTGTCTGGAAAAACGTAACCTTTATCACCTAACCAGGAAGCATCCGTAATTTTAACACGAACACTTTCAGAATGATCTCCAGGCCCCCACCCCAGGTTAGGCATTTGCCCAAGAGTTTTTCCACCAAGCTCCATAATAGATTTTCCGTTAATATAAACGTCTATAGACTCAAGACTTCCTTCATCCATAGGGTTACTTCCCTCTCCTGCACCGTTGTACACGAAGCTGTTCTCCAGTCCCCTGCTCGTCCGGTCGATCGAAATATCAATCAAGTTTCCGTCAAACACGGCTTTTTTCACCTCAAGGGTAATGCCGCTCTGAGTTACTCGAACGGTTTTCGCTTTACTCGCCGTCGCAGCCTTTCCTTTTTCTCCAGTAGCTTGAGCTGCCGCAGCATCAACCGTTGTTACTTGATATCCCCAAGCCCCACCTCCAACTAACAATCCTGTTGCTAAAGCTGTTACCGCAATCATTTTAGATGTGTTTTTCATGGTTTATCGTCTCCTCTTGTTTTGGATGAAATCTCGTATAGTTTCTGTAATTCTGCTTGATCCACCGGAACGGTGATCTCCAACTCGTTGATATAATTTTTAATGGCTTCCCCGCGCTCGTTTAGCTTGAAGCTTCCTGAAGAAGATGAAGGATCCTCCATTTCAGGCAAAAAAGCTTTCAGTTTGATCGATGAAGGAGCCTTTGCCATGCGTTCAAACAGCACATTATAACGAAGCTCTCCTGCGTGGCCGGTTTCATGCGCACCATATCCCCCAATGAGGCCCAGTACATTGCCCCTGTCATCCCACAGTTCAAACCATAGCCGACGCTTCCATTCCTGATCATCCGAAACAACACTTAACAACACTTGGGTTGTAATCGGCGTGAACTGGATTTCGCTTAAGGTCAGCTTGTGGCCTCTCCATTCTCTCGACTTCTGAATGGTGGACATGACTTTGGCCTGCTGTTTACGCACTGGAAGTTCCATCACAAATGGCTCATCAACCCCCTCCAGACCAATCTGAACTGTCAGCGTAAATGCATCTGGAAGTGCTGATGTGAACTGTTGCGATGCGGAACGTGGTGTTAATTCATAAATGGCTGTATTTGGATCGGATGTGCGTTTTGCTTTAAGACCCATATTCCATCCAATGTCCTGCCGATAGATGGAACGTCCATCGATCTGCGCATCAAAGGAATGAATGGCTCCATTAGGATATTTGGGCTTTGTTCCGTTTCCCGTAGAAATTTGGTCAAGAATACCGCCACTTCGTTTTTCTCCATCACGAGTAACTATCATGGATAGCCTTATGCCATCGTAGACAAGCTCTGGAATACGGAGAGTGATTCCATCATGGGTGGCGCTGGCTTCCACGACATCTGCAAGACCGCTCTCCTCCAAGGTTTGCAGGCCTAAGTCGGCGGCGGCAAGCTTAAACAGACTGCCGATGAGTGGAACACTTTGCAGTGATGCTGCAATAGCTGGTGATACAGCGGCACTGCCAATCAAGCTGCCTATGGCAACAATCATCACCGCTGCAGCTGTCAAAAGGAACCGGTAAACCGGAGACACAGAACGAACAGACTTTTTACGGTGGTGACTGCGTTTTTGCATCGGGAGAGCCTCCAGTGCGGCATAGACCTCTTCCTGACGGTGGCGAATCATGTCGGGTACCTTACCCGCATTCGCTTTACCCAATTCCCGCAGTTCCTGATCAAGATCACGTTGATTCAATCGCACTCTCCCCTTTCCAATCCATTTGTTTCGCAAGCACCCCGCGTGCTCTGTGTAATCGTGCTTTGACAGCACCTTCCGACAGCTCCAGAACACTCGCTATTTGTTTGATCGGTAAATCCTGATAATAGAACAGATGAACAACCAAACGTAATGATTCGTCCAGATTCTCCACAGCTTCCCGTAAATCAAGCTGCCGGCTGTTCACAACATCTTCTCCCTTGCTGTCCGACTTGGTCTGCTCGGGCAGTTCCGCCATGACGATGGTACGTTTGCGCATACGCAGCACCTGATTACATTCGTTGATTAGAATACGAATAAGCCACGTTTTGAAAAAAGCTGTCTTCCGTAAGCCGGTTATGCCTTTATATGCTTTCAGTGTCGTTTCCTGAAGAGCATCCGCGCAATCCTCATCCCGTCCCACAATAGACTTTGCCAAACGATACAGCTCGGGCTCCAGCCTCCGGAACAGCTGAATAAATGCCTCACGATCTCCCTGCTGTGCTCGGTTGACTTCTTCTTCCATAGTTTGATGCACGAATTTCACTCCTTCTGAGGGCCCTCTATTTAATTAGATGGACAAGTACAGCAAAAGGTTATATGTAGGATATAAATAAATTTATGTGATTCACTAAAATGCTAAAAACCGTTCATACGGGCTCCTTTTTCGGTTATTGAGAAAATATCCTGTTCGAATTAAAGACACTCTCCTTATTTGTTTCCAGCAAACGCCTTTCTGTACGAAGTAGATATAAAGTGGCAGCTTTTTGGGATTCATGATAACAAAAAAAAAGTGATGGACATCTGTCCACCACGATTGAATAATGAAATCTATTATTATTGCTTTTTACTTAACGATACATTTGCTGTTAACGTCTTGTCGATCGTCGTCCAGTTTACATAAGCACCTAGTATTTCATTAATAACAGAGACCGGAACTACGGTTTCGCCATTTAAAAGCTTTGGTACGTTACTATTGAACACTAGTTTATCGTTAATTGAATACACATCTGAACCAATTTGAGCACTTATATTTTTCGTGCCTAATTTGATTTGAGTTGTACGCGTCTTATGATCCCATACTACTGTACCGCCCAATAGCTCCGAAATTGTTCGAATCGGTACGTAAAACTCATCGTTATGAACAACCGGTTTGATTGTCGTACCCCCTACATTCATGGCAACGTCAACATATTCAAGGAAATCGGTCTTTCGAATGAGTCCATGAACGCCTTTCGTTCGGTCTACCACCTGAGATACTTCATAATCCGTTGCGGCCGATAGGTAAGCATAAGCTACACTTCTATCCATATCAAGCTTATCGGATAAGAATTGAATCGATTCACGTACGGATTCTTTCATTGCTTCATCCAAATCAGGGTCCAGTCCAATTGGAATCCAATAATCCTCTGTTTCAGCAAAGGGTTGCGTGAATTCTCCACGATGGGGCAGTGATGGATCACCTTTCTTTAACACCGTTAACCGAACTGTCCCCCTTAAGGAAGCTTCCAATGCAGTTAACGCTACTTCTCCATCTCCTTGAGCAAAGTGTGGATCTCCAGTATAGAATAGCCCGCCTTTAACTTGAATCGGATAATAAATAGTTGCACCAACACCCAACTCGTTAATATCCATATTCCCTCCTGTTTCAATAGGTGGGATCGAACTCACAACTTCGCTGGTATTTGGTGCAACCCCCATAACACCTAGAAACGGGTTAATTGGAAAACGTACATTTTTGCCAGCTTTTGTTGGTAATACTCCATACCAATTGCCGTTGATTTCTTCAATAGGCGTAAATATAGATACATTATTATATAATTCCGGTTTTGTTGCGCTAGCTCCCTCTTGCGGGCCTGTATTTTCTGGAAATTCGTTAGGAAGGGCCCCTTTCCCATGGCGGTTAGAAATGACACCATACGGAACTCGAGTTTGCAACGAAAGGACTTCTACTTTAAGAACATCTCCCGGCTCTGCTCCCTCAACCGCTACTGGCCCAGTGATAATATGAGGTCCGTCTTTTACATAATCATGCTTAATCTCAGAAGCCGCAATTGCCTTCGCGTCATCCAACACTCCATCGGGGGATATCCCGAATTTGCCGAAGTACTCCACTGGATTTCTCCCTTGATCCTCTATCAGTCCCTCATGCGATACCGTATCAAATGTTACAGCACTTCCTGATGGTACAGTAAGAATCGGAGAGCTATCTCGATTAGGCAGTGACCCCCAGCGAATG
Organism: Paenibacillus sp. 2TAF8; assembly: GCF_052114825.1. NCBI lineage: Bacteria > Bacillati > Bacillota > Bacilli > Caryophanales > Paenibacillaceae > Paenibacillus > Paenibacillus sp. 2TAF8. The sequence continues at coordinate 5,926 of NZ_JBFRFN010000040.1, forward strand.
TTCTTAATCGCAGACGTTACATAATAATCACCTTCTACCTTATCGATGGTTGTTGGCTGCAGCGGCATACTAAAGCCCACTGAAGGTAGAGCAAATGTAAACATACTTATAATCCCTACTGAAACCCCAAATTTCCTAATCGTTCGGTTAATAAACATTACGCTCCCCCTCTATACTATGTAATATTTTCTAACACAAATACACACTAACATATAAATACATTTACAACAATATTTTTTTGTTAACAAACATAACATTATAGGGCTAAACATAAAGAATAACCTTATAAACACAAACGATATGTTAATATACTTATCATATGAAAGGCGTGTAACACTAAAATAGTTCTAGTAACTTGAGGACCCTACTTGAGAGATTGGAACAAACAAAATTAAGTTACATGGAAATTATGTATGTCTTTCATGTTTCTGAACCTCCCGCAGGAATACTACTATACTCCAGTTCAGGCATAATTACCTGTCCGCACGTGATTGCACTGGAAGAAGCGGGATTCTCGAATGTGAAGTTGTATTCCGGAAGCTGGAGCGACTGGATCAGTTATGAGGGGAATCTGGTATCTAATCAATGCTCCTACTTCTCATTGCGTGAGCAACAATTTATGTTCCATAATCCGCTCTGCCATTTCCTCGGCTTGCAGCACCGCGGACAACGGGTCGGAGAGAAAATACCTATTCCAATCAAGGTGAATAATCCGGCAGTGATCTGTCTCAATCGATTTCTCCCATGGTTTGACTGAAGATGAATCATCAGGCCCTTGTCTTGGACCGTTATCCAATACTAACAGGTAGTCCTCCAGATACCCACCTACCGCACTCCGTGCAACATCCAGGCATTCCAAGCCTGGCTCCAGCAGCTCTTGGCGAATCTTGCCTGCTGGCTTCAAGTTCAATAACCTGTAGGCAGCCTTACCTCCACGAGTTCCCGTATCTCCCACAAGGGTAATATGTTCTCCCCAATTAGGATCAATAACCGTAAATGTCTTCTCTGTGAAAAGCTTGCCCGTGGTCGTTTGTCTTATGGTGTGTACTCTCCTTCTGTATTCCTTAATCCATGTTTCGGCTTCTGTATGGCGATTCAAAATATGCCCCATATCACGGATCTCCTCCTCGACAGAGCCGTACCTACCTCCTCCATAAACAACCGTAGGTGCAATACGGGCATAAGAAAGGTAAGCAGCATGATTCCAGGTGATAATTAGATCCGGTTCCAATTCAACCACCTTTTCAATTGAGATAAAATTATGATTGCCGATATCCTGCACTTGGTCACAGATATAAGGTTCCAGCATTTGGTTACTTTCAATGAGTGAATGCGGTGCTCCAAGAGGTGTCACCCCCAGTGCCAGTACTTCTCCCAAATGCCAGTCCACGACAACACGACTAGGTTTTTCAGGTATCATAATCTCTCCTATGCTTGTGGTAAACATCCGAGCTTTGGCTCTTGGCACCGCAAGCGTCGAGAACTTCCTCACTTGGACTCCTGTCAGATCTCTATTCTCTTGAGCTGGCCGAGTTTGGTCATCTTCAACTAAGGATACCGTTCGTTCACTCCATTCCAGGTAATCATTCTTCAGAAGGGAATATGGTTGGAATGTACTCGGGGCTACATTCGAAATGCTACTGTCTCGACGCTTTCTGTAAAACTCTGGAGAAACCCCGTAATGTTTCTTGAAGTAGCGACTTAGAGTATAGCCATTCTCATATCCTACTCTCTCTGCGATTTCCTGTAAGGTCCCTTTCGTGTTTAGCAGTAGTTTTAACGCCTGTTCCATCCGAATCTGTGACAGTACACGACTGGGACTTGTGTTCAATTGAAGCTGAAACAATTGGTTCAGATACCTCGGACTGCAATCCAGCATATCAGCTAGCTGTTGCATTTTGAGTGGTTCCCCGTAGTGACGAGTCAGATATCGCACCGCCTGATCTACCCGGTCCAGCTTCGTATGTTTTTTTTTCTGCTCTTGCATTTGTTTCAGCATTTCGGCGAGCCATTGGTAGAATAATGCCTTGGTTTGAATCCGGCCTGCTGACTGTAGTTCACTCCACTGTCTGTATATCCATTGCAGGATTTCAATTAAAGGCAATGGATCAACTGGTTCAAAACCAAAACTTACTTGCAGAGAATTTGACCCAGTATTAGTTAGGGAACTTTCCGTATGTGACTTCTCTGGCTCTAGTAACGAATAAGACAACATATGTATCTCCATCGGATTCTTAGCCAGACAATCCAGACGCGTTCCTTTGGAAGCGTGCAGAATATAAGTTCCTTTAATCTGATGCATCGCTTGCCCAAGCCGGATTTCCCCCTCACCATTCGTAACTAATAAAAAAGAATTCGAGGGAGGCGTCCATGTATTAGGCTCTTCACTGGTATTAACGGTCATGATTCGAATATCAAGTAATCGGATTGTTGCATGCTCCCATAATGCCCCGTATTCTTCTATGTTCATCGTCATGGACCTTTCTTTATTTCTCGTTACTACATCCAAAGCTTCGTCTCATCATATATGATAATCATTCTCAATTCAACCTCTGGATTGGTTTCTGAAATGGTTATGCTTTCGGTTCCGAATCGGTTATTGTGCAATCGCAAGTTTCCCTCTAGAGTTATATCAAATGAAAATCATTATCAATTAGAAAGAGGGTTCGTCATGTTGTTTAAGAAAGCTTGGTATCGTATGTCCCTGCCTGTTCTGCTTATCATGGCCATATTCATGAGTGGTTGTACCCAAAACGAGGCAATAGAGCCAGCCGTGACAGAAACAGAAAACACCGCATCAAAGACAAGAACAATCTCAACAATGATGGGAGATATCACCGTACCCCTCACCCCGGAGAGAGTTGTCGTCGACTGGAATATAGGACATGTTCTGGCTGTCGGCGTAACACCTGTTGGTGTACCGAGCAGCCTGCTGGATTATGGCATGTTCCTGCGTGACAAACTTGTGGATAGCGCGGATTTGGGTAACCATAGTGAGGTTTCACTTGAGAAAATGGTAGAGTTGGAACCGGATCTGATTATCACATGGGACCAGGAGAAATTTCAGACCTATTCCAAAATCGCTCCGACTGTTGTATTCGTACCCGATCAGTATGATTCCATGGAAGCCGAGGTGACCGCCATGGGCGAGATTCTGAATCGCGAGGCAGAAGCCATCGCGTGGAACGAATCGTTTAAACAACGGATTGCAGCGGCTAAGGCCAAAATCAAAGGTGTAATTCCGGACGATGCCACCTTCACCGTTGCCGATTTTAACTTTTTAAAGAACCCAGCCATTATCGGCAACAGTGCCAATCGTGGCGGAAGAGCAGCCTATGAATTGCTAGGACTGACCCCGGCACCCAAGGTGAAGTCCGATATTCTGGACCAAGGTAAAGAAAACCTGGAAGCTAGCGAAGAGGTATTCGGAGAGTACGTGGGTGATTACCTGCTGATGATGGTTACAGAAGGCACAAAGGATCATTCTCTGTTGCCTAACGTATGGGACAACCTGCCTGCAGTGCAGAACAACCATATCTTCAAACTGGATATCCATAAATATTTTACCGCTGATCCCTACACCTCCATTCTACAAGCCGAAGAGATCGCAGATCGACTCGCAAGTGGACAGACTGAACTGAATTAGAGCGAGAGGATTGTACTCTGGATTCGCCGCCAGTTGCATCAAAGTATGGAGCGTGCGCTAACGAATCTGAGGCATCCTCTCAAGGGTTTGAAGCACCTGCGAAAATCTAAGGATAACCGATCGATGCCACCGCCGGACATATTCCGGGGGCGTTGAACTGTTTTTGGAAGTATTTCCTTGGTACAGATGTTCACTGGTCAGGTGTTGAAGCACTTCAGGAACGGTTCGTGAAACTGGGGGAAAGACGATGCGATCATCTGCAATATTTTCTGTTTATAATTCGATAAAACAAGGAGCCTGCGAAGAACGCGGGCTCTTTGGCATTGCGGATATTTGAATAAATTTGCTCTATTATGATTTAGACATTCGTCAATAATTACAATTCGCAAATTCATTCTATGGACTTAGTTCGATTCCTTCTACGGCTTGAGGTAGGAAGCTCAGTCACCCTTTATACTCAAAACAGGAAGAAAAAATGCGTTGCTGATGCTAGCTTGCAATGATAAAAGGTGGAAACTAATATGAAGATAAGCAATACCAAAATACTATTTCAATACATATTATGGACTTTCCTCATCACTTATTGTTCATGGGGAGTACTAATGTTAGCTAGTCAAATTGAACTATTAGAATTAAGAACCCCCTTGGGAATGATCCTGTTTACTATTGGTGGGTGTGGGCCAACGATTGCTTCCTATTTTATTTTAAGACATTACGGTAGAATAACAGGATTTAAAACTTTTATAAAAGAAGCTTTTGCAATTAAACAACCTCTTAATACATACATCTATGTGCTTATACTTACCATTGCGTATTTTGGTATTCCAGCACTTCTAGGAGGTATCACTCCAAGTTCACCCGTATATATGGCAATATTATCTATTCCAATTATGATTATTGGAGGAGGGTTAGAAGAATTAGGGTGGCGTTATATTTTACAACCTCTGCTTGAAAAGAAAATTGGATTTATTGGTGCAACCCTTGTTACCGCTCTCATTTGGGCTGTATGGCATCTCCCCCTATTTTTTATTAAGGGGACCAGTCAATATCATTGGAATTTCGGACTTTTTAGCATTCTTGTTATCGGAATGGCATTTTCACTCGCAGTCATCTACTACTTGAGTAAAAGTATCTGGTTATGCATTTTATTTCACAGTGTAATCAATAGTTTTTCAATCTCCTGGGTGATGGATGAAAGTCTTCTTATTAAATTAATAACTAGCATAGGGATAACWATGATATCCCTTAGTTTATTATTCATAAAACGCGGTAAAGCAGGCTTTAAGTCTGCAAAATACACTTAAGTATTGGAGAGATATTAGCGCTGTGCTCATCTACTCCCGCGATGCCCTTAGTTATGAGTAGAAGCTGGTTGCGACGAGGAAAGAATCTAAGTAGAATTGTTTGCAGCGGTGAGCCCATGTTAAAGTAGGCTTGTTGTGAGCTCTTCATCATCTATAACGACCAAGTCTGCTTTGCACACAAAGCTTCCAGCCTTCTACTGGATAACGTTCTTAGACTTATTTAAGACCGAGAATGTATTATTCTCTTATTCACTCTCTGAAGCTCCTATCAAATAACTTCAGTTTTAGTGCGAGCTGACCGCTGATTTATATTGATTCATGATGAGGCAATTTAGGAAATATGAGTGAATCTTCGATGAGGTTTTTAACTTTTTTCTGCTGTTCTTCTATAACTGCTACCTCTTTTGAGAGTTGATTCAATGATGAATAATGGCTTTGGACTCCTAACATGATTAAAATAAGAAGCGGCTTCGGATCGGCTATTCGAGTGCTTGCTTGTAATTAAAGCATCCATCATATTCATAACATCATCTGTAATGCGCACTGGAACTACATTTTCTCTAGCCTCTTTATTATGATAATTTCTTTGAGCTGATAAACGTTGGGTTGCCTCTTCAGTAAGTAATTTTTTTTGCATAAGATCCTCAAGAATTGCAGCATCCATTGGGACACCCCTTTGCATTGCACGTTCAAGCTTTTCTTCGGTAGCTTGTTGAATATCCACTTTTCCACACTCCTTTTCATCCATATTATAACAACAAATATCCACTAATTATTTTCAAAATATTTAAAAAATCTAACGGTTTCATTATAATCCTCTTTGTCGGAATAAATATTCAACATTTTCCCTAACTCAATTGCAAAATCTACATATCCGTTAGCTTTTGCAGTTATTATATTCCGACTAACTTTATATGTATCAACATGGTTTGTATGGTTGTCAGTATACTCCCTTCCTTCTAAAACCCCTGCTTGCTTAATAAGTTCCACTGCTGAACATATAGCACCAATATACTTTCCATTAATGTCTAACTTCTTGATAATTGATGTTAGCTCCTTATCCCTTTCAATTTCTCCAATATCTCCTCCTGGAATAATCAGTACTTCTACTTCGTCCCAATCCACTTCTTTTATATCTTTTTGGGGTTTAACTGCAAAACCTTCGTGAGAATTGACCATCTCGGAACTTAACCCCACAGTTATAATTTCCCCTTGAGTTTTCATTAAATAGGTTGCGAGCATGATTTCGAAATTGACAAACCCATCATAAATTAAGACATGAGTATTAATATTTACACCTGCTTTCATGTGTTTTGAAAAATAGAAAAGAATAAAAGAAAAATATTTCCAAAAACATTCCTAATATCTAAATGAAAATGCGCTTGAGATGGCTTGTTCATTCTGTTTTAAAATAACATATTAGATATAATGGAGAATATGAAAAAATCATGTTTTAGGAGAGGTGTACAACTATGCCGGAGTCTCATCATGGAATACATTCCAATCTGCAATTTCCAAGCAGCATCTTTAATATCGACCGCAAGGATGTTCCAGTACTTCTATACGCCCCAAACATCCAACAGCAGGAAATAATTGCGSGTCAATTGGCCGATTCAGAGTCATTCGGAGACTACTACTTATCGATACTCTACCGACAGCCTGAAGGCCACTAACACAGACTTCGGGCTTTGAAGCCAAGGTTTAGTTTATAACAAGTATCACGGTCCTACAGTACTTGATCCACTATTTCAATTTATCCACCCATTCGCTATTCTTCCAAATGGCAGGATTATTAATTACCTGATTCTCTCCACGCATCATGGAATCGTAACTATTCTTGCCAGATGTGTACCAGTCAACAATAACTATCTTACCATTCCTATTTTGTACAAGAAATTCAGAAGGCTCAGCGTAGTTCCCTACATCCTTAGTAATACGTGCATTCAGTTTTAGATAATAAAAACTTTGCTCCCCTTCAATATAATCTACTTTTTCAGCTTCCATCCTGACCTCTTTCACTTGGTTATAGGTTAAGTTGTTCTTCCGAAACAGATTATACTGTGATTGGATCTTTTTTTCTGAATATTGTTTGAGATTTGGGTCATCCATATACCTGCTAACGTCAAATTCCAGACCGTTCCATATGGCTTTGTAATATCCAGATAAAGCCTCTGCACAGAGATCATAAGCCTTCTGGGAATCCAATTTAGATAGACTCACTGATTCTCCCTTCCCCGCATTGGCAGCAGGAGGTCTCTTATTCTCTTGATCCACACTTGGATCAGTCTGCTCGCATGCACTAGTTATCGATATAGCCACGAGCAAAATTAATAGATAAGTACGCTTCATGATATCCCTCCAAAGATCAAACATTCCGACAATTTGAATTGGAACAGACTTCACCAGTCCAGCAAGAAAACAGCTCTATCTAGAATAATAGCATATGCATTGGGGCTACTGTGGATAAAACAATTTATTTTAAAGATAGTCGCTGATTTATGGTTAAAGACCTCATTCAATTCTCCTATAGAAAATCATAAAGATCGTGCTGGCTTTATGATTTCCTGTAAATAGCTTGCCTCTAACATAATTGCTGATGGAGGATAATGTCACACTTAGCCGACAGCAGGAAGTACTATTATATTGCATCCGACCGTAATCCTAATTCGGCATTTCATAGTTACACACCACACTTGCCTCCTGTAGGACATATGTCTCTTTTTCTCCGAAAACGTTTAAAAAACCTTTATAATCCACTCCAAATGATCGATATACAACAAATGAACATCAGCTTATCCCTTATTTGCAACCTGAAATCGATCTCAGGAATGCGGCACGGGAAAACAGAATTATACATATAACAGGTTGTTAGGAAAAAGAGAAAGTTCTGTCTGATGAAAAGACAGGAACTAACAAAGGAGAAGAAGATATGAAGGGACGAACGAGTCACAAACGAAACAAACGTAACATCTGCGTGAACTTGCTGTTATCTATACTATTGTTGATCAGCAGTGTTCCGCTATGGCCAAACAAGGCAGCAAACGCTGCAGCAGAAGGGTCATATCTTTTATCACTGAACAGACCGGTGTATAGTTCCTCATCCCTTGGCGGGAATACAGCCGATCATGCCGTGGATGGTAACAAAAATACCCGGTGGGAAAGTGTTTGGCAGCAAGACCCTCAGTGGATCTATGTTGACTTGGGTGCAGTGGCTTCCATCTCGAACATCTCGATTGAGTGGGAAAATGCTTATGCTTCCGCCTTCGACCTTGAAGTGTCGGATGACGAGGTGAACTGGAAACAAATATATTCCACAACAAGTGGCCAAGGCGGCCTGACAGAAGTAGAAGTTGCCGCCAATTCACGTTATGTGCGTTTAATGAGCCATGAACGGGCACAGAAAGCCTACGGTGTATCTCTGTACGAGTTCAATGTATATGGAAGCGGTGGAGTAAATCCATCTCCAAAACCGGTTGCCCCCAACCTTGCCCTTGGTAAATCGGTCATGGCATCGTCGGAAGAGATTGACGAACCTAGCCGCTCCGCCGAAGACAAGGCCAAGATGGAGAAGCGCAATTATGAAGCGCGCAATGTGACAGATGGTGATCCAGGTACACGCTGGTCTTCCATATACAAGGATCAGGAATGGATTGTTGTGGACCTTGGTCAACGTCATGAAATCGGAGAAATTTCGCTGCAATGGGAAAATGCTTTTGGACGTGCTTACGACATTCAGGTATCCAACGACGCAAAGCAATGGACTACGTTGGTTCGGGAGTTACACAGCAACGGTGGACGGGATGACATTCCTGTATATGCAGAAGCCAGATATGTAAAGTTCGCAGGGCTTGGCCGAGGAACAACCAACGGATATTCGCTCTATGCCTTTGATGTGTATGAGTATATTCAAGGTGATGAAAAACCGGTCTACACCATTCCGGCTATTCCAGAGATGAGCTCAGTACAGGTTGGAGCTGGCAGTTATGCCATTAACGACATCACCATGCTGCAACCGAAAAACCCCAAAAATCGCACAGCAGACATCACCGCCCCGATTCCATCTAATGACTGGTGGCAATCGATTCTTGTTTCGGATTTAGGGGATGGAAACAGTCTGGTTACACTCCCGTTCAAAAACCGGTACACCAAGCAGGGGCTTCATATTTTGAATCCTGGTGCTGGATACCTTTCTGCAGACGGAAACTCAATGGATGCCGATGGTGAAGCAGATCTCATCCTGACAACAAGCAGTATGAATCCGGCCAAAGTGAATACCAAGGTAGCTGGATACGGAGATTACTCCGCAAACATCATCATGAGTGATGACGACACGGCGAAGGTCAATACAACCTTTGTCAAAGGCTCCCCTTTCCTGTACAACACGTTCGAGAACCCGGACACGATCCTGCTCCGTTCACCGAACATCACACGTCTCTTTGATGATCAAAACCGTGAGATTGTGCTCAAGGACGGGGAATCATGGACAGGAGATCATATCGGTGTAGAAGTCACCAATCAGGACAGAGCGCCTTCGCCGCAAACTTTTACAAGAAACTATGGTCTTTATGCACCTGAAGGAACCACATTTATAAAGCTGGGCAATACACTTAAGATTAAGCTGGGATCAAGCGAAAATTATTTGTCGCTCGCTACCCTGCCATCTGCATCAGAATTAGCATACTATTACCAGCATGCCTATGCTTTTGTGACGGATACGAAGGTTGATTACAACTATAACGAGAGCACTTCACAAGTTACAACGACCTTCAATTCCGTTACACAAACGAAGCGTGCCAACTTTTCAGCGAACACATTAATGGCTTTGTTCCCGCACCAGTGGAAACTTGCAACGACTCCACTCACAGAGCTTACTTATCCTTCCATTCGTGGAACGATGAAAGTGAACGAAGGCAACAGCTTTACGACACAAGATCGTTTCTATGGCATTATTCCGCAATTTGTAGAGCCGGATGATCCGACATACTCACGCGCGCAATTAATCAGTTATCTGGATCAGCTTGATGCAGATACTTCAGGCAATTTAATGAGTGAAGATCCCTACTGGCAAGGAAAAAAACTTCATCCGCTTGCGCTGGGTGTGCTCATTAGCGATCAGCTTGGGGATCAGGAACGTCGAGACCATTACCTGTCCCTGTTGAGAAACATTTTGACGGACTGGTACACCTATTCACCGGATGAACGTCTGCACTCCTATTATTTTTATTACTCGGGGCAATGGGGAACGATCTTCCCTTATGGAAGCGGGTTTGGTGTCAATACCGGACTGACGGATCATCATTTTACGTATGGTTATTACGTCTTTGCATCTGCGGTGCTTGCTATGTATGATCCAACGTTTGTAGAAGATTATGGCGATATGGTTGAACTATTGATCCGGGATTATGCCAATCCTTCGCGCACAGACAATCAATTCCCATGGATGCGTAATTTTGATCCTTATTCAGGTCATTCCTGGGCTGGCGGTTATGCCGACAATCGCAGCGGAAACAATCAGGAAGCGGCAGGCGAAGCTCTGTTCAGTTGGGTCGGGCAATATATGTGGGGCGAGGTAACAGGGAATAAAGCCTATCGCGATACAGGCATCTGGGGCTTTGTCACCGAGGAAAAAGCGGCCGAGCAATACTGGTTCAACTACGATGGAGACAACTGGCTGGAAGAATACAAACACGCTACCGTAGGGCATGTATACGGTAGTGCTTACCTGTATGGCACGTACTTCTCCAACGACGCAGAGCATATTTACGGCATTCACTGGCTGCCGCCCGCAGAGTGGATGACCTATTATGGTCGTGATCCGAAGAATACCGCGGCACTATACAACGGTCTGATCAAGGATCTTGGTGGTCAGCAGGAGCACACATGGCAACACATCATCTGGCCATTTCAATCCATCGGGGACCCGGAGACTGCTCTTGCAAAGTGGGATACAAAAGAGATGCAGCAAAACGAAGTCTTTAACGCCTACTGGTTCATGCATAGCATGGCATCCACAGGAACACGTACCATGGATATTTGGGCAGATTCTCCCGCAGCAACCGTATACGAAAAGGACGGTGTCTACACGGCGCAAATCTGGAATCCGTCAGACACCGCCAAAACGGTTCGTTTTTATAATGCCAGCGGAGCTTTGGGTTCAGCTACCGTCTATGCGAAAGCTCAAGTGAAAGTCAATCCATTGGAGCATACAGTAGTCAAGCAGCCAGATGCTTCACAAGGCGTAACCTATCTGGATCGCAGCGAATGGACGATTACCGCCTCTTCCAGTTCGGAAGCAGTCGAACGCATGATTGACGGAGATTTGACTACCCGCTGGTCATCTGGACAAACGCAACAGCCTGGAGACTGGCTCCATATTGATCTGGGCAACGAGCAGATGATGGACACACTTTTCATGAACTCCGGCAACAGCGGAGGTGATTATGCCCACGGGTATGAAGTTTACGTTTCGAAGGACGATGAAAACTGGAGCAAGCCAATTGCACAGGGAATAGGCTCATCTCCAAGCCTGTCCGTCGATTTGGGTATGCAGACGGCGCGTTATATCAAAATTGTATTGACTGCTCCCGCAGACAGTTGGTGGTCCATCTCGGAACTCAAGCTCGCCCGATTTGGAAAATTGCCTCAGACCCCTGAGTATCCAAATCCAGCTCCGTTGTCCGATCGCTCAAACTGGATCGTGACCGCTTCCTCCACGCAAGGAACGGATGTCACGGCTCACATGGTTGATGGAAAACAAGACACATTATGGACGAATGGACGAAAACAAACGAGCGGACAGTGGATTACGATTGATCTTGGGGAAACGAGTGCTTTTGACGCAGTAGAACTGGACCCTGGGAACGCCAAGGATGACTATCCCCGGCAATATCGCATTTTCGTTTCCGATGACGGGCAAAACTGGGGAACATCTATTGCCGGAGGCGAAGGCGTGTCAGGACGTCTCTCCATCACCTTCCCTGAGCAGCAGGCTCGTTATGTGAAGATCATGCAGATGGGTGAATCCGATCAATGGTGGTCGGTCTCCGAGCTATATGTTAATCACTATGGAACAGGAAAACAAAAACGTC
>NZ_JBFRFN010000041.1:0-15095 GCF_052114825.1 Paenibacillus sp. 2TAF8
GACGATGATAGAACGATGTCTTCAATGGAAAGACATCGTTCTATTATTTGACAAATCTATTTTCAGATATGCATATTACAGTTCATGAAGCATTTCATCCAATAGTTCCAGTTCGCATTCCATCTGTCTGATTGTATAACGGGAGAGCAAGGAGTTTTCGGCTTTAAAGGAACGCGGAACCATTCGCTTTAAAGAAAACAATGATGTCGAAAAAATGACGCTAATTAGGTCAGCCAAGCAGCATAGGAGGTATAGAAGAATCTGGCATGAGAAGATCCCGTTCCTATCTACCTGGATACAAATGGTTAAATCGTCGATGGAATAGTTGGAGTTTGACCAAGAAGCTGGTCCTGTTTTATTTGCCCTTATTTGTTCTCCCCTCTATCGTTGGACTAAGCCTCTTGGCCCAGAACTATAATGCTGCGATCCGTACCAACGCCGAGTCATATTCCGATTCGATTACGAGCCTGACTGTAGACAAACTGGAAGCAACCATTCAGACCTATAATAATGTGAGTTTGCAGATTTTAACCTCAGATGAAATAGGAGCAATACTGTCTGAACAAGTCCATAACGAATTTGAAAAAATTGAAATTCAGCAGCAGCTGGAGCGAAGCGTGCTGCCGATCATTGGCGGACTAGACAGCAACCGTATCAAAGGATGTGTATTTGTTACTGACAACAGTACCTTTGTCATCGGCCAAGATGAACAAGAGCCTTTAAGTGAGAAAGGAAAGTCAAATACGGTTACAGCCAATGGGGCACCTTATTGGGATTCTGTAAGGTCAGGTTATCCTACAGATGATGATGTAAGCACTTTCAGATTAGGACGAGTCATTAAAGATGAGAACTTCCGACCTATGGGATATTTTTATCTTATTGTTTCATCTAATGTATTCAGGGACGTTCTTAGCTCCGCTATGGCAGGTTCCAACACTGCTTTTTTCCTAAAAGGTCCGGATAAAGTACTGCTTCAAGAACACGGAATACAGGAAGATACCTTTTCTGAAGTTTTACGTCTTGAACAAAGTCTTGATTACAATGAATGGACGCTTACAGCCGAATATGCTCTAAATACCGTGTATGCGACCGTCTACCGAATGAGTGTTTTTGCTGCTTGGCTGGCCGGGGGAAGTCTGGTCCTTGGTTTGGTTGCCTCCTACCTGATTCGTACCGACATTGCTTTGCCGATCGCGAGGCTTCTTGCCAATATGCGGAGAGGATTGCGCGGCGAGAAGCCTAACTCCCTTACCAAATTCAGAGGGGCCAGAGAAATTACGCAGCTGAATGAAACCTTTATTTCTGTTATGTATGAGATCTACAATCTATTGGGTGAAGTGAAGGCCAGTGAAGAACGCAAACGGCAGGTGCAGTTAAAAGTGCTCCAAAATCAACTTTCTCCTCACTTCATCTACAATACGTTAAATACCATCCGGTGGATGGCCATGATACGAAAACAGGATCATATAAAAGAGATCATAGATGCATTGAGCAATCTGTTGAGATACTCGATCAGAGACACCAATGAACTTGTTTCGCTTGAAAACGAAATTAACGTCATGCGTGAATTTGTCAAGATTCAACAAGTACGTCATCAAAACTTTATATTTCAGGTCGAACTGGAGGATGAGGCGAAACCGTATCGGCTGCTTAAATTTTTGATTCAACCCCTCTTAGAAAATGCTATAGTTCACGGTTTGTCGTCTATTGATCATTCAGGACAGATTCGTCTGGAGGCAAAAGCAGAGAATGGGATGCTTAGTATTCGGGTATGGGACAATGGCAGCGGAATTGGTCAAGAGCGCTTACATGAAATCAAGCAGGTTATGAGCAGCGGAACTGGAAGCCACATCGGATTATTGAGTGTGAAAGAGAGGATTGAAATGTTCTATGGTCCTGCCTACGGAATGAACATTACGAGTGAACGGGGAGTAGGCACTACTGTGGAATTAAAGCTTCCTATCTTGAACGAAGGATGGCCAAACGAAAATGATTAAAATTGCGATTGTAGATGATGAATCCCTGGTTCGGGTTGGATTTCAGACCATCATTGACTGGCATGAAAATGGCTATGAGATACAAGGTGTTTATCGGAACGGCAAGGAGGCATGGGAGGCCTTTTCTACAGATGGCTACCCCGAAGTGCTGCTGACCGATATACGAATGCCTGAAATGGATGGTCTAGAATTGATAAGACGGATTAGAGAGACGGATAAAGAGATGATCATTTTAGTCCTGAGCAGCTATGAAGAGTTTGAATATACGAGAAGATCAATCCAATTGGGTGTTCAAGACTATATTCCCAAGCATCTGTTCGACCCAGATGAATTGATTTCAACACTGACCCGATTATCGGAGAGACTCTCCTCAAAGGTTCGCGCTAGACAGAGCCGGGCCAATGCCATGGATGAAGAAAGGCAGCGATTGATGACACAATCCAGAATACTTCCGGGTATCGTTGCTTTTCCGGCGGATTTCTCTCACAAAGAGTACCCTTTGCTTACAGACCTTTTGAAAGAATCTGCTTTTGTTTGTTGGGTTGCAATTCGTATTTGGTCAATGGATCACTCAGACAACGATGACGACCAGACTGCCTTGGGCTTTCTCCTGCAAGATCTTATGAATAAAACGACACATGCAATTCCTCTTGGCTTTGATCAAGGCATTTTTCACGGATTACTCTTTAGTCGAGAAACAGGACCGGAAGAAACAACGATGATGGCTGGTCTGGTAAAAGAATGGATGGACACAGTGAAGCAGAATCTTGCCATTACAGTATCAGCCGGTATGTCTGAGCATCTGATCTTTCAGAAGTGTAAAGTGATAAGAAACCAAGCAGAGCAAATGATTGACCGATCCTTTTTCAATGGGCCAGGCTTGTACCGCTTTGATGCGAGTCTAAATATTGTTCAGGAGCAGCTGGACATCGAGTTTCAACAATGGCAGCAGCAATTTATAAGCATATTGACATCAGCTTCAGAGGAAGAGTTGGCGAAGTGGCTGGAGGCCGTAGGCAGCGAACTAGAGACACGTTATTCTCCCGATACTGCGTTCCGTTTGGTCCAGTGGATGCTTAAAATTTATCAAAATGATCTATTGAACATAAATATGCTGATTGATACAGAGAAGTCCGATTTTATGAACCTCCCCTTTTATTCAATGGATTCCATCCGAACATGGGACGAATTAAAGTCCTGCTTTTTACAGACGATTAAACGGTTCAATGACTTATCCGCTATCGCCAGGATGAAATCGCAAACATGGCTGGAGCCGGTTTTTCGTTATGTAGAAGCACATTTCGCCCGTACCATTCGGCTTGAGGATGCCGCAAGCTTAGTGAATTTAAACATTCATTATTTCAGTCATCGATTTAGTCAGGAAATGGGAATGACGTTTCTTGAATACCTGACCCAGGTTCGTATCCGTAAATCTATCGATCTCATGAAGCGATACTCGCTTTCTGCTGAAGAGGTAGCTTCCCGTGTGGGATATCCAAACCCGAATTATTTCGTAAAGGTGTTTAAAAAAGTTACCGGAATGACCGTTTCTGAATTTAGAAACTCGACTGGCTTCTCATCTAATTAAATGGAATATTCATCTAATAATTTGGAATGACGATCAACCGGGACATCACTGTTCCGGTTTTTTGCCCTACATCAAATGCAACTATCCAATAATGTGGAATCATAAACAAAAACTTGTTCATGGAAACGCTTTATTTAGTGAACTATGATTATTACATGCTTACAAACCGTTAGACACGAAGGGAGAAATAAAAAATGAAAAAGGGGTTATTCAGAAAAGCACTTCTTGCAGTGACAAGTGTCTCCGTCTTGCTGCTGGCAGCATGTGGCGACAACACAAACAGCTCTTCACCTGATCAAGGCAGCAAAGCCGGAACCGAAAAACAAGTGGAACTAACCGTGTGGGGAGACCAGTCTAACCAATCATCGTTTGAGGCGGGATTTACCGCAATCAATCAAGCATTTGAAGAAGAACATCCGAATATCAAATTAAACTTTCAATTCTCAGGGTCAGAGACAGCGATCGACACGGCTGTTAAGAGTAACTCGCTGCCGGATGTGTTCTATGTTCAAGGAAACAAGACCCCTAAAATGAAGCTGTATGTACAGAGCGCTGCATTGCTTAATCTGGATGATTACGGGCTCGATACCAGCCGTTTCGGGGAAGACCTCATGGAATACGCGAAGGTGGACGGAAAACTATATTCCTCGCCTCCGGCCTTTATGGACTCTCAGTTGATTTATTATAACAAGGACATTTTTGAAAAGGAAGGATTGCAGGCCCCGGCAACCTTAGATGAATTTATATCGTTGGTCGCAGCAATAAAGGATAAGGGAATAACACCCTTCAGCGTTCCCGGTAAATCTGAATTCGAGCGGGCTTGGCTTGCCTTTGCGCTAATGCCTGCTGCCGCTGAGGAAGCATTAAGCAAGATTAATGAGGGGACTGGTTCTTTCAAAGACCCAAGCATAATTAAGGTATTCCAAACGATCAGAGAGTTCGCCGATAAAGGTTATTTCACCAAGGATTTGGCCTCTGTAGACAATGCCGGTGCCCAGCTGGCATTTACTAACGGCAAGACAGCAATGATGGCAGATGGTACCTGGAATGATCCAACCTTCGTAGGCGCTGGAATAAACCTCGGCAGATTTTATATCCCGACAGTATCTGGTGAACGCATTGCTCCGCAAAGCTTCAGTAATGCGACCACTTTTGCCGTATCTGCCGGAACCAAGCATCCGAAAGAAGCAGTCGAATATGTAAAGTTTCTGTCCAGCCAAAAAGCCCAACAGCTGTTTGAGGATGAAACAGGCATGGTGCCGGCCCTGCAGGATATCACGCCTAGAGATGAGGGAGTCAAAGAATTGAGTGCGTTTGATTCCCTGGGTCATAATATTTATTCCGTATTAACGAACATATCAACAGAAGAGATCAAGTTGAATGATATCTTTCTTCAGCAAGTAATGCCGCAACTGTTAACCTCTCATATTGATGGTCAGCAAGCTGCAGACATGCTGGAAGAAGCGCTGCTCCGTACAAAATAATCAGAACGATTTTTGGACGGTTAAGCCGAGCTGCTTAACCGTCCAAATCATTTGGAGGCGATCTAGATGTTGCAGTGGCTTGGAAAGAAACCTTATCTGTGGTTCATATTGCCCGGTTTTATTCTGTATTCTATTTTCGTGATCTATCCCATTTTCTCAGCTGCCCAGCTTAGTCTGTTTCAGTCAAACGGTTTTAGTGAGAAGGTGTTTGTAGGCTTTAATAATTATATTGAATTGTTCACTAATTCGGAATTGAAACGGCAGTTCTTAAATGCGCTTAAGAACAATGCAATCTTAGTCGTGCTTAACGTCGGGCTGCTGATTCCTATACAGCTTTATTTTGCCTATGTAATTTATACACGTGTAAAAGGCTACCGTTTTTTTCAAACAATGATCTTTGCTCCGCAGTTTATTACCACTAGCGTTATCGTATTTCTGGCTACGCTAGTTTTTGACCAGAATATCGGTATTTTCAATGAGTTTCTCCAGCTAATCGGGTTAGGTGAACATGCTCGAAATTGGTTAGGGGTTCCGGGCTACGAGGTCCTTACCTTGTTCATTATGAATGCTTGGGCAGGTGTGGGCTTCAGCATGATCTACTTCGTGGCAGCCATGAAGATGCTGTCCGACGAAGTGATGGAAGCTTCTTATCTGGACGGAGCCGGCTACTGGAGACGGTTCTTCTCGGTCATTATACCTCAGATCCGTTCCAGTATCGTAAATATTGCTATGATCAGTTATATCGCTGCCATGACCTTATTTGATTTCAGCTATTTGCTGGGAGGGGTGAGCGGCGGTATTAACAATTCGATGGATGTGATGACACTGTTTTTCTACAGAATTACTTTCGGAACGACCGGCGCGATGGGAGGAACGGTAAGCACAAACTCCGTAGGTATGGGGACTACCATTGCCGTCGTCATGTTTGCCATCATCTTTGTGGTTGCATTGATTCAGCTAAGATTCACTTATAAGGAGGAGAAATGATCATGGCTGATATCAAAAAGCTGTATGTAACAAAGCTGATCCTCTGGGTGTACTCTTCCTTCACCTTACTTATCCTTGGGTATCTTACATGGAACTCATTCCGCACCAAGCAAGATGTACTGTCCAATACATTGGGCTGGCCCAAGTCCTTTACATTGGAATCCTATGTCAAAGTTTTCCGCAACGAGCATTTCGGCGTCAATATCTGGAACAGCGGATTTATCCTCATGATGACCATCATCATCATTGTAGCTTTAGCATCCATGGTTGCTTATGGTTTAGGTCGTTACTCCTTTAAGTTCAAGCAAGGCGTAATGCTGTACTTTTTGATTGGTCTCATGTTCCCTGTCCAGCTCGGTGTAGTTCCCGTATTTTTGATTATCAAAAATCTTGGACTGATTAATTCTCCGTGGAGCGTAATTCTGGTGTTATCAGCGGGATTATCCATGGCTGTACTGATGCTCACGAACTTCTTCGCCGGCTTGCCAGATGCTCTGGCCGAATCCGCACGAATAGACGGCGCCGGGGAATGGAGAATTTTTTACCGCATTATGTTTCCGCTTGCTTCACCAGTAATCGTCAGTCTGTGCATTATATTGTCGGTTAATATATGGAACCAATTTTTCCTGCCGTTAATTATGCTTCAAGACGACGCAGTCAAAACCATACCGCTGGCAGTTATGAAGTATACATCCAATATTCTGCTTAATATGGATAAAGCACTGGCAACTTCCGTCATTGCAACTATTCCGGTTCTGATATTATTTTTCATCTTTTCGGAACGAATTATTTCAGGAGTCGCTTCAGGTAGTGTAAAAGAGTAATCGATCTGTAAAAAAGGAGGGCACTTATGCGTCCTGATTGGGAAGAAGAGGCAAGCTGGATATGGCACCCTCATTGGAAGGAAGAAGATGAAGCCAAGGAAGGCGGATTTGTCTATTTTAGAAAAACATTTGAACTTCGAAAAGGCAGGCATAACTGCACGCTTCGCATTTCAGCTGACAGCCGTTACCTGCTTTATGTCAATGGTATACCCGTAAGCCGGGGACCTTGCAAAGGGGATCGGTTCACATGGCATTATGAGGAAGTTGAGGTTGGAGAATACCTGAAAGAAGGCACAAACGTTTTTGCTGTTCAGGTGCTGCGTTATCCTTATGCCGGCGAGGGAAATCAGTCTGTATGGCGTACGCGGCTTCCTGGGCTGTATGTGCATGCAGTTATCAGAGATGAACAGAATACTCAGACTGCAGATGCACATACCGATGAATCCTGGGAATGTATAAAGGATGAGGCGATTACTTTATCCCAAGGCGTCTATACGCAATTTCTCGGAATTTCGGAAGCCGTTGACGGGTTCAAGCGTCCTTTTGGATGGACAGAAGCAGGCTATGTTTCGGAAAAGTGGGAGAAGGCCTCCCGATATGTATTCGATATCGTTCATGGGGAACTGAAACCGTGGGAGTTAAGAAAACGTCCCATTCCTTTTCTCTATGAAACTAAACGCAAATTTGTTGGTATTTCCCAGCTCTCCGCAAAAGGAAGCAAACCTGATTGGTTGGAATTGTTGACGTACGAACGCCCGTTAACGATCGCACCTGATTCAATGATAACGGTAGATCTTGACGCCGGGGAGCTGACTACAGGTTACCTGGAAATGGATTTGTCCGGCGGACAAGGAAGTGAAATCAGGCTGTTGTGCGCCGAATGTTATGAGAATCCGCCCATATCGGTCCCTTGGATACGTGACAAAGGGGATCGGACGGACAGTACAAATGGAGATTTATATGGTGATTTGGATATTTATAGACCTAGTGGCCTGAAACAGGAAAGCAGAGAGTTTATAGAGAAATATGAACCTTTCTGGTTTCGCACATTCCGCTATGTCAGAATTGAAATCAGGACGGGAGAAGCACCATTAACGCTTCGTACATTTTCTTACAGAGAAACAGGTTACCCGCTTGATGTCGTCGCCCAATATCGTTCTTCAGATCCTCAGGAAACTGCTTTATGGGATATTAGCATCAGGACACTTAAACGATGCATGCATGAAACATACGAAGATTGTCCGTATTATGAGCAGCTTCAATATGTGATGGATACCCGCTCCCAAATCCAGTTCACGTATATTCTATCTGGCGATGACAGGCTTGCCCGCAGAACTTTGTTTGATTTCTACAGTTCCTTGCTTCCAGAGGGATTAACACAGTCCCGATATCCTAGTGTATCAACCCAAGTCATACCAGGCTTTTCATTATATTGGATTTACATGCTGCATGACCACATGATGTTTGCGGGAGACCGGGAACTTGTCGAGCGGTACCTACCGGGTGTAGACGCCATACTCGGTTATTTCCACCGGAAGATTGAAGCAAGCGGTCTGATTGGTAAGATGAACCCTCGGTATTGGTCTTTTGTGGACTGGGCTGACGAATGGAAAGAAGAATATGGCGTTCCTGACGCAGCCCGCCAAGGTCCGCTGACGGTTTATTGTCTAATGTATACTTACGCACTGCAAAGAGCTGCTGAGCTTGCTGCTTTTACTGATAGAAGGAGCGTTGCGAAGGAGTATTTTGATCGAGCCGAACGTATGCAGCTAGCTGTAAAGGAAAACTGTAAGTCGATCAGCCGGCCTGGCTGCCTTACCGACGGCCCCGGACTGGAGCTTTTCAGCCAACACGCCCAAATTTGGGCTGTTCTAAGTGGGACGTTGACAGGAAGAGAGGCCAGGCATGCAATCCTTCAGTCGATCGAATGCCCAGACTTTGTATCCTGTTCATTCGCGATGTCCATCTACCAGTTCCGTGCGCTTTCTTTGGTTGGTTTGTACGATAAAGTATATGATTTGCTGGCTCCATGGAGGCAAATGGCGTGCGAAGGACTAACAACATGGATGGAAGATACTGTGAGCAAACGCAGCGATGCCCACGCTTGGGGCTCCGTTCCGATTTATGAATATACAACAGAAACGTTAGGTATTCAGCCCACTGCCCCAGGCTGCGAGAAGATAAAAATAAGTCCACGAATCGGTCGTCTTTCCCACGCTGAAGGGTGTGCAATGACAACTAAAGGCTTGATATCCGTACAATGGCAGCTTGTCGATTCTACATTTCGCATGCATGCCACTTGGCCAGAGGAAATCTCATGCACGATTGTTCTGCCGAATGGCCAAATGGTAAGAGGAGAAGAGAACGGCGAATTCAGCATCGTAATGGATTGGCGGAATCCATCGGAATCTGAGATGAAGGAGAGCTTATGACGACATCGGAGAAATGCTAACTGAAGGGTTCATACTGGATTAAGCCGGCCGATGAAGCATACAAGCTGAAGAGTCTGACACCGGATCTTTAAGGAGAATCGCTTTGTTTATCACCGGTTGGCTATATTTTAGAGATGTTAATGGGAAGTTGATTATGGATCTATATGTAGCACGCTCAATTAAATTGCCTTATCCATTCCTGAGAGGCAATAGATCGATACAGAGAAGAATTAGTAGAGTTTTTAGGGAGGAAATGCCGGAGCGTGTGCATTTCACAATAGAAACGAACCCCTGTACGAATAAAGGGACCTATAACCTTGGAAGAGGAGACAGTCACAGATATATGGGGCATTACGTGGAGAACCATAAACTAATACCAGGATGTACTATTCAAATCCGGTTTCAAAAGAAATGGATATCTGGAACATATCAGTGGACCGGAAATCCGGCGGATGAACCAGAACTTCACAATAAAAATTCATCAGAAATTCTTACCTTCGACTTCAATCATCAGATTACTTTGAAAGTACAAAACTTAGGTTCACAGTCATAATGCCAAACGTGCAATGAGAGGTATCATAAATTTATAATAAATTTATATCTACGGTTAACTGTCAGGCGCTGGTTTATCAACAACGTCTGACTTATTTTGTAGCCTAATTCATTTAAATTGGAGTCTATCCCAAACGATGCAGACATTTTTTCATAAATTTTAAAATAGTTGATTAAAAATCAAACAGATTTGTGGAAGTTCGAGAAGATTTTAGGGGGGGATATAGCATAGGTAATCGTAAACAATTCATCGATCAAAACCATGGAATGATGTTCGTTGAGATTTTTCGTTTACTATATTGACTATAGAATAAGTAGAAGCGAAGGATTAACCTATGATTATTTTAATTAGGCCACTAATATAAGTGTGATTCCTGTCGAGGGACAAGAACTTGGTTTCTTTGCCGAAAAGGACAAGAACATTGTGTCATTGCGGATTAGATTGTTATCTAAATATTATCATGACAGAAATTATGTGGCGAGAGAAAAGCAAAATTCGCTTTCTGAAGGCAAGAACTCAGTTCCATTTGCTGAAAATATTAGGAACATGCCATTAATGTCGATAAGAATATTTTATCTGTTTCATTAAGCTAACGGGAAGGTATCGCCATAACTTCTTCAGCAGTTGTTTTGTGACCTGGTCGCCCTGATTTCGAAGCATAGTTATCCTGATTGCTCTCGGATCAGAAATGTAAAAGTACTTGGTTCAAACACGGTTAGCCTTTGTTTGAATAAATACCCTTAGGCCAGGTATCCAAAAACAAAATCCGGGATCAAACTCTATTTACGTGTGGCCTTTCGTGACCCCGAAACCGCGTATCCCGAGAGAAAGCGTTCTGACATCAGCCAAGCCTGCCGACCGAACAGAGATGGATTCTTGTTCAATGAAAAACAAGTCACCTACCTTTTCGATCGTGGATATTTAGTTTACGGGAAGTTCAATCAGTATGGCAGCTTGGACTGCATCTTTTTTGTCATCTTACTCAAGCATTACGCGCTCATCAATTTTCTGAGTGAATTTGACGTGCCAGATTATACTATCATTACGCGAGACCATATGGTGAAAATTGGTCAAGGAAAGAAGCTGTCGCAAAAAGCATCAACCTGCTAAACGAAGCAGATGCTTTTTTTGCTCAAAAAATTGGGGATGGATTTGCCGTTAGGTCCCCGAAACGAATAAAATACCTAGTACAGTGGAAGCCGAAACAATTTTAGTTCTGGTCTTATCTTAGAAAATCTCACATCACGAGGCTTACGATCGTCAATTACCTTGTGTGTGGAGCTATGTTCAAGCATTATATTATAAGTGGCGGTCAGCACTCTTGACCCCCTTGAGATTTAAATAAACTTCACATATGATACTTTTAGATGAATGGAGGAATGGATAGTGCAGAAAGATGGTCTCACTAGTTTAGTTAATTCACTAATATTAAGAGACTTTAAGCTACCGATAGATTTGAAGGATCGTAATCCTCTTTTATTTGATATATTGAATGCTGCATTTGAGCAAAGGCGAGATAATAGGCAATTGTTACTACCAAATTTCGAAAAAACGAATACTGTTGCGATATTATCTGATTATGGGGGAGAAGCTCCGAAGGTAAGTATCTTACATATACCTTTACATTTGCAGACTATGATTATCTTGGTATGGTATATACAAAGACGAGATCTTAAAGATCCGCAATACGTACGGACTAAATAGCCGTATAAAGAAATATCATTCAAAAATCTACGTTATGGTCCAGTTCAAAGAGCACTAAAAGAATACCTTCACATGATGAACTGGGGGGGGGAATAGTTTCCAGTAAGTGAAAGTATAATTCAGAAATATTCGGATAGACTCATAAACTGTGGTGAGCTATGATGTTTTGAAGGAGAGGCTTATAAAAAATAATTAAAATCAAGACGATTAAAACATGAGTATATTTTTACTATTTGCCCGGAATGTAAATTGTTCCATTCAAAGTTGCAACAATAGATTCTGCATTTAACTAAACATGAGAATGTATATTTGAAAAGAGGTACCATAATGTTAATTAAGGAAGTCTATATAGGTAAATACAAAAAAATAAAGGATTTTAAACTCGAATTTTCAAAGATGAACAATTCTAAATTTAATTTATCTGTCCTAATCGGTGAAAATGGGACTGCAAAAACGTCAATACTTCAAGCGATCACTAATTTGTTATCCGACTCCAAAGAGAAGCATAAGATGCTTGATGCACATATGAAGTACGAATTAAGTTCAGATGAACAATATCTCTTATCTACTATTGATATCCCTATACAACTACCAAGCAAACTAGTTATCTCTTCTTATACACCAATAGAGAGAGTATACATACAAGCGAAATATTCGAAGTCCTCCTATTGCCCGATAATTTATTCCGAAATGGGATTAAGTAAATTGAAATATGTAATTAAAGAATATGTTTGTAAACATTCAAGTAAAATGCATGACATTGTTGATTATATTGGCTATATACCAAGCGCATACTATCTTGAATTCAACATTATAGGGTTCACAACTAATCGTTTCAGAGAAAATTTGTTTAGAGGGCTTTATGATGAGATATTGAAAGTTGTTTTGCCTAATTTAAATCAAAATTTGAGTATCGATGAATTAATTGATGAATACGATTATGAGATTAGAAGTTATGATAATAGTACGAAAAAATTCAGAAAATTCGTGTCGGAATATATGCAGGATTTGTTTAAAGATGATAGATATTATGCACACAAATCTGCATTTTCAATAAATCAGTTGGAACGAGTGCTAGTAGAGTATTTATATGTAAACATGAAAATTAAAGCTTTTTCAAGTGCTTTTTCAAAGAAGCGAGAGACCTATTATAAAGGCGAAGCTCGAAAACTTGTGGATTCTGCTGATATAATTAATTATTTTGAAGGTGAATTTCAATTTTATAATGATATTAAGTTTTTGGGAATGTTTGATAGATTTGTGATTTCAGATTTGTGGTTCTATCCTAATTCTGATCATTCTGATATTATTCCATTATCTTATTGGAGTTCTGGCGAACTAAGTTTATTCCTAAGACTGGTTGAAATAGCCCACTCTGTTTCAGAAAATTCAGTTTTATTAATCGATGAACCAGAAACACACTTACATCCAAAATGGATTAACGGTTATATTAACATCTTAAAAGATATAATTGATGTGAATTGCCATGTAATTATTGCTACTCATGCGCCATTAATTGTTTCAGATATACCCAAAGAAAACATTATTTTATTGAAAAAAAATGGTACTGCAATCTACCAAGATTATATTGAAGAGAAAACAATAGGTTTAGAATACGATGGGATTTTAAAGAAAATATTTGATGTTGAGGAGAAGGAAGGGACAGTTCTAGAGAGCTATGAAAAAAAAATATTGCAATATATAGAAGAAAACAACATTAACTCGGCTATTGAATTATATGATCAACTAGGCGATAGTCCAACAAAATTTCAGTTATTTTTGAAATTAAAAAAAATATACGAGGCAAGGAATGAAGACTGACTAATTATGTATAAGATAACGGAAAACATAAATTTTTTAAAGCCATATCATGATTTTATGTGTACGCTATTAAAAGCAATAAGAATATCTTCAAAGAAGAATCCCCATTATACCAAGGGTGAGTTGAAAGTGAATATGATTTTAATTAATCCCAATGTAAGGGATATTCTTAACAGAGGAGTACTCCTTGATAAACTCTATAGATTGAAAGATTGCCCTATAGATTTATGTAAAGAATATGGAAAGTTTGTTAGTAGGTATAGATCTATACTAAACGGGAAGTGGAGAGGGAGATCTAAATTTACGGATATTTCAACTGAAGAGTTTAAAGAGATACTCATTTTTTTGTATGAAAATTTACTAAAATACAAAACTTTCAATAACGCTTATTTCACAACATCTACGTCTTTGGATGATTTTAGAGCGATGATGTCTCTGAATCAAGTTTGTCCTTATTGTGATATTACTAAAATAAACAAAGATATAGTATCAGTAGATC
Organism: Paenibacillus sp. 2TAF8; assembly: GCF_052114825.1. NCBI lineage: Bacteria > Bacillati > Bacillota > Bacilli > Caryophanales > Paenibacillaceae > Paenibacillus > Paenibacillus sp. 2TAF8. The sequence goes on from NZ_JBFRFN010000041.1 coordinate 13,890, forward strand.
ATTTTTTACCAAAGGCTACTTTTCCAGTCTTGTCCATATTTCCAGAAAATCTTATCGTAGTTTGCAAAGCCTGTAATGAGGTTATAAAAGGAGATACTATATATCTTCCAATAGCACACCCTTATTATGAAGAAGTGTCTAGTTACTTTACTTTTGTTGTTAACGAAAACGAAAACAATGAATTCAAAATAGAAATTGAATTGAACAATACAAACTCAAAGCTGATAAATGATAAAATTAATAATTTTATAAAACTATTTAAAATTATAGATAGATATGAAAAATATATGACGGCGGAATTACAGGACTACCGAACTGGAGTTCGAAAAAGTGCAATCGCAGAACTTAAAGGTATAGCACGATTTAAATCAATAACTCATGACGATATTGAAAGCTGCACTTATAAATATTTCCAAGAGGCTATTATTGACAACAAAAAATTAAAAAGAGCGATGGATGGATCAAAAATTAAGAATGACTACATAAATCAAATTGTTAAGGAGAATGATTATCAGAATGACATAGAATATATAGAATCTCACTTCTTTGGTTTTATCAGTTCTAAGCAATAGTAGTATGTATTTTGATTAACTAAAGCGTTCTACTATTATGATTCTTAATCAATTCTTCTATTTGGGAAGAGTCTTTTGATAACGGTTTATCGATGAAAAGTGGAGCAAGCCTTTATTACAATTTTTTAGGAAGATTGTGGAATGGAGGATCATCATTGAAGAATCCGGATGTATCCAGTCGATTGACGCGATATTTTCCCTGAGTATAGATCAGGTTGTTCACCAATAGTCCGGTGGCATAGTAAGTGGGCAACTACCCAATGCGATTTCAGTATCAGAACTAGCGCTTGCCGGCCGATGAATAGTGAGGAAAAACAATCTTAGAAAGAATCATGAAAACAGTCACTTTCCTATAGAGGATAATTACTATTCTCATATATTTTCACTTCAATTGACACACCTCCCATCATCTAGAGAATCTTTATCATATGATTTTCACATATAATAGCACTGATAATATTTAGAAGTTAGAATAAGTGAGTCAAATATTCCGGATTAACCCCTTAAGTTTGGACACATGCTCTCTTAATCTCCATCTTTCATAGTTTTTCAATTTACAATCGAACTGCCTCAATTGGAATGGGCTGAATCAGGTTCTGGTTGTAGAAATCCAAAGGAGCCAGGTCCTTAATAC
>NZ_JBFRFN010000042.1:0-14840 GCF_052114825.1 Paenibacillus sp. 2TAF8
ATGTATGTGGTATTTGCACATCCACTTTGTGTGAGCTAGGCTATAGCTCTTGTTTGCCATCTAAGACCATTCCTTTCTTTTGAGCCTGAACATCTCAATTTTATCGGAATGGTCTTGGTGGTTAAACCTTCGATCCCTCCACCCGCATAGCGGGTGGTTTTTTGTTTCGCGCGTTTCACGCACTCAACTGGCTAAAGCCATAATAAAACAAAAGCCCAAGTCGAAACTTGGGCTTTTTGCGTTTTAGTTAATTTTTGTGTGAATTAATTTCGAGGTTCGTTTTTCTGATATGCATGCATCGAAGTTTGTAATTGATCTAATGCTTCCTGGTATTTCAGACGATCTTTATCATCCAATGCGAGATCCTTTCGCAGCCTTAAATCATCCATTAATCGTTGAATCAGATCTTTAATCTGAGCGTTTGGAGTAGTATTGGCTGGCTTAGGCAAAGCCTCCGTTCCCGTCTGTACGGTCAACTCTCCTTTACTGTCGACCTGACCAATGGAAACCTGACTTATAGTAAGGTTCAGTTTACGAAGTTCTTTTTTGATCCAGTCCTCATTTATTTCAGTATTTGTGAATGTTTCCGGTAGAATATGGCCATCCATAATGATGGTTCGGGGTTCCTTTTCCGATGAGATATGGTAGCCTAACATATCAGGGGTTAGGGGTTGATACTCCTTTTTTAACATCACGCTGATATCTCCACTCTGCTCCATAACTGCAAATTCCACATCAGCCACTCGAAACACATCTTTTTTTCGAAGCTGCTCCAGAAATTCATCCATCGTCAGCCGTTCTTTCTTTAACGCTTTTTCAATTAATGTCCCATTCTCAATAAGAATCGTTGATCTCCCGTCCACAATGTCCCGAAATCTTTTACTTTTTAAGGTTAAATATTCGGCTCCTGCCGATACGAAAACCCATACAAATACCGCTAAAAATCCCAGATACCATTTGGTATCTGTATCCAATGAGATGTACCCGACCAAATTCCCTAAAGTGATACCCGTTATGTACTCAAACAAAGAAAGTTCGGATATCTGCCGTTTACCCAAAATTTTGGTGATGACAAACAGCATAGTTACAGCAGATAACGTTCGTAATACGACCTCTAACCATTCTGGCATGCTGCGTATTCCTTTCTCTACTCAAGAATGTAATAAGGTTTTGCCTGCTTTATTTAAAGGTTATAATTACCACGGCTTTCAGAATGTATACAAAGTCGTTTGAAGTGTGGAACAGTTTGAATGTAAGCTGGCCAACATCCAGATTTTTTCAACATAAAAATACTCAACTTAGTCAATCTTATTGGAGTAAAATCAAACCCATTCCACTCAAGGAGGAAACTAACATGAACAAGACAATTCTTACTGCCATGTCTGCATGCATGCTGTTTGCTGCAACTGCTGTATCGGCATCCGCTGCCACAGAGCCTATGCACAAAATGGAGAAATCTGTGCATAAAGCTGAACATCATATGCATATGAAAGCAAAGAACGAGGGGCACAAATTGCATATGAAAGCCAAAAAAGAAGAACACAAGTTACACAAAAAAGCCAAGGGTGAAGAGCATAAGCTTCGCGCAAAAAGTGTTAAGCCTCATGCCTTGCCTAAATCCGGTTACGGCGGCGTAAGCGAGTAAACCATTAGAATCAAGGACAAAGAAAGGGATTTCTTTGTCCTTGGTTAATGTTCGGGGTTGATAACGATGATGAAACGATTTTTTTTAATGATGTTGCTCTTTGTAGTGGCATTTATGGTTTTTGCGGGTTGGAGGAATGTTTTAAGCGAATCCGAGAAACCTTCAAAGCCTTTTCACCTGGATGCGTTTCAGACTCGTTTTGAAGAGTTCTCCAAACCTAATGCAACCATTTCCGTCTTTAAACCGGTTCGGATCTGTATTCCTTCAGTCCGTCTGAGTGCAAAGGTCGTTCCTGTTGGTTTACAACGGGATGGCAGGCTTGGTGTTCCAAAGTCAAGTGAAGTCGCAGGTTACTATGAGGATGGTGTACAGCTAGGTGAACCAGGGAATGCCCTGATTGCAGGCCATGTAGATGATTATAAAGGACCTGGCATATTCTACCCTTTAAAGAAGGTGAAGCCGGGTTCATTCGTGCTGTTATTTGATGCAAAAGACAATGTCCTGATCTATCGTGTGGAGCAAAACGAGTCTTATTTTACCAAGGATGCTCCTCTTGACCGTATCTTTGGAGACACCAATGAGTATCGCCTTAATCTCATTACGTGTACTGGCATCTATAATCGCAGCAAAAAAGAACATGAACAACGTTTAGTCATCTACACACGACTTGTTCAATAAATGAATAAGAAAGAAAAGGAGATCGTAATGCCAGTACGTCAGTATATCGGAAGTATGGTTTTAACGACCGTTGTCTTTTTTTTGTGTGTATCTCCTCCGCTGTTCGCTGCCTCACTAAGTCCAGAGGAAGTATCCAAGCAGGAAATAGAGGTTTTTTTAAATGAGCTGTTTCGAGAACGTTCCAACCATTTGGTTCATCCGAACCACGCAATGGACACATATTATGATACAAACTCCAAGGGTGGCAGACAGGCTTTGGCTATTCAAAACAATAGGGCAGCATATTTACATGCTTGGGCGGATAAACGCCACATGGTTATTTCGGACAGTCAGTCCAGTTTACGCATCCGTGGTATAAAAAAACAAGGTGATCAGGTAAAGCTCACACTTGGGCATTCACAAAAAATTACGTATGCGTATCAAGACACTCCTTCATTGAAACAATCGTTTGGTCTGGGGACTTGGCATGTGATGGCGTTAAGCAAGAAAGAAAACAGTTGGAAAGTTTCCAAGGAGTGGTTTTTGGACCCACTGGAGGAAAATCCGAAAAAAATTCCTGAGGGAGTACCTTCTCTCCCCTCTTCACCTCGTAGTGTTTCAAAGGGCAAACGTTATGATCGTGAGCGCGCAGTTGCCTATGCCCATAAATATGCGGGACTCGCTTGGGGGGCTGGCAATGAAGGGAAATACAACGGAAAATACAAGAACTACAATCACCTGGGCGGTGATTGTACGAACTTTGCATCTCAGGTTTTGGGTGACCCTGAAGAAGGAGGCGGCCTTAACATGAGAGGCCCCTGGAGATATCATTATCGCAGCGGTGGTACTCGAACTTGGGTACAGACCGATGCTTTTAAGCGGTTCTTAGTACACAGCGGTTATGGTCAACGTGTCGCGTTAGGCCATTTCGAAGATCTGGTCAAGCCTACGTACAGACATCCGCACAGCCCTCTGTCGGAACTAGCTTCAGGCGACTTGATTGCACATGTTATGCATAACGATGTGGATCACTTCTCCATCGTTACCGGATTTGATCATCATGGCTATCCACTCGTGAACTCGCATACCGCTGACCGATACAAGGCTCCTTTTGATTTGGGATGGGATGATCAGACACAGTATCTGCTCATTCATATTAAAGATTAGCTGTTTATTGTTTGTAGTACTTCATTTCCTTCCAAGCTCATATATTTGAAAGTGGACATGTCGGGCTGGAAGGAGATTGAAGTCATGTTTAAGTCGTCGATTATTCGACAAACGGGTATTCGTTTAGGAGGCATAACGTTAACTAAAATCATTGGACTCATAGGGCGGGTAGTGCTAACTCGAATCATTGGTGCTGAAGGAATCGGTTTATTTCAAATCGCTTATGCTTATTTTGGATTCGCTTTGATGTTGATTACAAGTGGCTTTCCAACCGCTCTAGCTATATATACAGCAGGAAATAAGAATATGGGTTGGATCTGGTTCAAGAAGTTAAGCCTCTGGCTATTGTCCGGAGGAGTCTTCGCTTTTGCCATCACACTCGGATTCGCTGAACAAATATCAGATATGCTTGGTAATACGAATAGTTACTATTATATTCGTGCACTAGCACCTGCTCTTGTTATTGTACCGCTGCTTGCTCTATTTCGAGGATACCTGCAAGGACTTGAAAAATACGAGGATATTGCGTTTTCGGAGGTCGCTGAGCAGTTAGTTAGGGTCACTGCGATGCTTACGTTATGTATTTATTTTTTGCCTCAAGGAGAAATGTTTGCTGGGGGCTTAAGTATGATAGGAACCAGTCTAGGTGGAATTGCTGCTTTTTTATTTTTGTTTATCACTTACATAAGGAATACGGCTAGCTCTACATATAAAGGTAATTTGCCTATAGCGACATCTAAAGGTGATATGTCCTGGTTTGTTCGAAGTTCCATTGCGATCTGTCTTACCCGGCTAATGATCCCTCTTTCGGATATAGCCGATGCGCTGATCATCCCTGCAAGACTGCAGCATGCAGGTTATTCTTCACATGAGGCAACCGCTTTGTTCGGCGTCCTTACAGGGATGGCCCTCTTGCTTGCCTACATGCCTACGCTGGTAACTGCAGCTCTCTCCCACACGATGACCATGAAGTTAGTTACAGCCTGGAGAGAACAACAAAGCTTTAGATTTCAACACTACAGTCTAAAGTCCATACGCTTTGCCTGGTCCTGGGGAATCATCTCTACTCTCTTTTTAATGGTATATGCAGAAGAACTGGCTCTCATCCTATTTAATTCTACAGAAGCAGGTCACCTCATCAAAAGCTTATCTCTGATCTCCCTTTTTGTAGGCGTGAGAGAAATTACAACCAGTATCCTATGGGCAAGAGAACAAAAAAGGGTCACCTTTGTTGCTACTGCGATCGGTATTGTTTTCGCTATATGCTGTCATTATTTCCTTATTCCACTCCCATACCTGCAGCTGTATGGAGCCGTTATAGGCATTCTGCTAATGGAGTTGATCATTCTAGCTGCCAATATTTTCGCACTTCGATTACTGCTGCGTCCTTTACAAATTGGAAAAATGGCAGCTTCTACTCTATTCATTTTTGTAGGAGGTATTGCACTAGGTTTTCTGATTCGTACTTGTACTCTTAACTTATTCCAGGGAACCTTAGGTGCAGTATTAGGCATGTTGATATATGGAGGATCGTTGCTTTTGATACATCTATGGATGAGTCGACGCTTTTAAGTTCGTTGACTCTTTAATAGTTGATTTTCTGAAATATATCACGAGGAAAGGAGAATTGCTGTATTAAGATCTTCTATTTTCAAACTAACTTGCCCATTAGCCATGTATGCCCCTCTCGGGGCACCACGGCGTAATGAAAATTTTGATGCGGCGTTTTATACTATTTTTACGGCTGGTGGTGCATCACGGTATGTTGCTCCTTTTTGGAAGCTCGCGGGGTGTTCGTGGGCAGAATGGGCGAGAAGATTACAAAGATTTAGGCAGTCACTATTTTGAGCAGCGACAGCAAGAAGCGATTTAAGACAAGCCGTACGAAGGCTTGAGAATCTTGGTTTTTCAGGTTGCGCTATCTGCCTTCGAGGCCTCTTAACGTTCTAATTTCTCATACATCCTAAGAAGCACAGTTTTAAAAAACCACTAAGCAGGGCTTCGTTTCATGCTGCCATTTCTGGATTTTTGCTAAGAGTAATTTTCGGTATAGATTCACTTTTTTCGCAAAATTCTATGACGACAAAGAACGGACTGAGGGGGTGATATTGTTATGATTAAAAGAGAAGCTTTATTTTGTTTTTTTAGCAGCATGGCGGAAGTATTTTATCACCCTTCGATACATTTTCTTGTCCTTTAATTGGTTGAAAATATAAGGGTCCGGTTTGACGTTCACCTCAATAATCCAGGGTTTCAAACTCTGGTCCAACCCAATATCCACGCCGATTTGCTTAAGGTACGGGTATTTTTTCTTCATGTGGCGTGCAATACGTAATCCAAGCTCATTCATCTCCTGGATGAGTTCATTTCTGCGTTTCAGGGATGCATGAGATTCCAGCAGTCTGTGAACATCCATTGGTTTACCACCGCTGTGATAATTGGTCACGATTTTTTTCGGATGACCGAGTCGGCCGATGATTCCCGTAGCCTCCCACTGATTGTCGGGACTTAACTGTATCATGACTCTGATATCAAAACGCCTCTTGTTGTGCTTAAGCAGATCGATTCCTCTCTGAATGAGATAGCTTCTTTTATGCACCAGACGTACAAGACTTGCATGGAACGAGTCAAAGTTGTCAAACGACAATCGTTTTTGTTCAATCTGATAGGCAAAATTTTGATGACTCACCATCTCCGCCTTTATGACACCCATTCCGTAAGTGCCAATCTCGGGTTTAATATAAACCATACCGTATCTGCTGATCATGGACCACAGGTTGGCTTTGTTATATCGCTGCGTATCAGGTATAAATGGTTTGATAGAACCATTATTGAGGATCACCTTTGTTTTCAACCATTTGCTTCTTAACGGCTTCAATTTATCAACCCCCATATAACACTTCTCCCTTCAACAAAAGAATCAAACCCTGATGATTCATCAAGATCATGCATTATATGTAATACCGATAAAACAACCCTAATCAAATGCCCTTGTTCGTAAAAATGGTATGTTCGCACATGCCCTGACCAAACCAATTTTGCACACATATCATGAACAAGACGTAACCATTTGTGCAAGGAGTTGAGAAGATGCCAGTTCAGCGTGTAATAAAGTTAAATCGTGCACCTATGATCGATGTTCTTATACCTGCGATCGAAAAAGATTTGAGCACCCTTCCTCAAGTTATCGATAATATTCGCCGTTATGTACGGCATCCGATTGGACAGATTTTTATTGTTTCCCCAACCAGCAACAAAATCAGAAAACTTTGTTCCCGCAAACACTGCATTTTTGTTAACGAGCGATCAGTCCTGCCTATCACCAAACATGATATACACTATCAATCATCACGCTGGGACCGCTCAGGCTGGTTATATCAACAACTGCTTAAAATGAACGGGGATCACATTGTGAGAGCGAAGCACTTTCTGGTGATGGATGCGGATACGGTACTCATTAAACCTCATACATTTATTGTTGATAATAAGACGGTATTTTACTGTCGCGACTGGAGTCAGCCAGAATATTTCAACACCTACCGCAAGCTGTTAGACATGAAAGCGCCGCGCCCACGCTCTTTTGTCACCCATTATATGCTGTTCGAAAAGTCGAAACTCTCTGCTCTGAAAAAGAAAATTGAAACGATCCATCAGCTGCCATGGTACAAAGCGATTATCTCGAATATCAATAAGAAGAAGCAGTTTGGGTTCTCCGAGTATGAAACCTATGCCAATTTTATGTATTCGAAAAACCCGGCAAGCATGACCCTGAAGAGTTCCATGAATAAAAGTCTGAACATGAACGCTTCCTCGTTAAAAGAACAACAAATTCGCAATTTTGCGCTTAAATACCGATCTCTCTCTTTTCACAAACGTAAAATCTATAGCAAAACTCCCCGAGCATAAGGAGGAAGACCATGCATATCGTACTGCTATGTGGCGGCGCAGGCAAAAGGCTTTGGCCGCTGTCCAATGAGCTTCGCTCCAAGCTGTTCGTGGATATACTTCCGTCACCTGCAGGTGGAAGGGAATCCATGATCAGCAGAGTATGCCGCCAGCTTGACAGCTCAGGCCTACTGGACTCAACGCTCATCATTTCACATCAGGACCAGACCGACATTACAGCCCGTCATACCAAAGGCAAGATACCCGTCATTGGAGAACCTTTTAAACGGGGGACTTTTACCGCAGCTGCCTTGGCGACCTTGTATCTGAAATCCTCCGGAGCGGCTGAACCTGACGATATGATTTGTATCGCGCCAGCGGATGTATTAGCAGATGAGGACTTTTTTAAGAGCTTCAAATTACTTCCGGATATATTGAAACAGACTCATGCCGATATCATTTTAATGGGGACAAGGCCCACATACGCTTCAGAACAATATGGATACATCCTGCCAGGAAGAAAAGAACCTAACGGTTATGCACCGGTTACACAATTCATAGAGAAACCTGATTTGGATGTCGCTGAAACCCTGCTACAGCATGGCGCATTGTGGAACTGCGGGGTGTATGCCTTCTCTCTTGCGTTTATGTTGTCCCATATTGAAAAAAATGGCCTTCCGGTTCATTACGAACAATTGTTAACCCTGTATGAACAGTTACCTGAACGCAGTTTTGACAAACAAGTTGCTGAACAATCGCAACGGGCAGTTGTACTGCCATATGAGGGTATGTGGCAGGATATCGGGAGCTGGGGTGCTCTGTGTGAGCAGTTGGATTCCAATGTATTGGGACACGGCAGAATATCGGAATCCTCCCCGGATTCCTACATCGTTAACGAGCTCCCCTACCCAATCCACGTCATTGGAGTCCCAGGTATTATCACTGTCGCAAGTCCGGACGGAATTCTCATAGCCAACAAAAAAGATTCAAATGAAATTAAAGAGCAATTGGGCAGTATTCCACTGCAACCAATGTACGTCGAGGCAACTTGGGGCAGCTATCGCGTCATGGAGAGGTCGGTAGAAGACGAAAATACAACCGTAACCACATTGAATATGACTCTCTTGCCTGGCAAACATATCGGATTACGCCAGCATCGATTAGGGTGCCGAGCATGGACTGTAATTTCAGGCAGTGGGCAGGTGCTTATTAACGGGCAGATCAGGCAGGTAACCACAGGCAATCAGTTTGCGATTACCTTGAACAGCCTCTTTTCTATTCTGGCCGAAACCAGGATGGTAATTCATGAGGTCCAGCTTGGCGTACCGGAGAATGAGGAGCGCATGCCTTATCATGCAGAGGACTGGAAGGTAATGATTGAGATTGCAGGATCTTATAAAACACCGGATTAATGCTAGATGAACAAAAAATCCGCTCATATGGTCATAACCCTGTCAAATAGACAGTACTAAAAATGACAAATTTTAAGCTTCGACCGTTTCCCGGTATTCTACCGGGGAACGGTCTTTTAGTTTTTTCTGAAATCGGTTTTGGTTGTAAAACAATATGTATTCGCTTATGCTGTTCAACCTCTGCTTTGTTTACTGTCTTATTCAAATAAATTTTCTCAGTCTTCAGGTGAAAGTAACGAACAACCGGGCCTAATTATTTCATATTTAAGTGGACTACAAAGAGCTTTTGAAGGTGGATTAACAGCTATAGAAAAGTATAGAAGGATTTGGTTCGGACTTCCTTATGGAATCTATAAAGATACCGTGTGGTGAATCATTTTTTAAGAACAAAAACATGCTGATAGATACAACAACATGCTAAACTATAACTTGGCAAGCTGAATTTATCCCCAGACATGAAGATGAAGAAATAGAGTGAATTCAATGAAAACTCAATGAGGAGCAGCTTTTGTGCTTAAAGCTGCTCTTAATCGTTCAGTCCATCATGAAATCTAAAAACAGTGCGAAGATAATTTAATATAGTATTACATTCCTGCTAGCCGCAAAACGTCTTCTAATTTCAGTTTCCCAACAACCTTATACCCTCTTTGATCTCCCAGAGGTTGTATAATAACAGTTTCCATACTTGAGAGCTCTCCCAACCCTAACCCTGGAGGAAAAGAATGAGCTACAATTACCCTGTTAAAATTACTTGGAGTTGTATGTTCAACTTCTTTGGTAAAAACTTGTAGTGTACTGTTTATGGTTTCAGTGCTCGGATTTTGACTGAGTTTATATATATTTAGCCAGAAATCATTAACTTTTACATTTTGTATACCAAAAGCAGTTTGAGCCGTTTGGACGGTTCTACATAAGGGGCTACCTTCCACGGGCATATAAACAGGAATATTTAATTTTCGAATAGCATTACCAAACTTCTTAGCCTGTTCCTTTCCCAAAGCGTTTAAATTTCTTTGTGTAGTACAATCTGTCAAACTAAGATCTTGTTGATCTTCACCTAAAGTTGCATCTCCATGTCGGATATAAAGTATGTACCCACCATTTTGAAGATCATGTATTAGAGAACTAGCAGAAAGCTCTGATGCTCCGGCAGTATTGGTACTTCCAAGCAACAGAAAAAGTACTACTATGAACAAACGGTACATTTTTGTTCCACCTCATTTTCTTTTATTCTATATCAACAGGGTGTTTTAATTGATCTTTATAGTAATCGATATATAATCTTCCGTCGCTTCCTTTTACTGCATAGAAGACATCATCGACTTTCTTATTGTTTGATTCAAGCTGTATTAATAACTCTTCATCGGATATACCATTTAACTTCAAATTCATCACTAAAACCACTCCATCCATAACCAACTCGACAGGCATACGTTCCTGTTTCTGTTCAGATTTTTTATGTACATCCTGAACTGTAGCTATTCTGTAACCGGCTTTTTTCATCACTGAAACTTGTCCATTCACTTCCAGCAATGCATATTCTACTTCTTCGATATTAAATATATCTTTTTGTCTTAACATCTGGTTCAAGGAATCTAATGTTAGTTTATTCTTTGCGAGATTATTCTCCATAATTTTTCCCCCTTCAACTAATACAGTTGGTGAGCCTTCAGCCATTAAACGTAATTTTCTGCTTTTTAGATTCATTTTAGACAACAGATAGGAGGTACAAGTAAAAACAATTAACGATATGAGAAGATGCATGACTTCCATCTTCTCATTAAAAGCTAAATTGGCTGCAATCGCTCCCATTATTACTGCAGTGACAAACTCATGAAAATTCATGTTTGACAAGGTTTGTTTACCCAATATCCGTGCGATAACTAATAGAAGTAAAAAGGCAGAGACACTTCTAATTAGAATCATGAAATGATCTAGCAAGCTAAGCACTCCTTCAATCGTTAAACGTTATTGTTACAATGATGCTCCAGCACCATTTTTTGATACAATGTAATGATTTCCAAACATGATCATAATTAATAAAATTCCTAACTCTGGCTTGGGATTTTAAGTAAACATTCTAGTGCGAAAGTAAGTTAATTGTTTAATGGTGTTGATATTTATTGATTTTGATAAGCCTGCATTGCTCCTCGAAATTGGTCTAGCGCTTCTTGATACTTGAGACAATCCTTATCATTCGATGCAAATTTTCGAAAAAATCTTAAATTATTATCTTGTAATCTGTTAACTAAATCTGATACTTGATCCGTGGGAATTGAATTTTTAAATTTGTGGAAAGAGTCTGTCACTGTCTGAATGGTCATTTCTCCTTGGCTATCCACCTGACCAATAGAAACTTGACTCAAAGTCAATTAAGCTTACTAAGGTCTTCCTTACCCATTCCTCGTTATATCCTGCTACTTTTAATGTGTCTGGTAATTTGTGTCCATCCATGATGATGGCTCACGGCTCCTTTTCAGTAGAATATGATAGCCTAGTGAGTTAACTTTGACCGGTTGATACTCTTTTTTACATAGATGCTCCAAAAATTCATCAATCGTGAATCGTTCTTTTTTTCATACCTCTTTAATCTTTGCTCCATTTTCAATGAGAATTGCACTTCACCATAGAAGGAGAATGAGTATGTACCATAAATTATTTCATCATAATCAGTGGCATAATCCGATGTCTAACATCCAGAATAACAAAGGACAGGGCCTCTCCCCTTCGTACTGCCATGGAAATGTGAACCATAGTCACTCTGGTGAAAATATAGAAATAAGAGATTAATCAGAATTATCGTACGGCTCTATGGACAGGAAAACATTTTCAAGTGACTCTGATGAGTATCCGTATTGGCGAAGATATCGGATTGGAAGTCCATCCGACAACCGATCAATTCATTCGCATTGAAGAAGGTCATGGAGTTGTTCAATGGGTGACGAGAAAGACAAAGTGAATTTTCAAACGATGGCCTGTGAGGACTATGCCGTTATGGTGCCTGCTGGAAAATGGCACAATATCACCAACACAGGCAGCGTACCTCTTAAAGTATACGTTAACTATGCGCCACCTGAGCATCCTTATGGAACAGTTCATGAAACGAAAGCCATTACCAAGTCTTCTGAAAGTTAGTTGATCGTATTTCAATTAAATCTAAAATTACTACAAAATCCATATTCCTCATCATTCGCGTAGAGAAAAATCGGGCTTATACTATGTGAAATTAATCATTGCAGAAGTCATAATGAAAACGTGGACTTCATCAAAACAGTAACGATTAAAATTCACTCATTTACTATAGGTAGGTTGATCAGTTGATTATAATGATCATGTAGGTTGTTTTTCACATGAGGCAAACACTTTGTTCGTGAGATATTCCATTTCTGAAGTATTAGAGGCTCTATGCACAACCTCATCCATATGATCTACCATCCTCAAATTCAACTACCCTGATCAAGTCTTATTATGAAGGCATTTCCTATCTTCGCTTTAATCCTTTTTACTTTAACTACAGTGCTTAATGACTTGCTTGTTTTATCCATTTCGAATGTGACTACAGCTGCAGTGAAACTACTCTTCTATGTTCTTCCTTAAACCTGTTAGTCACACATAAGGAGCTCACTACTCATACTAATTATTCATCAAAACGGTAATAGGAACATGTTCTTGTCCTCAAAGCTAAATTAAGTCTAATACTTCCCTTTTATATACCTAGTTACTCATGTTTAACCTCTCATCGTATCAGTTGTTCTAACAAATTTGAAAATTTTCATGTATTATGACACTTAATGAGGTTTTAATTTCAGAGGTTTTAATTTCATTTGATCTATGTTTAGATATCCAACTAATCGGCAATAGGACTATGTTCTTTTCCCTCGACAAACCTCTTCCCTTCTTCCATCCATAACTCGCCTCAATTTCTTTCGAAGGCACCCAGTAAGGTGCCTTAGATGTTCTTACTGTCTCTCTTTGGCAAGTTGGATAAACGAACTCAAATCCACCAACCAACCTTGTTGGGACACTCGTTCATTGTAAAGAACGTGCAAGTGCTGCAGCAGAGCTGCGGAAATCGGGTCTGCCGTCAGCCGTCCACAAAAGCTCTGTCACAAATGTATGGCGATTCGGATCGTACAGCGGATCTCCTATAATGTTCTTGTACGTTCTTGCGTGAAACACAAATAGCGTCTCTTCGTTGTCCTCTGACACCGTGAAGGAATTATGACCGGGACCATATATTGAGATGCTCTCATCTGTCGAGAGAACCGCTGTTTGCGACTTGCGCCATGAGGTGGCATCGAGCAAATCAGCATCTACATCGGCTTCAAGTAGGCCCATGCAATAATTGAAATCGGTGGCGCTAGCCGAGTAAGAGAGGAATAGCCGATTACCCTTACGAAGAAATGCCGCGCCTTCGTTCACTTTATAACCAATGATCTCCCAGTCATATTCCGGCAGCGAAATCATCGTTTGCAGCCCAGTCAGCGTCCATGGATTGCTCATTTTAGATATATACAGATTAGAGTTACCTTCGATATTCGGATCCTTTTGTGCCCACACGTAATAACGGCTGCCATTATGCTCAAAGGTCGTGGCATCGAGGGCGAAGCTTTCCCATTCGGTACGAACCTGCCCTCTTTCCATCCAACTGCCTTCGAGCAGATTGACATTTTCATTCTCTAGCACGTACATCCGATGGTCGAACAAGCCTTCATTCGTTTCCGTCGTGTGTGCGGCAGCGAAATACACGTACCATTTGTCATCAATAAAATGCAGTTCGGGTGTAAATAAAAGGATCAGCTCTTTGTTCAATTAATGGTTGAATTTCGTGTGATGCTCCTTGTTGGATTTCCATCTTATCACCTGTTTCATCTTAATTTTTACTACCCTTTAACAGCACCTGCAGTCATACCGTCTATGAAATATTTCTGGAAGGCAATGAATAGTATGAAAATTGGAATGATGGAGAAGAAGGAGCCCACGATCAATAGGTCATAGTTATTGCCATAAGGAGTTAACAACGTTTTCAAACCGATTGGAAGTGTATATTTACTCTGATCTCCGAGCACCATGAATGGCCACAACAGATTATTCCAGCTATTCATCCCATTCAAAATAGCCATTGCCGCAAAGGATGGCTTCATAATCGGCATAATTAGTCTGAAATAAATCGCATATTCGTTTGCGCCATCAACCCGCCCAGATTGAATAATCTCTTTGGGTATGCTTCGTAGATATTGCCTGAAGAAAAATATTGTCGCGGCATTGGCTATACCGGGCAGAATGATTGCCGAATAGCTATTCACCATTCCCAAATCATTAATTAGGCTGTACAAGGGAACCAGCAGTATTTCGAAAGGCACCATCATAATGAGCAAAACACATATAAAGAGGAAGTTCTTACCTTTAAAATGATATGCTGCAAAACCATATGCAACAAATGCGCTTACAAAAAGTGTTAAAACCACTTGAACGATTGTTAAAATCATACTGTTCCAAAACCACACAAAATAATCATGTTGTCCAGTAAACAGATAGATGAAATTATCAAAACTCATGATGTCAAAATCCAAACTTAGGTTAAGACCATATCTAATTAATGATTCACCTGGTTTAAAGGAAGATAGGGCCACTGCATAGAATGGAATCATAATTATAACGAATAGTATAACGAAGAAACAAATAATTACTATTCTGGAAATAAAATTATTCATCGTCTGACTTTCGCCCACTCTAATCCTCCTCCTTTTTGAACATTCCACTAAATTTCAACTGCGTTAAATTAATAACCATAGCAATGACTAACAGAACGATACCAACTGCAGCTGCGTAACCCAGCTTATTCTGCTCAATCCCTTGTCTATATAGGTATCCAACAATGGTTAAACCAATATTTTGGGGTGATTTGTTACCGTTAAACATCATCAGGCTCTCGGTAAACATGGCTAAACCTGCATAAACACTAATTGTGGTAACATATACCGTGGTCGGCTTTAATAATGGCATTGTGATCATTCTAAACTTCTGCCAAGCAGATGCCCCGTCAATGGAAGCAGCCTCATAATATTCATTGT
>NZ_JBFRFN010000043.1:0-5234 GCF_052114825.1 Paenibacillus sp. 2TAF8
ACGGTAGATCAACTGGGCAGTTATGAGTATTGGGAGTCACAAGCGCTAAGTCTCGAAGAAAAGAAGTATTTAGCCTTGAGGCTCAAGCGTACGACGATAAGCAATGAAGAATTAGCAGAACTTATCGACGGATATAACCAACATGACGCCGCGCAAAAAGGGATGGATACGCAATTCGGTATGAATCGCAGGGGAGGTTCAGCAGGTGGCTCGGCCGGCCTGAGACCTGCTCTGCCGCAGGCAAGTGGAACAACGCCTAAAGGGAACACGAGTCAGACTCCATCGTTCGTCATGCCTAAAGTGAAGAGCTTTATGATAAAGTCCTGGGAAGACAGTCAGAAGATGGGGATCGTGTCTGGTGGAGGAAGTCATTGGAGCAGTAACAAGAAGAACAAAACGGGTGAGACGGCTTCAGGGAATGGCAAGAAAGCCAGCGGTGGAGCAGAAGCAAGCTCTAAACCAGCAGAGAAGCCGCTGGAGTCGAAACCAGGTTCGGGAAGTGCGTCGCCTTCGAAACCGAATGCAGGGAATGCAGCGACAACGTCGAAAAATAGCACGACATCCAAGACGAACTCAGGACAATCTAAGCCAGCCAAAACAGGAGAGACACCTTCGGAGAATGGCAAGAAAGCAAGTGGTGGAACGGGGGCAAGCTCTAAACCAGCAGAGAAGCCGCTGGAGTCGAAACCAGGTTCTGGAAGTGCATCGTCTTCGAAACCGAATGCAGGGAATGCAGCGACAACGTCGAAAAACAACACGACATCCAAGACGAAACCAGAAAAAAATGAAACGCCAAATGAAGTGAATACCTGGAAGCCTTCAACGAAGAAAAAGGACAAAGGTGAACCGCAGGGCGATACAAAGGCGCCTAAATCGCCTGAGACGAACAAACCAGAGGAGAATCCGAATAAACCGAAGGATAATTCGAAAGGTACTGAGGGTAAGGGGAAAGGTAAGAAGTTAGAGCTGTCGGATTTCACTAAAGAAATAATGGAAACTAAACCGATGAATTCACCTGTTCCACAAAAATGGTATAATAAGGGCGGTTATATATCAATAGATAAGAATGGAACTTGGACATATACTAATAAGAAAGGGCAGTCAGTGAGTTATCCAGATGGCTACCCCGACTTTTCAGAGTATTATCATCCTACTGTAAAACCACAAACAATTGAAGTTACTACACCAAAAAATCCTCAAGAAGATTTCAAAAAGGCAAATCTAGAAGCAGGCCTTAATAAGGATTCTGATCCACCTGTGCCAGCAATTAATAAGCCTCCTGAAGGTTACACGTGGCATCATCATGAAGATGGAAGGACAATGGTTCTTGTCGATGAAGACATTCATAGAGAATTTAGACATATTGGAGGTCAGTCTACAGTAAATGGAAAAAATAGAAAAGAGGAATAACTATGGCAAATATGGATCGAACTAACGAGAAAATAACGATAAATGATATTCGTGAATTTGAAGCTCAATATGTTCTTAATCTTCCTGAGCAGTATATCGCTTTTTTACTTAAATATAATGGAGGGTATCCTGAATTATCAACCTTTAAGATATCTGATGAAGAGGGTGAAAGTGTAGTAAACAAATTTTATGGAATCGGTGATATGAAAGGAAACTTGGCAAAAGTGTTTGAGGTGTTAGATGGTGAATTGCCTGAAGGATTTATTTCAATCGGTAGTGATCCAGGAGGAAATGAGATTTGTATAGGGGTTATTAAGGAATATTTTGGAAAAATATATCTCTGGATGCATGACATGGAGTCAGATAAGGAAATGGACAACATGTATATTTTATCTGATAGTTTTAACGATTTTTTGGATAACCTATATTAATGATTAGCTCTGCACTGATTTTTACAAAATATTTAGTCTGAGTTTGTTTACAACTCCAACAACAAGATCGTACAATACAACAAACAAAGTTACAACGCGAGATAACCGTCCGTACTGTGCTCTTTTATCCTAAATGTTTATTTTTTTCTTGATGAGTAGACCCACCCAGTGCTGAATGAGTAGTGCGCAGATTTAAAAGATTTAAGCCTTGTAATACCCGTATAAAGATTCTCCGTTTCGTTTCGGTTGTACGCACATCAATACTTTAATCTTATGATCTAAATATCACTATTCTTTTACAGTGAACAGGTCGATTATGGTCAGATACCACCATAATTGATCTGTTTTTTGTATGTTCGTTCTCTCATCGACTTTTGAAAAGTTACGCATTTGTAGAATAGCCGCCCCGATAAGGAAAGTGAAATAATAATCGCACATATAGGGTAGATGCCATCACTATATAAGAACAACAATTTAATTGAATCCTACAGCTCCTAGCTGAAGACGAATCCATCATACTCAGGCAGGTGATGGAAATGAAAGATCAGTGAGGAATCTCCCGTGAAACAGGTGGTTCGGCAGGCCTGAGACCTGCTCTCCCGCAGGCAAATGGAACAACGCCTAAAGGGAACACGAGTCAGACTCCATCGTTCGTCATGCCTAAAGTGAAGAGCTTTATGATAAAGTACTGGGAAGACCAGCAGAAGATGGGGATCGTGTCTGGAAGTCATTGGAGCAGTAACAAGCAGAACAAAACGGGTGAGACGGCTTCAGGGAATGGCAAGAAAGCAAGTGGTGGAACGGGGGCAAACTCTAAACCAGTAGAGAAGCCGCCGGAGTCGAAACCAGGTTTGGGAAGTGCATCGCCTTCGAAACCGAATGCAGGAAATGCAGCGACAACGTCGAAAAATAACACAACATCCAAGACGAATCCCGAAAAAAATGAAACGCCGAATGAAGTGAATACCTGGAAGCCGTCAACGAAGAAAAGAGACAAAGGTGAACCGCAGGCCAATACGAAGCCGCCTAAATCGCCTGAGACGAACAAACCAGAGGAGAATCCGAATAAACCGAAGGATAATTCGAAAGGTACTGAGGGAACGGGTGAAGGTGTTAAACCGCCACCAATAGTCTATGAAACAGTTAAGTATGGTGATCATTTTACAAGAAAGAATAGAAAAAAATTTTTAAAACCAAATATAGAATACACATCACCAGATGGTTATACTTATCGTACGGACAGTCAAGGGCGTATTATTGAATGTGAAGGAGCACTTGTGCTTGGTAAAGGAGACCGTAGTGAATATGCCCAGAAGACGGTAGGAAAAGGGCAAGGTAGGTTACATGATGACGATGGTGGACACTTAATAGGGGCACAGTTTAAAGGACCAAAGGATATCGATAACCTTGTCCCACAGAATAGCCAAATTAATCGAAGTGGCGGCAAGTGGTATGAAATGGAAACCGAATGGGCAAATGCTTTGAAAGAAGTACCACCTAAGAAAGTTACAGTGAAAATTGAACCGCTCTATTCGGGGAGTACAATGAGACCAGATTCATTCAAAATCACCTATCAAATTGGTGACAAAAGGCCAGTTACTAAAAGAATATTAAATCAATCAGGAGGTTAACAATGGAACAAAGGATGCAACAATTGTATAGAACAATTGCAGAAATCATAGATCAAATGATACCAACTAAATGGGATGATTTTTATTTTAATGGTGAAGTGGAAAATGGAGAAGGGGGAGTCTTCTTTTTCTTTAAACCTGAGAATGGGAGTGAATATGTTTATTCTCTTGATATTCCGAATGTATACAATGTAAATCCTCATGAATATACCCATTTAGAGACTAAATTGTTTGCGGCTGCAAATGATTTGAAGAATCTGTTTTTGGAGAATGAGCAAGAGCCTTGGTTTTCAATAACTATGAAGCTTACATCTGCAGGGAAACTGAATATAGAATACGATTATACAAAATGGGGTGATTCCAATTTTGGCCCTTCAGACAGGTTAGAGTATTGGGAGAGTAAGTATCTGAATCATATTCCTCAGGATGAGAATGATAGGATCAAAATAGAGAAAATGAAAGAGTTTGAAGGAGAAAAATAAACGTCAAGAAAGTGGAACAAACCCCTTTTTTTCGAGGGGGGATTGAATGTATTTACAATTTCAATAACAAGATCGTACAATAAGACCAACAAACCAAACACTAAACCAAACACTTGATAAACTTTCAAAGCTCTTTCCAACTTGTTTTATATGAGTAGGAATGAGCTTTTTTGTGTGCAGAAAATAAACGAAGGAGCTGAATAAACATGGCAAAACGAGAACAGGAAGTAAAATTGCACAGGCACAAGCAGAGTATGAGCAGCTTGTGGATGAAATTCGTAGTTACTGTCAGTAAGCAAGGGAAACACGATTACAGGTGGCAGAGTTGCAGCGATCAGGACGTACAGACTTTAAGGTTAGGGAAGAGATTGAAGAGCTATTGAACCGAGCAGAACATTGGGATGCAGTAGCGGAGCAGAAGGATGGACAGCCGCGCCAGCAAGCCTTGCAGCTTATAGACAAGTTAGAGGGTGAAGGTTCACTGTAGGCAGCTTGTGCAGTATAACCAGACCGTTCTGGTACGACAACAGCAAGAGTTTGAAGATGTTAAGGTAGCAGCGGTGAAAATGGTTCAGGATGCAGAGGAGCGGCTGGAATATACCTTGCAGATATTAGCTGAAAGGCGGCACAGCTTGCCGAACTGGAGGGTCATGTCAATGAATAACCGTATACCTCGAACATATCAAGGCTTAATGCACTAGAGGGTAGTTGTTCCGTATTTAGAAATGAATGAAGAACGTGAAATTGGAGTTCTTTTTAGTTGTACATGGGATTTAGAGAAAGGTTTAGAGTCGCGTTTAATAGATGAAGAAATAGCTGATGTAGGATACCAAGATGTTGCAATTTGATACAAGTCTAATTAAATTGTATAGCACAATCACATCCAACAAACCAAACGTTAAAAGGATTCAAACATACAAAAGCTCTTTCCCACTTTATTTATGAGTTGGAGAGAGCTTTTGTATTTAGAAAATAACTAATAGTTGCTTGGTGGAGAAGGTCACTCTGTCCACACCCGCGGCTGCGGATGCAGCAGTGACCCAAGCTTCGATGACAAGCCCGAAGGATGTATCCTTGGTTGGAGCGGCGCTGGCTCTCACAGCGATGATTCCGGTGATGGGTGCTTTAGGTGGCGGTGTTGCTCAGGCAGCCGTTGGTATGGGTATCGCTGCCGTTGCCACAGGTCTCATCGGAAGCGTGCCACAGATCGGCTCCTTCAAGCCTTCGGCTCTGAATTTGTTAGGCCGATTTGTAAACGGGTTTGTGGAACAGCAGCAGCA
>NZ_JBFRFN010000044.1:0-4951 GCF_052114825.1 Paenibacillus sp. 2TAF8
ATCATAAGAAACAAATAGAAAACTTATTGGGTGATTCATAGAAGACATGGATCATAAGAAACAAATAGAAAACTTATTGGGTGATTCATAGAAGACATGGACATCCTATAACATCATATTCACGCTGCGGGCATACGCTCTTGGTCCGACATTCGTCGGACACCCAGCATACGCTGGGTCGTGAATACAGKAACGTTATTGGAACAGACTTGCAATGGATTAAAAACCTTGAATGGATCGGATGAAAGAATTGTAAGRTCAAAAATCGATTAACAAAAAAGGATCAAAGAAGAGATCAAATGACATTGAAGGACAAAAGCGATTTTAAAAATCTAATTAAAAAAAGGTCAAGTAACATTCAAAAGATCATAAGAGATTGAGGATCAAGGACATATTGAGAACGAAGACCAATGAAAATGAAATGACATAAAAAATGAGAACCATGAAAGATCAAAAAACACATAAAGCACATAAAACACATAAAACACATACATGAAGAAACATTGAAGAGAAATGTACAGTAGATTCGAAGAAGGCAAGACCGTCCAATAACATCATATTCAAGCATCGGCTCCGATGGAGCCTTGGTCTGCGAGGTGGATTTCGAAGAGGGATTTCAGCAGACAACCCTTACGGGTTCGTGAATACAGTAACGTTATGTGAAAGTATTGCAAATACTATTAAATCATAAAAAATGAAAGAGGAAAAATTGTGGGATATTACTTTCGTGGAATTATTACATCAATTGATTTTATTGATTTATATAGAAACAGATATAGAAATCTAGTCATAATTCCTTTAATTAATTCATTAGTAGCAATACCGCTCACTGATGATCTTTTCGATGAAATAAATACGAATCAAGAAATGACAATAACGAATTATGAATATTTAACAGACCAGATAGGAAAGTTCTGTTCAGAAATATCACAGTCTAGTAGGACAGCCTATGTTGAAGCAGAATATTTTGGTGGAGTCGGGTCGCAAAATAGTATTGTTTGGAAATCGGAAGAAGTGATTTTTGAAGAGACCTTCAGTAATAATGCAATCAATAAGTCACTAGAAATACTAGGAGTAATGAGACTGAAAGAAAAAGATGAATTTGATACAGTTCGATTAGGGAGACATAGATTTATTGATGATTGGGTGAATAAAGAAACTCATTTGTAGATATCCTTCGAAGACAATACCATCACATAACATAATATTCAAGCAGCGGCTCCTTGCGGAGCCTTGGTCTGTTAGATGGATTTCGGAGAGGCATTTCAGCAGACAACCCCTTTGGGGTTCATGAATACGACAACGTTATGTGCAATTGCTGAAATATAAGAATGAACATATAAACAAGGGATGAAACCGATGGACAGTTTAATTGAATTGATATTGGAGCCTTTATTTAACCGATTTGTCTTGCGAATCAAACAATTGAAAGCACGAGTAATATTTAGAACATATTCGAAGAAGAACAAATGGATAAATGGGAAATTAAATGATAGAACATATAAGGAAATAATATTGAGTACCGAAAGTCTCTTGAACTTATTTTTGAACAAAGAATACAGAAATAACAATTTAAGGGATGAAAAAACACGAACGACCTATATTGAAAACATTAAAAAAGCGATATAGAAACAATAATTATATGATCGTAACTCGAGAAGCATCAACAGCACATAACATAATATTCACGCTGCGGCTCCTTCAGAGCCTTGGTCTGTCAGATGGATTTCGAGGAAGCATTTCAGCAGACAACCCCGTTGGGGTTCGTGAATACAGGAATGTTATACGACAGAATAAACAAATAGAAAAATCTTGAAAAGGAACTCTTGTTCTCTTTTTTGATAGGTGCTAGAATATATTTGAAATCAAATTATGATAACGGAGGTGAATTTTCATGGCGGTTAAACATATTCCAACAAATATTGTGCACAGTGGAAGTAAAGGTGGAACTACTGGATGTGGCACGAATACGAATGAACATTCGGATCATTGGATGAGTACTAGTGCAATTGTTACTTGCAATAAAAATGGTTGTAAGAACTAAAAACGATAAAACAATGACTGCCTGCGATGAGTGTTAGGGCAGTCATTGTTTTAAACTGAAGAAGATGAATAATAAAGGTATATTCGAGAAGAGATTTCTAGTCGTATAACATAATATCCAAGCACCGAATCCTTGGGGCCTTGGTCTGCTGGATGGATTTCCAAGAGGTACATCGGCAGAGAATCCCGTTAGAGTTATTAATACAGGAACGTTATAGAATAGAATCAAATGAAAAGATAGCCGATTGGCTTTCAATTAGAATTTATATTTAATTCATTATGTAATTGAAGGGCATCTTTAAAACCTTGTAAGTAGATTTCACGTTCTAGAATTGTTTGAACTGAGAGGTCTGCATCATCGTAAAGAAATAGAGTTTTATGCATATCCTGAGGTAGAAGTTCATGTAACTGTTTGAAGTAAAGATTTCGCTCAGAAGAGAATTGATTGTAAATAGTGTTGTTCTTGAGAAGGTCGCTATATAAGGCTTCAATTCGGTTACGTATCAACGAATCAAGTAAGACTTCTAAAGAATTGTACATAAATAATCACCGTCCATCATATTTTATTTTGCGAACAAAAGTTTAACTTATTGAATATTATTTTATCATAATGAAAACTCTAGTCAAGACATATCAAAGATATTTTTGATTAAAAAAATATATTTTCATATAATTAAAGAAAAATTCAATTTGGATACAAAGGAGTACCAGATGATAAGTTATAAACCATTCCAAAAATTATTAATTGACAGGGAGATTAAGAAACAAGATTTATTAAGAATGACGGGAATTTCATCCGCAACGATGGCAAAGCTCAACACAAATGAGTATGTATCTTTAGAAGTCATTGATAAATTATGTACGGCATTGGAATGCCAACCTGGAGATCTTTTGGAACATCTAACAGACCAATAAAAGAATAGAATGTAAGAGGATATTGGTTAACTCGAAGATTCGATTCCGCCGTATAACATAATATTCAAGCTGCAGCTTCTTTAGAGCTTTGGTCTTGTGGAAGCGTTTCAGTAGACACATCCGACTTCGTCTGACGTCTTGAATACAACAACGTAAGACGAATTTTATTGAGGAGAGAAAACATGAAAAGAAGACCTTCACGAAATGCTGAATGTCCATGTGGAAGTGAAAAGAAATTCAAAAAATGTTGTATTAATAAAAATTTCAGTTGGATTTTAGATGATGACGGCATTTATAAACGTTCAATACCTATCAAAGATCCAGATATGATTGCGGCTATGGAGGAACATGAGAAAAGATTCATTGAGATATATGGTAGAGAACCAAAGGACGACGACCTTTTCTTCTATGATCAATATGTATCACCAATGGATGAATATGAAGTTGAAAACATGACGGTAAAATTATTAGAAGAAATAAACGCAGACCCAGCATTTATCTATGCCTATAAAAAGACTGGTAGATTAGTAGTCAAAGAGTACGAAGGGAATTTAACTGATGCAGAGTTAAGTGAATGGCGTAGTGCCTTGGCAGAGTACTATGATTTGAATGAGGAACTTCAATTTGAAGAAGTTGTATCAGATGGTGAGCAAAATAGTTTACTGGTAGAATTTGAATCTGCACTCTACTTGTTTGGAATGATCATTGCAAAGTATGACCAAGTTAAGGGGATAGACCTCACTCATAATGATTTTATTATGTTTTGTGTCACTAAATCGTTTAAGACCTTTAAATCTATTCAAGTTCAATTAAAAGCCGGACTGATTGAAGATTCACTTAATCTATTAAGATCGGTTTATGAAAACTATCTTAACATAATATATGTTTTAAGATATCCCGAAAGATTAGATGATTTGGTGGCAGCAAGAATCGGTATGGAAGAAGGAACCCACCAGTATTTAATTCATAGTAATGGTAAGTTTGATAAGAGAACTATCGTTGATAAAGTAACTGGGCAACAATATATAGGTCATATCTCTAATTATTCAATGGCCACTGCAAGTCCCTATAAAGAGGATATTTTTATCTTTGATAAATTGTATGAAAAACTATCGAGATTCACTCATCCAAACATATTAGTTTCTAAGCACTATATAAGTAACGAAAAATTTAATCCTCACCATCGGGGCAAATCTGACGATGCAATTATACTTTCTATATTTATTAGCATACTTCTGTTAGAGCAACTGCTGGCTATCAACGCAGACGAACAAATGCAACAAGATATAAAAAACCGTCTAGTAAAAATGAAAAATATCATTATAGAAATATTTAGTGATTTTGTTACTGAAAAAGATGAGAAGTATATTCTTGAAAAATCAATTTATGAAAGAGTCAATAACATTGGCTGAACACGATGAGGATCCAATAAACTTCGTCCAACAACATTTTTACGCTTTTGCCCATTCTGCTCTCGGCCCGGCCTGATGAAAAAAATATATGGATGATTTTAGTCGGACACATTTTTTCCCTAAGATAAGAGCTATCTAAAGGGGATGGTGTCGTGAACACAAGAACGTTATATGACAGAATCAAATGAAAAGAGAGCCGTTTGGCTCTAATTAGAATTTATATTTAATTCATTATGTAATTGAAGAATATCTTTAAAACCCATGCAAGTATATTTCACGAATGCCAACCTGGAGATCTTTTGGAACATCTAACAGACCAATGAAAGAACAGAGTATAAGAGGGTGTTGGTTAACTCGAAGATGTGATTCCGTCGTATAACATAGTATTCAAGCTGCGGCTCCTCTGGAGCCTTGGTCTACTAGATGAATTCTGTGGAAGCATTTCAGCAGACAACCCCTTCGGGGATCGTGAATACAGGAACGTTATCCGAAACTACTTTAAATCTAATCTGAGGTGAATTGCTTTGGAAATAATAAGAAGGAACAGAGATGAAGGTACTGTAGAAGTATCAGTAATTAAT
>NZ_JBFRFN010000045.1:0-4414 GCF_052114825.1 Paenibacillus sp. 2TAF8
ATAGGAACCATTCGACCTTTCACTCTTGTTCTCTTGTTATATTCTTATATACTTTTCTAGGCTCTATTTTCATATTTGTAGACAATTTATCAAATTTAAACTTTTCATCTTTCTTTGAGTGGATCTCCATAGTTCACCTCTGATTCTTACAATCTTTATAAATCAGCGCAATATTTCGCCTAACGTTCCTGTATTCACGAACCCTCACTGGCTTAAGCGCGAATGCGCGGGTCGTCAGACTTAGCCAGTGCAGGGTTGTCCGGCTGCTCCCGCTTCCCCGAAATACCTCGGCCGGACCGAGGGCCGAATGGCCCGATGCGTGAATACGGTGTTAGGCAATGTTGCTAGCATCTTTGAATACGCTCGCAATCCTGGTTCCATCATCAACCCTTTATTTAAAATGTCTTTTTATAAATTGAGGTCGTATTATACGATGATCCTAAACATATCTTCGCTAAGTAAAGAATTTGACCAAGGTGTTCAGAATAATGACTTGCACACTGTTGTAGTATTTCATATATTGTTTTTGCTTTCCCTCGTACTTCTATCGTTCTTAATAGATCTTCATTTTGTAATTCTTTTACGCTTTCAATCAAAAGCTTGAACGATTTATCTATTCTATTTATCAATTCATCCTTTGAAACATACAATTCTCTGCTAAATTCATTATCCCTAGATCTTATATCTTCGTGTCCATGTATACCTGTTCCAATCCTTTGATATATATTCCCTTCAATATGAACAACCAAATTTACGATTGTATTACTCTCATAATTAGGTCGATAATTTAATTCATCATCACCTAATTGGTCTATTCCCTTCTTCATGGTATCTCTTATCTCTTCAAATTTACTTACTAACTGAACAAATATTAGTTCATAGATCTCCATCGTTTCACTCCTGTCTTTATGAGTATTAATAGCAATGTAGCCTAACGTTCTTGTATTCACGACCTGGCGTATGCTAGGTGTCCGGCGAATGCCGGACCAAGGACGAATGTCCGCAGCGTGAATATTGTGTTATAAGATGCTATTTTCTTTATCTAGGATACATTTATTCTTTCTCTTTTTTGTATTTTTCAATATAGTTATTAAGTATATTATTAACTATATTTAGTCTTCTATATCTAACGCTATAACGCATAAGTATCTTACCAAAGGAAATAAGTATAGTTAGACATACTACTAAAATAATTATGTATTTAATCCAATTTAATAACATAATATTTTTTTCAGGAAAATTTGAAGACATGAATTCAACAGAAGAATTAATAAAAAGTAATATTATAGAAAATACTAATGACATAAAGCCTGTTATTATAGCTACTTGCTTTAAATCTTCTAATATTCCGTTCAATTCTGATTTCAAATAAAGTAATTCTTCAATACTATACTTGTCAAAATGGTCTTCCACCTTTTTGAAGGTATTAATTGTATCATCCAAACTTAACGATTTATCTTCTTTATAAATCTTATCTATTAATTCCAAATATTTATCACTTATTACACTTTTGTTTTTAATCTTCATAAAATGTCCTCTCTATTCCTTTTTATAGCATTCAAGTAGTTTCATATAACGTTCCCGTATTCACGACTCGACGACTGTCGAGTATCCGGCGACTGCCGGATCAAGGGCGTATGCCCGCAGCGTGAATATTATGTTATATGATGTCTGATGTCTTGCTGAAACAATCTAGGATATTTGGTCAAAATCGCTTGTAAATATATGTGATCCTCTTTTCTTTTTCCGTGTAGATTTCCAAGAGACAATAATCTATATTGATATTTTTCTAAATACGCTTCTACTAATGAGTCATTGTATTGTATTAATAAATAGAACAAACTCATCTTTTCAGTTGTAGAACACATTGTTATCTTTGCCTTCAACGTTTCCTCATCCATTTTAAAATAACTTAGATATGTTCCATCATGTTCCCAAAAATCATCAAATTTAAGAATAGGTGTATCAAAAAGATAATCCCATATTTCCTTCATAGCTTTTATCTTCGTATAATCTTTATACTTCATTTGAAGTTTAGTTAATAAATAAAAATCCATGAAATCAACACAAAGGTTAAGACATTCTTTGATATATTCTTCATCAAAATCAATATACTTATTTATATCCCTGTCAGAAGCTCTTTTATAATTCTTACACTTTGCAAGATATATTTCATTAACCTTCAAGTCATTATGAACTAATAAATTCCTTGTTTCTTTCATCTCTATTAACTTATCAATAATTTCATCCGTATTTTCTTCAATACTTGTTATATCAATAAAAACCTTTAAATATTCATGGAGATTTTTATACGAAAGCTCATTTATATAACTATCAACAACAGAAGATATTAAAGATTCTGGATTCTCGATAACTTTTTCTTTTGTAGGTTTAAAACTTTTCTCTGGGATCTTCTCAGGAAATGCATTCAAAAACATTTTAATAATTTCATTCAAGGTTGTCTCAAATTTGGAAACTTGGTATGTAAATAATCCTTTTAGCAATATATCGCTAAGTCCTGAATTTAATTCCTCTTTAATTTTAACAAATTCATTTTTTGTACTATTAAGCTCAGATATAATCGTATTAACAAAAAGAAAATTTCTTTTCATCGCTGCCCCACCTTATCCATTGAATTTTTCATTTCTTATCATCAATATATCTATATTTGATCATACAATCTGTTTTAATCCTTAATAGTTGGGCTGCAAGATGTCATATAACGTTCCTGTATTCACGACTCGACGCATGTCGAGTGTCTGGCGTATGCCGGACCAAGGGCGAATGCCCGCAGCGTGAATATTATGTTATGTGATGCTCAGTCCTTCTTCGAGTTCTCATTCAAAATCATCTCTTGGCCCGTATCTTAATGTCTTTCCAGTCCAATCACTTACCTCTCTCCATTTCACTTTCTTGGAGCAAATCCAGTTTACGTTAGAGAATTTATAGGGTTCATCTGGATTCCATTCACTATCATTGGCCCAGTAAAATAAACCATCCCTATGAAAAAAAGTCGCCCCGTATATAATCGAATCGTAATTCTCTGGACTCGGATTCACACATAATTGAACCAATTCATCAAATATAAATTCAATCGCTGTTGGATCTGTGTTTTGTCTTTGAATGAATAGTCTAACTCTATGATCACGTTTTGCTGATACCGACATAGAAAGATCCTTATTAACATAATGATCTGTCCACATATAAAGCTCTTTAATACATGAATCGTGAAACCCACCAAACAATCTCATTAATTGATCAATATCGTTTTGATCATTTATTTCTTCCCATCGATTTTTTGTCATTTATTCATCTCACTTCGATGTTGTTTTAAAATGTGTTGCTGAATGTCACATAACGTTCTTGTATTCACGACGTCATACCACCTTAAGCCCAAAGGGCGGTCGCGATGCGGTTAGGTGGTGGGATGTGTCCGGTTGATTCTACTTCCCCGCTGCTGAAATCCCTCTCCGAATCGACTACTTACTCCGGCCGGACCGAGGGCGAATGCCCGATGCGAGAATATTTTGTTAGTTGAAGTGACAAGCCTCTTCAAATTACTTGCTAAAAAATGTTTGATATTTTCTTCCGTTTTCAAATTTCTCTTTATAATTTCCATTGGTATATTCATTAATAATCTTTGTCCAGAATTTCTGGGCGGGTTTATTACGTTCTAATTGATTGAGTTCCCATTCACCCTGTAGTGAATTAAAAAGCTTTATTGCTACTTCCTTCCCTATACCTTGTCTTCGATATTTTCGCATAATAAAAAAATGTGCTAGGTAATTATATTTTCGTATTTCATTTTTTACTTCTTTGATCAATACAAATCCAGCAATGGCATCATTCACCCGAACAATATAAGGTTGATTTTCTTTTTGATCTATCCAATAAGAATCAAAATCTGAAAATATATTGTATAAGCCATCTACATTGATATCGACATCCGTAAATTCAGTAAAGTCATACATATATAATTGTAAAAGGTTCTTAAAAAGATCCTTTTCGTTTTTCATTGCTTTGCTAATATTGATATTCATGGTTCTTCATCATCCCTCTTGTCATTTCATCTAACGTTTCCGTATTCACGACCCGGCCTATGCCGGGTGTCCGACGTATGTCGGACCCAGGACGAAAGTCCGCAGCGTGAATATTATGTTAGGCGATGTATTGTGACTTCTTCGATTTGCTTAAGAATCATTATCGTTTGTCTGTCTTTCTCTGATTTCAGTAATTATGCGATGGTATTTTTCAATTTCAAACTTAAATTCTAATTCATTGGCATTCATTATGCTTTTAAGGTGCTCAAATTCTTGTATTAATCCCCTAGAAAATTCAAAAATTTGAGCCCATGAAAAGATAAACTTATTTGAACTTTCGATAGTCTGATCTTTGAAAGGGGATTGCTCTGTTA
>NZ_JBFRFN010000046.1:0-4378 GCF_052114825.1 Paenibacillus sp. 2TAF8
TAAAATGTACCCCTTGTAAAGGACAAATTAAAAAAGGTTAGGCTGCTTCAAGCTGTCGTCTGTATCGTGCAGGCGGCAGCTTGTTTAAGTTCCATTGACCTCGATAATGGTTGTAATAGATCATGTAGCTYTTYACTTCTTGCTTAACCTCCTCCAATGTCATGCATGTTTTGAAATTTGTTTCATCTTTAAAATKCCCAAAGAAGGATTCTTGTGGAGCGTTATCCCAACAGTTTCCTCGCCGTGACATGGATTGATTTAACCCCATTTGTTTCACAAGCTTTTGGAACTTGGGGTTTGTATAGTGAAATCCTTGATCCGAATGAATCAAGGCATCCGAAGTGAGATGCCTATGCTTTTTGAGTTGTTTCAACGACTCCATTGCAATGTCCAATCCAAGGGAAGCCGAGACTTCATAAGCTAATATTTCATTCGTCTGGGCATCTTTAATCGTTGATAGATAGGCTCGTTTGCTTATCCCATAAGTTAAGTACGTGATGTCGGTTAAGAGAACCTTACCTGCAATCYCTGGCTTAAAGGCTCGCTTTAACATGTTGGGACAGGTTCGATGCTCTTGAGTTGCTTTCGCCATACGACGTGCTGGGTTTGCTTTTCGAATGGGACAAACGATGTTGTACTTTTGCATGATCCGACGGATTCGCTTGAGATTGTATATGTCGCCATACTCAAGTGCGAGCGTCATTTTGATTTGACGTGCGCCTTTGTTCCTCCTACGGTAATGGTAGGCTTTCAGGATGATCGCTTTCAYCTTCTGGTCGGCCTGTTCCTGCTTTTGACGATGTAGCCTGGCGTCTTCACTACAATAGCGGTAGTAGCCTGAGCGTGAAACGCCAGCAATAGCACAAAGAACATGCACCTTGCATTKGAAAAGGAGGTATGCATCATCTGTTGAATCAGTTCGAATTTTTGTCGTGTACGGAGTTGGATTTTTTTCTTCTCATCTGCCTTTCGAGTTGATCGAGCTTTTTTAAGAATTCATTCTCCGCTTCAAGCCATTTCATTTTCGCTTCCAAACGGGCATATTTTTCTTCAAGACTTAATTCACGGTTTAGAGGACGGCCTGAGGCGTGTTTTCTACCATCCGTTAATCCAGCAGATCCTTGTTCCTGAAATGCCGTACGCCATCGATTAGAAGCCTTTTGAATCCGGGTTGCACCCAAAACGTCAATGGGGAAGCCTGCTTCCTGAAAGATTTCACTGGGGAGCGTACCTTGACTATGTTCTTGAATAAATCGTTCTTTGAATGCATCCGTGTATGTAATCGCTTTAGCACTAACATTTCTCACATAGGGATTTCTTCTCAACTGATCTTGCTCTAGCATTGTAAAGTGTTTTTTTGACATTTGCTTGACCACCGCTCGTTTTTTATTCATTGTACACAAAAAAGACCCTACAAGATGACCTTTTTTAAGTGTCCATCTTATAGGGTACATTTTACTGAGGCGTTACGTCCTTTATTAGATCTCCGCTTATCCCCAGCCGCAATGTGATCATCGTAATGCCGATGTTCACTCCGAGAAATCCGTACTTTGATCTTTTTTAGTCTTTACTTTGATCTTTACCCTAACCCTTATGCTCTTTTCTTTACTTTTTGATCTTGTCTCTACTCTGCTTTGCTATTACTGCTCATTTGCTAAGCATGTAACCTGCGTCCGTTTAACAGTTCTTACGCCCTTGGTGCTTGATCCGAGCTCGATGCTTCGGATGCCATGCTTGTTTTCGCTATCCGGCCTGGAATTTGCCAAGCAGATACGATCGCCAAAACGATGAACAACCAGTCTGTAGGCTCACTGAAATATTCCTTAATCGTTTCCGTAAATGCGCTTATCATTTCCCCGTCAAACACCAAGGTCAGTACGCTCACATCTGTAAACAATTCCGATGTAAAATAAACTACCGTCAAATATTTGCCAAGCAAAATGCCCACCAGTGCGAAAACAACAGCGATAATTTTATGCACTGTTGCAATTTGTTTGTTCGAGAACAACACGACAGCGTACCCGCATAGTACACCAACCAGTATCGCAATAAGTCCAACCTCATACTCCGTCATAGCTGCAACCACAGCCCAAACCACACCTCCCAGTATGGCAGCAATCAATCCACCGATAATCGGCATCCCAATCTTAATTCCTTGCTTCTCTTCCACGATGTCTTTCCCTCCTGAGTCATGCTTATACTATATTTCCAGATTTCACCTTCCCTATAAAACCACAAAAAGCTTCAAATTTCAACATATTTCTGTAATTTGTTACACATACTCATACATATCTAGAGATAGCTTCTCATCTAAATACGTCATTACTATATAGCTCCATCGATCTAATTCCTTCATTTTGGAATCACTCTATGTAAAAAAACACCCCTCCCACAGCCTCAATCACTGTAAAAGAGATGTCTATTGCACCTAGCCTTGCCTTATAGAGAATCAATATAATAATTATACCTGAGCTTCTTTGGAAGGCTGTATAACAGCTGCAATCTGTTTAAGAATGGCATCTACCGAAGCAGGATCATGTACATCATATTCGTCTATATTCAAACGCAGTACAGGACATGCAGTAAACTGATTGATCCATACGGAATAACGCTCATGCATGTGTTCCCAATAGGTGCGGTCTGTCTGGATCTCCATCTCACGCCCACGTTCCGTAATCCGGTTCAGGATTGATGGCAGACTGCCTTCGAGATAGATCAGAACATCAGGGTGTGGAAAATAAGGCGTCATGACCATCGCTTCAAACAAGCTGCTGTAGGTCTCAAAATCGGTAGCAGACATCGTCCCCTGATCCGCATGCATCTGTGCAAAGATACCCGTATCCTCATAGATCGACCGGTCCTGTACAAAACCCCCGCCCATTTCAAAAATCTTTTTTTGCTCTTTAAAACGTTCAGCCAGGAAATAGATTTGCAGATGAAAACTCCAACGCTCAAAATCATGATAAAACTTTTCTAAATACGGATTATGATCCACCTGCTCAAGAGAAGTTTTGAAATTCAAACGATCTGCGAGTGCTGCCGTTAGTGTGGATTTCCCCACTCCTACCGTTCCTGCTACTGTAATTAATGCATTCGCCGGAATGCCATAGTTATTCATATCATAAGCTCCTTTACTTGATTAACAATCTGCCTGAAATGCTCAGGATGTTCCACGAAGTCAAGCTGCTCCGCATCGATTTTGAGAATGACTGGCGGATTCGTGCCATTGGCCAAATAATCCATACCTGTTTTATAGTCGGCAATTAACTGTTCCATATAAGCAGGGTCCATATCTTGCTCAAAGGAACGCCCACGCTTGTTAATCCGGTACAACAAGGTATCCAGCTCGGCTTCAATGTAAAGCACCAGATTCGGTTTGGGCAGGTCATCCGTTAACAAATGATAGATTTGGCGGTATTTATCCCGCTTTGTTCCTTTTAAGGTACGCTCAGCGAAAATCATATTTTTATAGATATGATAATCTGAAACGACCGGGCTGTTTTGCTGAATAAAGTGTACACCAGTGTCTTCTAGTTGCTTAAACCGGTTGCATAGAAAAAACATTTCGAGTTGGAAACTCCACTCGTCAATATCCTGATAAAAGGAGGCTAAAAACGGGTTCTCCTCAACAATTTCTTTAACCAGCGGAAGATTTAATTCTTGGGAAAGCATCGTAGCTAACGTTGTTTTCCCCGCTCCAATCGGACCTTCCACAGCTATAAACGGGGCTGATTTCATGGTGTTACTGTTCCTCCTCGTAGTTATGCGTGTTCCGTTTCTATATAGACCTCACCTATTGTATCATAGCTTAGCGCATTGGAAAGGCAGTATTTTATGTATAAAACAAGTCAAATCGACATGATTAGCCATACTTGCGTCGTGACATAACTGAAACCATTTCTTACTTAGTCTATACTGGCTTATACTTATGCATCTAAATAAAAAGACACACCTGATTTTCATCAAGGTGTGTCTTTAATTTGCTTGGCGGCATCCTACTCTCCCAGGACCCTGCGGTCCAAGTACCATCGGCGCTAGAGGGCTTAACGGTCGTGTTCGGGATGGGTACGTGTGGAACCCCTCCGCCATCGCCACCAAACGCGATTGGATCGAAGCTACGGCTTCTTCCATTCATGCTGAAACTGAAAATCATACACACACTCGATGATGTACCGATTTCCAATTCCTTCAGAGTGTTGTTCTCTGAAAACTAGATTCGAAACGAAACKCACGCGATTTAAAACTTGCTATTGGATAAGCCCTCGACCGATTAGTACTGGTCAGCTCCATGCATTGCTGCACTTCCACCCCCAGCCTATCTACCTCGTCGTCTTCAAGGGGTCTTACATACTGGGAAATCTCATCTTGAGGGGGGCTT
>NZ_JBFRFN010000047.1:0-4237 GCF_052114825.1 Paenibacillus sp. 2TAF8
AATTCATACACAATTTTACACAATTTTGCCAAGCTGTTGTTTACTCTGCTGAAGCAGACGTACGTTTTTTTCCATTTCATCCGGGTGCACCTGAATCCGTGTCATGCCATCTCACCGCCAACCTGATCATAGTCGTTATCCCTAAATTTTAACAAACCCAAAACAACATTGGAATTGAACAGAAGAAGCATTTTTCGCTTCATCTATTCGTTATTTAGGTAACTACTTCAGGCAGCGAAGTTTACATATTTGCGCACATTATAACTGATTCTTTCAGAATAAATTCATCATCAAAAAGTAAAGCCTTACTATCGTTATCCCATTAAATATTCACACGAAGCACTCAATGGTAGAACAACCTTTCAATTGCAAGTTGAATTAGTACAGTATAAAAAAACGGCTCCTATCAAAGATAGAAGCCGCATAACGCTTTGTTAAATCACTTCAAGCAATCCTTATGACACTACAAATTGTACGACAATTGGAGTGCCATCATTCAATACATCTCCACCGGGGATTGTGAGTGTAGTGGTGGTAACCGAGGATGTGTCTGCTGTTTGCATAAGGCCATTAATGTAGAGATTGTAGTAATTGAATGAGCCTGGAAAAGCTGTTGCGGCTGTACCTGCATCGTCCGTAAAAGCTGTCGCAGCAATTGCAAACGTTGCTCCGGTTCCTGTGCCATCCCCTATAGTCGCAGCGAATCTTAAACTGTTCTGAAATGGTGTAACAAGTGGCATGTTTCTCACCTCCTACCTGACATAGTATATGTAGTAGATTTGAGAGTAGTGAAGGCAGAGGGATGAGATGATATAACCATTTTCAATGGTTTAGGATTACCGCTGTTAATTGAACGATCTCGATAATGACTGGTGTTTCAGCAAATAAGACACCGCTTTGCGATGGAATAAATAAATCATCTGCAGTTAACACATACGAATTGCCCGGTTGTACGATCCCATTAATATAAAGATTGTAGTAACTCGTCAGGCCGATCCCTACAAATTGAGATATACTTCCCCCCTCATCATTAACAAATTCACCAGCAGAAACCGTAACCGAGTTCGACAAATCCAAATCAGTGTCAGGGAAATAGAAGTAGCGGTCTGATGTAGGAATGATCTGAATTCCGGGGATACTGCCCGGCGGTCCTTGCTCACCTTGGGGCCCCGTTGGTCCCTGCACTCCGGAAGGCCCCTGCTCACCAGCCACACCCTGAGGACCAAGCGGACCTTGGGCTCCTGGACTTCCCGGTTCGCCTTGTTCGCCGCGAGGACCAGCAAGTCCCTGCACTCCAGGGGGGCCCTGCTCACCTGCTACACCTTGAGGGCCAACCGGACCTTGAGCTCCCGGACTTCCCGGTTCGCCGCGTTCACCACGAGGACCAGCAGGTCCCTGCACTCCGGGAGGCCCCTGCTCACCAGCCACACCTTGAGGGCCAACCGGACCTTGGGCTCCTGGACTTCCCGGTTCGCCACGTTCACCGCGAAGACCGGCGACACCTTGTACTCCTGAATTGCCTGCTTCACCCTGCTCACCCCGCGGGCCTGCCAAGCCTTGGGAACCTTGTTGTGCGATCAGTCCCTGCATTTCGGGAAGACTGACTGTTTTTATTTCCTCCATTTTAGCGGGGGTAGAATTCATAGTGGGCTCAGGACAGGCAAGAGGAACATTTCCTCTTCCAGAGAATGTACTATTTCTGTATCTGCGGGATATTTTCTTTTGTCTCACGCGTTGCTTGCAAGCACATCTTTTTCTTCCCACAGCTTTACGTATGGCATACCGTTTCTTACGTTTTCTCGGATTATCGTTACAGCGTTTCGTTGAAGAGTGTCTCTTTCTTAATGAGTGAAGATTCGTTTTCACTTTGTTCGTATGCTTCAAAGTCGCCACACTCCTTAGGCCAGTAAACACAGTATATATGCCCTATACTATGTCTTCAGCACATGCGGAGAGTGTGCGAATAACTATGACCACAGCCCAATAAAAAAAACTACAGCTCCTTCTGTAGTCCTCCCTCTTAACTGCTTTACTTCAACAGTTACCGATTTCCCCTGCATATCTCCCATCAACACTCTCGTTCCGTTTCACATCCATATCCTGATTTTCTTTAATTGTACCTGGGATTCAACGCACCTCTCCAAACGTCATCCTCTATAAAATCAACTTTTTTCTCCTTAAAATAAGCTCGTGTCTCTTGCTCCAGATCATATAGGATTTGAGGCCACTCCTTTTCTTCGATCACTGTCGTTTCAAAGTCCCCGACAATATTCAACCACCGCTGATTTAACTCTTGGTATTCCTGTATTCTGGCTTTTAGTTCAGCGGATACAGGATAATTGCTAATATCGAGCCTTTCGAATGTCATCTGCATCCGGCGAAGCGCCTGCGGCCATATGTCTCCTACTTCAATATGATTGATAAATAACGGCGCAGGTTTAGCCAGCCAGTTCGCTTCCTGACTTAAAGTGAGATTCATGAAGTTATATTTATTGATGATCTGCATCATATCTATTAGACCGTAATAGACTTGCCTTGCCTGCTCTCCGTTCTCAACCATCTCGTTTATGATTTTGCCATCCTCCAATATACGATTGAAAATACGATCATTCGTGATAATCGTACTTTTCATCTCAACTATATCTTGACGGATATTCGTGGTCAGGTAGTGTTCATACATCTTTTTCTCTTTGTAGAAACTGTAAGTCAGAACAAGCAACATTACAACTGCAAAGCAGCAGCCGATCAAAACAAGTAGCTTTTTTAAGATCAAGGCAAGATGTTCCCCTTTCTTTTATAATAAGAGACACCTCTACGTCTGTGTGGTAGAAGTGCCTTAAGTCATTCATAGTTTTAATTGTAGGATGTTATCTAGATCGTTCTGGGATCAGTGTAACACCAACTACTATTGTCTGAATCTTTTATCCTTTTAAGATCATCCAAAGTGTAGAACCAATCTTCCTAAATCCATACTTTCGCATAAGAGTACTCATTTAGGAAAGAAAATAGAAATTGAAATAACAGGTCAAGAAAGATGTATCTCACCATAATCGACCTGTTTTTGTATCGGAATAATATAATTTAATTTTCCACCGAAAAGAAGATAAACATTCAATTACTTTCTAAAATTGGTTTAATACTAAAATTCAGAGTCATCGGTTACAACGGGTATTAATGGAGACAAAAATGGGTCATGTTTTTCTTCAACATTACCTCTCTTAAGAACATATACATTAAACTCATTAAAATGTTTTGGGTGTTCATCATTGTACACATAGAGCATGCCATATGATCCAGGAGCTTGAATTCCTATATTTTTCATTATTTCCACTGGATGAAATTTGGAAGAAGGTTCATGATTCCATAGTCCGCTCATCCAAAGATGGTATTGTCCATTCATCACCTTTATATCTAAAACATCTACATTCGGCTGTAAATCCTTAATATACTTTTCAACTCTTTCAAAAATAACTTCTTCTTCATAACACGTCTCATCACCAGTGCTTACTAAAACAACTGCCCAACCATGATATTGATACATACTTTCACCTCTTTAATTCTTAATTGAATGGTGAGATATCAATTATAATCTCAACGTTGTATCTCTTCTCATATTCTCTTAATTGTCTAATAACTTTATCAACTGGGGCTGTCTCGAAATGGAAGTATGCCTTTCTACCAGTTTCCACAGCAGCCTCGATAGTAGCCTTTGCCTGTTCCCTAAATTGAGAGCTTAGACTATTCATTGAAGTTTTAGTCTGACCGATGTATTGGTCAGAAACCGTATCAAATTCTCGATTTTTGGGGTCGTTATTAAATATCATACGCGACTTTCCACCAAGTTTTTCTGCAAGCAAATCGGCCCCAGCATCTTCTTTAGACGCCTGTTTTAGTCCACCTGAATACTGCGTATAGACACCTGCGCCCGTAACTAATCTTGAAGCAGCGTCACCCGTCCCCTCTTTCACATTCCCCTGCTCAGTCTCCTTCTTCCCTCCTCCACCTCCACCCGATCCATGATGATCCTTCGAATGCAAAGCCTTGCCAAAGATAAAATAAGAAAGTGCTTGGCCTATCACCGCTCCTTTATAGTAGCCCGACTCGTCCTCACTAAGCTGTTTTTTCTGCTCGTTCACAAACTGCTCGATGTCGGACCTTGCTGTTCCTGTGCCCCATGCGGTATCCCAGGCAAATCCTACTCCGCGTCCAACGTCCACGATTTTACCAACCGTCAGAT
>NZ_JBFRFN010000048.1:0-3890 GCF_052114825.1 Paenibacillus sp. 2TAF8
GTGCAAATAGTGCAAATACCACATTGTATTCACCCCGAAGTATAGACGGAAAGAAATCTATAATCAAGTGAGAAAAGATTTAATCGAAATTTTCAAGCGTCTATGTAAGTACAAGGGAGTAGAAATTATAGAAGGTCACATGATGCCCGATCATGTTCACATGTTGGTAGCGATTCCACCGAAAATGGCAGTCTCCACGTTCATGGGATATCTAAAGGGAAAAAGTTCACTCATGATATTCGAGAAACATGCCCAGCTCAAGTATAAATACGGCAATCGAAAGTTTTGGGCAGAAGGGTACTATGTGAGTACAGTGGGCTTAAATGAAGCAACAGTAAGAAAGTATATTCGTGAGCAAGAAGCACATGATCAGGCGGTAGATAAGCTGAGTGTAAAAGAATACGAAGATCCATTCAGCAGTAATCGAAGCAAAAAGAAGTGAAACCAGTTTGACTGGTAAGTGAAAGAGGCAAATAACACTGAGCCTGAACAGTCCTGCTGTCAGGCTAGCGTCTTTAGACGCAGTTTGGCAACAGGGGGTTATACCCCAAGAGCAAACCACCCGTTGGACGGGTGGTCCTGATTTACTGCGTAAGATCAAACGGATGGGGTAACGTTTCCTTTTTTAAACTCACCATTTCACGAATAGAGATCGGCTCGATCTTACCCGACCATTCAGGAACTTTGGCTTTAATCACCTTGGCAGTCTGTAGTCCAGCATTTCCAACATGCCCTATGGTTACACATGTGTCTTGCGATTCCAATTTTTTTTCGATAAGCTTCAACTGTTTGGTAATATGGCTGGCTGTATGCTTATCGTCCAGAAATACTTCATTTTCAATACAAGGCAACTCTTTTTCAGCAGCAAGTTCTGATACAACGGATTTGTAGTCTGTTTTACTGTCGATAAAAAAAAGTCCTCGTTCCTTGCAAACATCCAGAATAATGGACATAATTCGTCGATTGGTTGTTATTTTGGAACCCATATGATTATTCATCCCTACGGCAAAAGGTACATTGTCAATCGCGGCCTCAACTCGTTTTCGTATTTCTTTTTCCGATAAGTCCGAAGTGATGGCCCCAGGTCCTAACCAGTCTTTTCTTCCATGATTAGGTTCCATAGGCATATGAACAAGGATGTTAATTCCTCTTTCATGAGCCAGTAACGCATCTTCCTTGGTGGTTGCCATAAAGGGCATAATCGCAACATTAACTTTAAAAGGAAGACTCAAAATCTCTTCGGTTCCTTTCATCCGGTTACCTAAGTCGTCAATAATGATGCAAACTTTCTTAACATGTTTTGCAGATCCCAATGGTGCAAAGAATGCATAAGTACATCCAATACAGAGTATAAAAGAAATCAACAGTTTATTGAACGAGTGAAAACACGATCGAAAATGAGACATTACACCAATCCTCTAACGTTATATTTTTTTATACTGGCCTCATTATTTGAATGTTTAGCTCAACTTATTCCCAGAAGAGATTGTTCTCAAAGTAAGGATATACAAATTAGGACGGCTGTAATTCCTAAAGACCCAGCATCTTAAGTGGATGTAGGGATTTTTGGGGCACATCTCTAAGACTTGACCAATCACCGAGTTAAATCCAAAGCGACAAAGAAGGTTAGCCCGCCGATTCACTCCCGGCCGCCTTATTGGATGTCAGTTGCTCGATAATGGAGCATTATTAGATTTTATCCAAGGTATGTTAGGACATGAAAAGCATATTAACAACAAATCCATGCTCAACTACGTGCTAAACGACTGAGAACTATATCAGCGATTTAGTTTTGATAGCGGCAGATCAATTTACCAATCTGTCTATTCCGCTATTGGGCAGGTTTCATGATAAAATAGATTATCTTACTTAATTTGGGGGTGGTGGCGAGATGGCTGAAATTCTAGACAAAGGTCCTTTTTATCATGGGACACGAGCAGATTTACAGATTGGAGACTTGCTCACAGCTGGATTTCGCTCAAATTACAATCCAGATGTTGTGATGAGTCACATTTATTTTACAGCTTTGCGTGATGGGGCTGGGTTAGCTGCTGAGTTGGCAAAAGGCGGGGGTGTACCGCGCGTGTATCTCATTGAGCCGACAGGTGAATGGGAAAATGACCCAAATGTGACGGATAAGAAATTTCCAGGTAATCCGACGCGATCATATCGAAGCGAAGCCCCATTAAAAATTATTGGCGAAGTGAAGGATTGGGTGCGACAAACGCCTCAACAACTCGCAGTTTGGCGAAAACGTTTGGCGAAAATAGATAAAGGTGAGATTCTAAATTAGTCTAACTATTAAATGGTCGGTGATCTATCATGGCTGGAGAAAGCAGGGAAGAGAAGTAAGGAACTTAGCATTCTTGGTACGAAAAAATACACATCGACCTCATTACTTCTTCGTTCTGTTGAACTCAATTTTTCTATCATCTTTCCAATACATGGCATAAAAACATTTAAAATGGCCCACTGAAGCAGACAGCCAGTGCAGTTCCTATACCTATGGGTCCACAAAAAATTGAAAAACAATAGATCGGGATACTAAGAGGAGAACCTTGATAAGGCGGCATCTGTTTTACTGCAAGG
Organism: Paenibacillus sp. 2TAF8; assembly: GCF_052114825.1. Classification (NCBI taxonomy): domain Bacteria; kingdom Bacillati; phylum Bacillota; class Bacilli; order Caryophanales; family Paenibacillaceae; genus Paenibacillus; species Paenibacillus sp. 2TAF8. The sequence goes on from NZ_JBFRFN010000048.1 coordinate 2,590, forward strand.
GTTGACTGCCCACTATTTAACAAAAGATAGTTATGCGGTTAAGGAGAATGATGTAATTCTAGTTCATGCCGCAGCAGGGGGCGTTGGACAGTTGCTTGTTCAAATTGCAAATTTGTACTCGGATGATTGGAAGAGAAAAGTCATGCAGGAGACAAACGGAAAGGTGTGGATGTTGTCTATGACTCAGTAGGCTCCACGCTCGAGGATAGTTTTGCAGTCACCCGCATTGGGGGGACGGTTGTATTTTATGGAATGGCAGGGGGAGACCCTGCTCCAGTTGACCCAAGGATGTTAATGGATACGTCAAAAACGTTGACTGGTGGCGATCTTTGGAATTTCCTTACTTCCCGCGAGGAACGGGCAACCCGTTCAGCCGAGTTGTTCAGCTGGATCGAAGAGGGAAAAATAACGGTATCCGAGCCTACGGTATTTGCACTACGAGATGGAAGAAAAGCGCATCAATTTCTGGAAAGCCGCAAAAGCACGGGGAAAATCTTATTAAGACCATAAAAATTGTCAAGGGACAAGAACATATTCCCATTAAAGTCGCTATTATAGCGGCTTTTTTATTTTATCGGTACAAGTTCTTGTCCCGATCGAAGGACAAGAACTTGTACCGATTTCCGATTAGATGCATATCTAAACAATGCACTCATGGACTTAAAACCTTTTTTAGCACCATAATCTGAATTCGTCCACTAGTTCTTGTTCAGAAGAAATGCGGTCCGTTGGCCGAAGCTGCCCTGATTTAATATTCGAATTTTGTTTGCAGAGCGCCAGCTTTTTCAAAGAGTAGCATCTCCCCATAAACTTTATGATTTTATAATCAATTGGTTATATAAAGCTTATTTCATATATATATTAAATACGGCATATGAAGCGCTTACAATATGGAATCTAAGAAATTGTTGCGAAGGGGGCTTTTCTTTGAAAGGTTAAAATTATGTTAAGAATGGTAGTGCCAAGATGGATTGTAACCGCTTAAATTAACAGAACTAACTAGTCAGCCGACTTTTCAAATGCATAACAAAAAGAGAGGATGACGAACAAATGAAAAAACGCAGTGCTTTAATCTCCATCGTTACACTCCTTATTATGTCACTTGTCTTTACTGCATGTGGTAATCCTTCTGGTTCAAAAACGGAAACACAGCAATTAGGGGCTAATGCCGGTGAGAATGCAACAGAATTATCATTTTGGACATTCGTAGATTTGCACGGCAAGCATTTGGATAAAATGCTGGGGTTATGGAACCAACAGAACCCAGACAAACAGATTAAGTTGAATGTAACGGTTATGCC
>NZ_JBFRFN010000049.1:0-3546 GCF_052114825.1 Paenibacillus sp. 2TAF8
TTGGATAAGCCCTCGACCGATTAGTACTGGTCAGCTCCATGCATTGCTGCACTTCCACCCCCAGCCTATCTACCTCGTCGTCTTCAAGGGGTCTTACATACTGGGAAATCTCATCTTGAGGGGGGCTTCACGCTTAGATGCTTTCAGCGCTTATCCCGTCCGTACATAGCTACCCAGCGGTGCTCCTGGCGGAACAACTGGTACACCAGCGGTACGTCCATCCCGGTCCTCTCGTACTAAGGACAGCTCCTCTCAAATTTCCTACGCCCACGACAGATAGGGACCGAACTGTCTCACGACGTTCTGAACCCAGCTCGCGTACCGCTTTAATGGGCGAACAGCCCAACCCTTGGGACCTACTTCAGCCCCAGGATGCGATGAGCCGACATCGAGGTGCCAAACCTCCCCGTCGATGTGGACTCTTGGGGGAGATAAGCCTGTTATCCCCAGGGTAGCTTTTATCCGTTGAGCGATGGCCCTTCCATGCGGTACCACCGGATCACTAAGCCCGACTTTCGTCCCTGCTCGACTTGTAGGTCTCGCAGTCAAGCTCCCTTATGCCTTTGCACTCTTCGAATGATTTCCAACCATTCTGAGGGAACCTTTGGGCGCCTCCGTTACTCTTTAGGAGGCGACCGCCCCAGTCAAACTGCCCACCTGACACTGTCCCCGCACCGGTTTACGGTACCAGGTTAGAACCTAGATACGATCAGGGTGGTATCCCAACGGTGCCTCCACRCAAGCTGGCGCTCAYGYTTCAAAGGCTCCCACCTATCCTGTACAGATCGTACCCAAATTCAATATCAAGCTGCAGTAAAGCTCCATGGGGTCTTTCCGTCTTGTCGCGGGTAACCTGCATCTTCACAGGTATTAAAATTTCACCGGATCTCTCGTTGAGACAGCGCCCAAGTCGTTACGCCATTCGTGCGGGTCAGAATTTACCTGACAAGGAATTTCGCTACCTTAGGACCGTTATAGTTACGGCCGCCGTTTACTGGGGCTTCGGTTCACAGCTTCGGATTGCTCCTAACCACTCCCCTTAACCTTCCAGCACCGGGCAGGCGTCAGCCCGTATACTTCGCCTTACGGCTTCGCACAGACCTGTGTTTTTGCTAAACAGTCGCTTGGGCCTTTTCACTGCGGCCCCCTCGTGCTATTCACACTACCGGGGCACCCCTTCTCCCGAAGTTACGGGGTCATTTTGCCGAGTTCCTTAACGAGAGTTCTTCCGCGCGCCTTAGAATTCTCTTCTCGCCTACCTGTGTCGGTTTGCGGTACGGGCACCTTCATCTGGCTAGAGGCTTTTCTTGGCAGTGTGAGATCATGACCTTCGCTACTGTAATTTTCGCTCCCCATCACAGCTCAGCCTTAACAATGTGCGGATTTGCCTACACATCAGCCTTACTGCTTAGACRGRCATCCATCAGYCYGCGTCACTACCCTACTGCGTCCCCCCATYGCTCGTAACGATTTACGGTGGTACAGGAATTTCGACCTGTTGTCCTTCGACTACGCCTTTCGGCCTCGCCTTAGGTCCCGACTTACCCTGAGCGGACGAGCCTTCCTCAGGAACCCTTAGGCTTTCGGCGGATCAGATTCTCACTGATCTTTTCGTTACTCATACCGGCATTCTCACTTGTATAATGTCCAGCGCTCCTTACGGTACACCTTCAACCCTTATACAACGCTCCCCTACCCCTGGATCGACTTCACTCCAGCTTCGAAGCCCTGTGTTTATCCCCTGAGAAACATTTGGTCTTCCAAGATTTCAAACCTTGTCTGACAAAAATGTCCTTGTGGTAAACACCGCCTCAAAGAAGCAGTGAAGTCGATCCAAGCCATAGCTTCGGTGGTGTGTTTAGCCCCGTTACATTTTCGGCGCAGAGTCACTCGACCAGTGAGCTATTACGCACTCTTTCAATGATGGCTGCTTCTAAGCCAACATCCTGGTTGTCTGTGCAACTCCACATCCTTTCCCACTTAACACACACTTGGGGACCTTAGCTGATGGTCTGGGCTGTTTCCCTTTTGACAATGGATCTTAGCACTCACTGTCTGACTCCCGGAAGTAAGTCTATGGCATTCGGAGTTTGACTGAGCTTGGTAACCCTTGCGGGCCCCGCACCCAATCAGTGCTCTACCTCCACGACTCTGTTTTCCGAGGCTAGCCCTAAAGCTATTTCGGGGAGAACCAGCTATCTCCGAGTTCGATTGGAATTTCTCCGCTACCCCCACCTCATCCCCGCATTTTTCAACATGCGTGGGTTCGGGCCTCCAGTGCGTGTTACCGCACCTTCACCCTGGACAGGGGTAGATCACCCGGTTTCGGGTCTACGTCCACGTACTATGGCGCCCTATTCAGACTCGCTTTCGCTGCGGCTCCGGCTCTTCACCTTAACCTTGCACGGGAACGTAACTCGCCGGTTCATTCTACAAAAGGCACGCCATCACCCCTAAAAYGGGCTCTGACTTTTTGTAAGCACACGGTTTCAGGTTCTATTTCACTCCCCTTCCGGGGTGCTTTTCACCTTTCCCTCACGGTACTGCTTCACTATCGGTCGCTAGGAAGTATTTAGCCTTGGCAGATGGTCCTGCCGGATTCATACGGGGTTTCACGTGCCCCGCACTACTCGGGATCCGTCTCGGAGGGAACAGACTTTCAAYTACAGGGCTTTTACCTTCTTTGGCGGGCCTTTCCAGACCTCTTCGCTTAACCGGTTCCTTTGTAACTCCATGTGAGACGTCCCACAACCCCAAAGAGCAAGCTCYYTGGTTTGGGCTTCTCCGCGTTCGCTCGCCGCTACTGACGGAATCACTATTGTTTTCTCTTCCTCAAGGTACTTAGATGTTTCAGTTCCCTTGGTATGCCTCTACAYAACCTATGTATTCAGTTATGAGTAACTGGATATTACCCCAGCTGGGTTTCCCCATTCGGACATCCCCGGATCAAAGCTTGCTTACAGCTCCCCGAGGCAGTTTCGTTGTTCGCCACGTCCTTCATCGGCTCCTAGCGCCTAGGCATCCTCCGTGTGCTCTTAGTAGCTTAACCAGGCGCTCTCCCAGCTGAGCTATGGCCCCATATTATATGRGATGAAGAAATGGTGGGCCCTGGTGGACTCGAACCACCGGCCTCACCCTTATCAGAGGTGCGCTCTAACCAACTGAGCTAAGGGCCCACATTTATAAAATTATTGAACCCATATTGGGTTACGCTTGGCGGCGTTCTACTCTCCCAGGACCCTGCGGTCCAAGTACCATCGACGCTGAAGGGCTTAACGGTCGTGTTCGGGATGGGAACGTGTGGAACCCCTTCGCTATCGCCACCAAACGTTTGAGAGTTTGAGCTCTCAAAACTGAGCAACGAGTGAGTAACTAGCCGACCTGGCTAGATTTAAAATTTGAATGTTTCCACGCGGGAAACGATTCTCCATAGAAAGGAGGTGATCCAGCCGCACCTTCCGATACGGCTACCTTGTTACGACTTCACCCCAATCATCTATCCCACCTTCGGCGGCTGGCTCCTTGCGGTTACCCCACCGACTTCGG
>NZ_JBFRFN010000050.1:0-2147 GCF_052114825.1 Paenibacillus sp. 2TAF8
CTTATGAACAAATGAGAAAAATAATAATTAATGGACTTCTTAATTTCTTGGAGAAACAAATGAATAATCGATAGTTTAACTAAGAAGAAGTAGCATCGGATAACATAATATTCAAGCAATGCCTCCTTCGGAGCCTTGGTCTGCGAGAAGGAATTCGGAGAAGCATTTCAGCAGACAACCCCTTCGGGGTTCATGAATACAGGAACGTTATGTGAAACCTCCCAAAAAAGATAACATAAAATTATATCAAAGGGGAAACAACGATGGTATGTGCATATTGCTCAAAGGAAGAGAAATTGACAAAGGAACACATTATTCCAGATGCACTTTTAGATATATTTGCTGAATGTGATTTTACAATAAGAGGGGAGAACTATTTTAAAGCTGATCCAATAATTAAAGACGTCTGTTTTAAATGCAATAATGAAATACTAAGTGAACTTGATAACTATGGAACGAATTTAATAAAAAAGTATTTTGTTAGTGAGTATGACCCTGATACGAAACTTAATATTGATTATGATTATAGATTATTGTCAAGATGGTTGTTAAAGATAGCCTACAACGGCGAAAGGTCTTTTAAAAGAAATGCTGAATTATTCTTGCCATATCTTGAATACATCATGGGTACTACTGAAGAAAATCCTAAAATTTCTTTGTTTGCAGGATTAGCTATCGATACTTCACCTATGCCTGAATACTATCACGATAATATTAAGCTTCAGGTTATCACCGCACCAAAATTTGTAGGAGAAAGTATACTCGAACCAACTGATGCATTTGGAACCTCTTTTAAAATAAGAAAAAATATGAATGATTTAAATATTCCAGAGCTACAAGAGAGTTTTTTATTTAGATTCGGATCTGCTATCTTTCTAATGCTTTTATGGAAGGATGACTCCACTTTAGAATCATTAAATTCATTTGAATGGATAATACAACATATGTACCCTTACAAATTATTGAATAAAGAACAACAGGGATTAACTGAAATTAAAAGAGTGACTCATGCATTTAATATACATACTCTTATTTTGATTGATACTAACATTGGAATGGATTTTGCTGATAGATGTAGTATAGGAATGTTTCAAGGTAGAGATCCAATTGAAGTAAGAAAATCATTAAGTGTAGGCTGGGATGAATATGTAAAGGAAAAGCGCTCAAAAGCTCTAGAAAACAGAAAAAATAAAAAGTGAATTCTGCTTGTATTTCAAAGATGATGGAGGAATCACATAACATAATATTCACGCTGCGGGCATACGCCCTTGGTCCGGCAGTCGCCGGACACCCAGCATACGCTGGGTCGTGAATACAGGAACGTTATACGCAACCCCTGAGAGACAAGACATATTAATTGATGATAAATTACTCCGCGAGCTAATTCGATGAATTCTGTGAATCTCTTTGAGCCGCAATGTTAGATGCAGATCGAAGAGACATTAAAGATCGAAGAGACATTGAAGATCGAAGAGACATTAAAGATCGAAGAGGCATTGAAGGTCGAAGAGGCATTGAAGGTCGAAGAGACATTGAAGATCGAAGAGACATTGAAGATCGAAGAGGCATTGAAGGTCGAAGAGACATTGAAGATCGAAGAGGCATTGAAGGTCGAAGAGGCATTGAAGATCGAAGAGACATTAAAGATCGAAGAGACATTAAAGATCGAAGAGACGTTGAAGATCGAAGAGGCATTGAAGGTCGAAGAGACATTGAAGATCGAAGAGACATTAAAGATCGAAGAGACATTGAAGATCGAAGAGACATTAAAGATCGAAGAGACATTGAAGATCGAAGAGGCATTGAAGATCGAAGAGACATTGAAGATCTAAGGGACATGAAGGAACGGGCAAAGCATATTATGGAGGTATTTCGAAGAGGTCAGGGGAAGCGTATAACATCATATTCAAGCAGCGGCTCCTTTGGAGCCTTGGTCTGCAAGGTGGATTTCGAAGAGGCATTTCAGCAGACAACCCCTTTGGGGTTCATGAATACAGAAACGTTATAGGAAATCCATGTGAAGTCACTTCAGGAGGGATTAAAGAAGATGAACAAAAAACTAGTAGACCAGTTTGAGCATTTCAATGAATTTGTAAAAGTAATTGATGATCGGACTTGGCAAAAGCCGATTGCTCCTGGAAAGTGGA
>NZ_JBFRFN010000051.1:0-2012 GCF_052114825.1 Paenibacillus sp. 2TAF8
GCTAATGCCGCTAATGCCGGTGAGAATGCAACAGAATTATCATTTTGGACATTCGTAGATTTGCAYGGCAAGCATTTGGATAAAATGCTGGGGTTATGGAACCAACAGAACCCAGACAAACAGATTAAGTTRAATGTAACGGTTATGCCTTACGATGATATGCAYAACAAGCTCTTATTGGCAGTTACAAGCGGAAAAGGTGCTCCTGATATCGCGGATATCGAGCTWGGTAAATTCCCKAAATTCTTGGAAGGTGACAACGTTCCCCTGGAATCTTTGAATGATGTATTTACACCATACAAAGACACTGTTGTTCCTTCACGTGTYGAGATTTACTCCAAAGCCGATCAGGTTTATGGCTTTGATTATCACGTAGGTGCTACGCTTGCTTTCTACAACACTGAAATTCTCGAACAAGCAGGTGTTGACTACAAGACAATCAAAACGTGGGAAGATTACAAACAAGCAGGTATCCAGGTTTACGAAAAGACTGGCAAGTACTTAGGTACTGCTGATACATCAGCTTCGTTCCAAGCATCGTTGCTACTAGCTCAGCAAAATGCTGATTTTACAGATGAAAATGGTAATCCAAAAGTGAACTCGCCTGAAATGATTAAAGCGTTTGAAATGCTAGTCGATCTGCAGAAGAACAATGTTATTCATACGATCCCTGGCGGACAACCCGACACAGAAGAAGCAAAGGGCGAATATAACAAAGGCAACTACGCAAGTGCATTGATGCCCGAGTGGTACATGTCCCGCTTTGTAAACGAAATGAAAGACCTTAAAGGTAAGTATGCAATAGCTCCATTGCCTGTATTTGAAGAAGGTAATCCTCGTTCCGTTGGCTTAGGCGGTACTGGCACAGTGGTTACTAAGAATGGTAAAGACGTTCAGTTGGCAAAAGAATTTGTAGCCTTTGCTAAGCTTTCGAAAGAAGCTACGACTGAAATCTGGAATACACTTGGATTTGACCCAATCAACATGGAAGTATGGAAAGATGATGCAGTTACGAAAAACCCTGAAAATGAATACGTCCAATACTTTAAAACAAATGCATTTGATACTTTGAATGAGATCAAGGACGAAATTAGAGCGATAAAGTCCGTTAAAGCTTCACCAACCATCGGCAATATATTCAATACGGTTACTTTGAATGCGATCTTTGAAGATGGCCAAGACGTGAAGGAAGCGTTGGATGAAGCACAAGCAGCAATTGAACAAGAATTGAAATAAATATAATAAGTAAATGATTTGATTAAACCTGTTGGCAGGTATAGTGGTCGGCAGGTTTAACCATAGTCAAGGGAGATTGAGAATATGATAAAGAAATTTGTATACTCTCAAAAAGTTGCACCTTATATTTTCGTATTACCATTTATACTCATATTTTTGATGTTCTGGTTTTTCCCGCTTGTAAATTCATTCGTAATGAGTTTTCAAGATAGGATGTTGGGACAGGATCCTAAATGGATTGGTGAAGCGAATTATTCGAAATTGCTTACAGATAAAGTGTTTTTGATATCTATTAAAAATAGCGTTGTGTACATGTTAGGAACCTTAGTGCTGTTAATTCCCTTTCCCATGTTATTCGCCGTTATGATCAACAGTAAGTTAATGATGGGAAGRGAGTTTTTTAAATCTTCGTTCTTTCTCCCTGCCTTGACATCTGTCGCAGTTGCGGGTACCATTTTCCGCCTGACATTCGGTGAAATGGAAGGTTCATTAATGAACAGTTTCCTGGGCCTATTTGGTGTAGAGCCTATTAAATTTTTGAAAGATGGAAATTGGAGTATGGCAGCACTGTTAATCCTCGCATGTTGGAGATGGACAGGCGTTAATATGCTTTACTATCTATCGGGTTTGAAAAGCATCGACAATGAATATTATGAGGCTGCTTCCATTGACGGGGCATCTGCTTGGCAGAAGTTTAGAATGATCACAATGCCATTATTAAAGCCGACCACGGTATATGTTACCACAATTAGTGTTTATGCAGGTTTAGCCATGTT
>NZ_JBFRFN010000053.1:0-856 GCF_052114825.1 Paenibacillus sp. 2TAF8
TCTTTTAAAGAAAAAGACAATCGTTCGCCTGAAGAAAATGAGCTTATCGCCTTACGAAAAGAAAACCAGCGTCTCCTAATGGAGAACGACATTTTAAAGCAAGCCGCGCTGATCATGGGACGAAAGTAGCTATCCTCCAAAATAACCGTGATAAATACTCGGTATCAGCAATGTGCAGCATCCTCGAAATCGCCAAAAGTACATTCTATTATGAAGCGAAGGAAAAGCTCCGTGAAGATGAGTTAACGAAAGCCATTGTGGACATCTTTCGTAAAAATCGAAATGCCTATGGTACACGAAAGATCAAAGCCAAGCTTCAGGAACAAGGACTCGTCGCCTCCAGACGTCTCATTGGTCGAAACATGAAAGAGCAATGCCTTGTCTCTACGTACACCGTTGCACAATTTAAGCCTCATAAAACGGCCTGTAATGAAGAAAAAGCGCGAATGAACTGCGGCGTGAGTTTAATCAGACGGAAACAAAGCGCTTCGTGGTAAGCGATCTAACGTATGTGAAGGTTGGGCATCGGTGGCATTATGTTTGCATCCTCATTGACCTGTTCAATCGAGAAATTATTGGCCACAGTGCAGGTCCACAAAAGGACGCTGCTCTGGTTTCACGCGCCTTCGCAACGGTAGAAGGCGACTTGAGCCAAATCCAGTGGTTTCATACCGATCGTGGAAGTGAGTTTAAAAATCACACGATGAACCAGCTTCTAGGTACATTTGGTATTGGTCGATCACTCAGCAAGAAAGGATGTCCCTACGATAATGCCGTGGCCGAAGCCACCTACAAGGTCATGAAAACGGAGTTTATGTACCAGATGGAATTTAGAAGCCTTCGTCATTTAGAACTG
>NZ_JBFRFN010000054.1:0-834 GCF_052114825.1 Paenibacillus sp. 2TAF8
ATCATAAGAAACAAATAGAAAACTTATTGGGTGATTCATAGAAGACATGGACATCCTATAACATCATATTCACGCTGCGGGCATACGCTCTTGGTCCGACATTCGTCGGACACCCAGCATACGCTGGGTCGTGAATACAGGAACGTTATCCGCAACTGCTTAATATAAGACCAAAACATTTAAGGGAATGAAGAAGATTTGGAAGATCTAAATACTATTTTTAAGATTATCGATGATTGCATTCAACAGAGAGGCTATAAAATTACAACACCTAAACCAGATTTGAATGTTCCAGGAGATACTATTTATAAATATAGGAGAATTGATCCACCAAGAAAAACTATCTCAACAGTTTGGAATTCAGAAAAAGGGTATTTTATGATACAACAAGTATATAGAAGAAAAATAAATAATTGTATGTTCCTAATAAGATTTAAAGAATTGAAAGATGAAGAAGAATTAAATAATGATATGATCAGAATTTTTAGTAACTGGAACGAATAATGACTCAGAAAACTATCTGAAAGTTATTCTTGGAAGAAGCACCTGCGGATAACATAATATTCAAGCAGCGGCTCCTTTGGAGCCTTGGTCTGCGGATGGATTTCGATGAGGCATTTCAGCAGACAACCCCGTTGGGGTTCATGAATACAGTAACGTTAGGCGAAATATTGCGCTGATTTAAAAAGATTGTAAGAATCAGAGGTGAACTATGGAGATCCACTCAAAGAAAGATGAAAAGTTTAAATTTGATAAATTGTCTACAAATATGAAAATAGAGCCTAGAAAAGTATATAAGAATATAACAAGAGTGAAAGGTCGAATGGTTCCTAT
>NZ_JBFRFN010000055.1:0-795 GCF_052114825.1 Paenibacillus sp. 2TAF8
GAAATGAAAATGGGTACATCAYSGARTGTGTGTATGATTTTCAGTTCTGAATGAATGGAAGAAGCACTGCTTCGATCCAATCGCGTTTGGTGGCGATGGCGGAGGGGTTCCACACGTACCCATCCCGAACACGACCGTTAAGCCCTCTAGCGCCGATGGTACTTGGACCGCAGGGTCCTGGGAGAGTAGGACGCCGCCAAGCGAAYTMTTYCATYTTACATAGAAAACAGGCTYTGCATGTRGACGTTGTATGATGAATTGCATTTGCATTGCAAATGCATATTATTCCCTGATAGCTCAGTTGGTAGAGCACTCGACTGTTAATCGAGTTGTCACAGGTTCGAGTCCTGTTCGGGGAGCCATTTGCTCTCATAGCTCAGTAGGTAGAGTGCATCCATGGTAAGGATGAGGTCACCGGTTCGATCCCGGTTGAGAGCTCTGCAAATGGGGCCCGTTGGTCAAGGGGTTAAGACACCTCCCTTTCACGGAGGTAACAGGGGTTCGAATCCCCTACGGGTCATAGTATTATCTAATGTTTTAATTGGGATGAACATCCCAAAGATGGAGGCTTAGCTCAGCTGGGAGAGCATCTGCCTTACAAGCAGAGGGTCGGGGGTTCGATCCCCTCAGCCTCCACCATTTATTTTTGGGGATTAGCCAAGCGGTAAGGCAACGGACTTTGACTCCGTCATGCATAGGTTCAAATCCTATATCCCCAGCCATTTACTATGAGTCATTAGCTCAGTTGGTAGAGCACCTGACTTTTAATCAGGGTGTCGAAGGTTCGAATCCTTC
>NZ_JBFRFN010000056.1:0-642 GCF_052114825.1 Paenibacillus sp. 2TAF8
TGGATATTACCCCAGCTGGGTTTCCCCATTCGGACATCCCCGGATCAAAGCTTGCTTACAGCTCCCCGAGGCAGTTTCGTTGTTCGCCACGTCCTTCATCGGCTCCTAGCGCCTAGGCATCCTCCGTGTGCTCTTAGTAGCTTAACCAGGTCGCTCGTGTTCGAGCTGTCACTTCCCTTGGTTTGCTTGCGCAAATCCAAAAGTCGTTCCATTTCGATCACTCGCTCCAGCAATCTACCGTTTTTATTGAAACTTGTTATACACAAGTTCAGCTAAAAAGGAATGTTCTAATTCGCGTTTGTTTCGTTTCGATATCTAGTTTTCAAAGAACAAATCGTTTGGTTCGGGCCGTTCACAAGATGTGTCGGTCGAATAAACGAGTTGGTTTGAGAGTTTGAGCTCTCAAAACTGAGCAACGAGTGAGTTGAAAGCTTTACGAAGTAAAGCTCGCTTCGGAAGCATACTTCCTGAAGACTTTTTGAATGTTTCCACKCGGGAAACGATTCTCCATAGAAAGGAGGTGATCCAGCCGCACCTTCCGATACGGCTACCTTGTTACGACTTCACCCCAATCATCTATCCCACCTTCGGCGGCTGGCTCCTTGCGGTTACCCCACCGACTTCGGGTGTTATAAACTCTCG
>NZ_JBFRFN010000057.1:0-614 GCF_052114825.1 Paenibacillus sp. 2TAF8
GGCGGTGTTGCTCAGGCAGCCGTTGGTATGGGTATCGCTGCCGTTGCCACAGGTCTCATCGGAAGCGTGCCACAGATCGGCTCCTTCAAGCCTTCGGCTCTGAATTTGTTAGGCCGATTTGTAAACGGGTTTGTGGAACAGCAGCAGCAGGAGAACGATGCAAARTGGAAGCTRTTCGGAAAAATGCTTACGGCTGCCAAAGAGTTGACGACAGCGACTTCCCCTCTCGATCTGCTTGAGAAGTTTCACCAGCAGAGYACGGAATACAGCAARGCGTATTATGAAGTACCAARTTSGATTCGTGAGAAATGGGCGAAAGAGTATGAGTATCAACAAACGGATCAGGAACTGAAAAATTCGCTGGAATTTTTCAATAAAGTGATGAACGACAAGGATCAGCGTGAGGTTSTTYTCGTAAATCCCTATTTTCACTATATCAAAGCTGATATTGGCAGGCCTCATCTTACGGTAGATCAACTGGGCAGTTATGAGTATTGGGAGTCRCAAGCGCTAAGTCTCGAAGAAAAGAAGTATTTAGCCTKGAGGCTCAAGCGTACGACGATAAGCAATGAAGAATTAGCMGAACTTATCGACGGATATAACCAACATGACGC
>NZ_JBFRFN010000058.1:0-612 GCF_052114825.1 Paenibacillus sp. 2TAF8
GTCCATAAATTTAACACCTATCGGCCCCTCACTACTYTCATAACCAGGCAAACTTAATGTTACTACCTGAGATGTATTAGTCGCTGGATTTCCGGCAACTGTAGTTGTGCCTGARGGCGCWCCSACTCCTGATGCCTCCAATGCATATATCCGAACATGYTCGTTATTCGTRCCCGGTTGYTGCGATGTAAAGTGTACTTTGGATCCATCGGCGGTTGCACTCCACCCCGATATGGATGTCCCAAAGGCTACGGCTATTTTCGATGCTACTTCCGTTGCCGTTTCTGTRCCTATAATAGAAACATCTTTTCGGATCGGCGCTTCCCCATTTGTAAAATAGACATAATATGAACCTGGAGCTGTTGCTCCATTTTCGATTGCTAGTGTTACTACCTGTGCTGTATCCGTCATCGGTACAGCCCCTGCGGTTGTAATCTTACTATCCGGCATGCCGATTCCTGTATTTAACCCGGAAAGTCTTGCCAGAGCTTTACTATTATTCGCTGCCGGAAGTTTGGCTGTGAAGACCACTTTCGTCCCATTGGCAGATACAATCCAATCCGGAATGGTTGTCCCAAATGCTGTTGCGATCTTGTCCGCAAGCTGACTTCC
>NZ_JBFRFN010000059.1:0-606 GCF_052114825.1 Paenibacillus sp. 2TAF8
CCGAAGTCGGTGGGGTAACCGCAAGGAGCCAGCCGCCGAAGGTGGGATAGATGATTGGGGTGAAGTCGTAACAAGGTAGCCGTATCGGAAGGTGCGGCTGGATCACCTCCTTTCTATGGAGAATCGTTTCCCGCGTGGAAACATTCAAAAAGTCTTCAGGAAGTATGCTTCCGAAGCGRGCTTTACTTCGTAAAGCTTTCAACTCACTCGTTGCTCAGTTTTGAGAGCTCAAACTCTCAAAACTTCTCGTTTATTCGACCGACACTTCTTGTGAGCGGCCCGAACCAAACGATTTGTTCTTTGAAAACTAGATATYGAAACGAAACAAACGCGAATTAGAACATTCCTTTTTAGCTGAACTTGTGTTAAAACAAGTTTCAATAAAAACGGTAGATTGCTGGAGCGAGTGATCGAAATGGAGCGACTTTTGGCTTTGCGCAAGCAAAACAAGGGAAGCGACAGCTCGAACACGAGCGCAATGGTTAAGCTACTAAGAGCACACGGAGGATGCCTAGGCGCTAGGAGCCGATGAAGGACGTGGCGAACAACGAAACTGCCTCGGGGAGCTGTAAGCAAGCTTTGATCCGGGGATGTCCGAATGGGGAA
>NZ_JBFRFN010000060.1:0-598 GCF_052114825.1 Paenibacillus sp. 2TAF8
ACACCACGAGAGTTTATAACACCCGAAGTCGGTGGGGTAACCGCAAGGAGCCAGCCGCCGAAGGTGGGATAGATGATTGGGGTGAAGTCGTAACAAGGTAGCCGTATCGGAAGGTGCGGCTGGATCACCTCCTTTCTATGGAGAATCGTCTTCTGCAACGAAGACATTCAAATATGTAAGTTCAATGAACTTGCAAGCAATACAAAGTTACCAATCCATTTGTTCAGTTTTGATGGAATTTGAGGGGCCATAGCTCAGCTGGGAGAGCGCCTGCCTTGCAAGCAGGAGGTCAGCGGTTCGATCCCGCTTGGCTCCACCAAACAATTTCATCTATTTGCTGTGTTCTTTGAAAACTAGATATCGAAACGAAACAAACGCGAATTAGAACATTCCTTTTTAGCTGAACTTGTGTTCAACAAGTTTCAATAAAAACGGTAGTTAATTGCTGTTGCGATGGTATCGAATGGGAGCGACTTTTGGCTTTGGACGTAGTCCAAAACAAGGGAAGCGAGCAGTCGAAACCGGAGCAATCTGGTTAAGCTACTAAGAGCACACGGAGGATGCCTAGGCGCTAGGAGCCGATGAAGGACGTGGCGAA
>NZ_JBFRFN010000061.1:0-589 GCF_052114825.1 Paenibacillus sp. 2TAF8
CGCACACGCACACGCACACGCACACGCACACGCACACGCACACGCACACGCACACGCACACGCACACGCACACGCACACGCACACGCACACGCACACGCACACGCACACGTCGCAAAGTATACTTATTCTCCGATGCACAGTAAACCCTCATTAATAGCACTTTGAGCCAGCGATTACAGCCCAGGAACATGCACCGAATTTCTAACGATCACAGATAACGCTATTTCACCTATTTTAGCCTATTCTCAAATCTAACGATCACAAGGAACGCTATTTCCACATTTCACCCTCCATTTTGCTCTTTCGGAGGCGTCTTTGGAGAAATAGCGTCTCTGGTGATCGTTACATTTTTCAGACCGCAAAAATCATGCAAATAAGCTCATCTGAGATCGTTAGCGCAATTCTCATTGTTTCGCACATGCTTTTCCTCCCCCGATGACTAGAGTAAAAGGCTGGGCAAAACCCAGCCTCTCCTCATCAAACCGTACGTGAGGTTTTCCCTCATACGGCTTTCCGATGTTTGTCATTCATGGGCGTGCAGATTTTACAATAGCGTTTTTAATTCATATTGACTGGCGATGTACTTCA
>NZ_JBFRFN010000062.1:0-574 GCF_052114825.1 Paenibacillus sp. 2TAF8
GAAGGATTCGAACCTTCGACACCCTGATTAAAAGTCAGGTGCTCTACCAACTGAGCTAATGACTCATAGTAAATGGCTGGGGATATAGGATTTGAACCTATGCATGACGGAGTCAAAGTCCGTTGCCTTACCGCTTGGCTAATCCCCAATAAAGAAAACTATGGGGCGATCGAGGGGAATTGAACCCCCGAATGCCGGATCCACAAACCGGTGCGTTAACCACTTCGCCACGATCGCCATAAAGGTTAAACAACATTGCATGAGTATTTAAGTATTACCATCAGAGCTTATATTATACACTTAATTAGCCTCTGATTGCAAAATACTAAAATGGTGCCGGCGAGAGGACTTGAACCCCCAACCTACTGATTACAAGTCAGTTGCTCTACCAGTTGAGCTACACCGGCACGGTGTAAAGTATTAAAATGGCGGAACCGACGGGATTCGAACCCGCGATCTCCTGCGTGACAGGCAGGCATGTTAGGCCAACTACACCACGGTTCCAGATCACTTTCGGTTAGGAAAGCTACAATTGCGGGGGCAGGATTTGAACCTGCGGCCTTCGGGTTATGAG
>NZ_JBFRFN010000063.1:0-571 GCF_052114825.1 Paenibacillus sp. 2TAF8
ACAGTAACACAGTAACGTGAATGACCGCGAGCGTACCGCAAACAGTAGCTATGCCAGCGAAAGCCGTGGCATGCTGGATCTGGGTCTGAACGCGAAAGCAGAAGGGGAGAGTGCAACGATGGCTCAATCCGAACGCAATAGTAACGTGAACGACCGTGAGCGCAACGCAAGCAGCAACTATGCCAGCGAAAGCCGTGGCATGTTGGATCTGGGTCTGAACGCGAAAGCGGAAGGAGAGAGTGCAACAATGGCTCAATCCCAACGCAATAGTAACGTGAACGACCGTGAGCGCAACGCAAGCAGCAACTATGCCAGCGAAAGCCGTGGCATGCTGGATCTGGGTCTGAACGCGAAAGCGGAAGGGGAGAGTGCAACAATGGCTCAATCCCAACGCAATAGTAACGTGAACGACCGTGAGCGTACCGCAAACAGCAGCTATGCCAGCGAAAGCCGTGGCATGCTGGATCTAGGTCTGAACGTGAAAGCGGAAGGGGAGAGTGCAACAATGGCTCAATCCGAACGCAATAGTAACGTGAACGACCGTGAGCGCAACGCAAGCAGCAACTATGCC
>NZ_JBFRFN010000064.1:0-528 GCF_052114825.1 Paenibacillus sp. 2TAF8
ATGGCGGAACCGACGGGATTCGAACCCGCGATCTCCTGCGTGACAGGCAGGCATGTTAGGCCAACTACACCACGGTTCCAGATCACTTTCGGTTAGGAAAGCTACAATTGCGGGGGCAGGATTTGAACCTGCGGCCTTCGGGTTATGAGCCCGACGAGCTACCGGGCTGCTCCACCCCGCGTCATTAGAAAAATATATATGGTGGAGGCTGAGGGGATCGAACCCCCGACCCTCTGCTTGTAAGGCAGATGCTCTCCCAGCTGAGCTAAGCCTCCGTAAATATGACCCGTAGGGGRTACTCTCACTTCGTTCGAGACTGCGAAGCAGTTGCTAACGATGCTGATCCTCCGACGAACSTTTGGGATTCTCATCCCACTCTTTAGTTATTAAAATAACTATGACCCGTAGGGGATTCGAACCCCTGTTACCTCCGTGAAAGGGAGGTGTCTTAACCCCTTGACCAACGGGCCTTGCTAGAGAAGTATTATGGCGGAGAGAGAGGGATTCGAACCCTCGAGACGCTTGTGA
>NZ_JBFRFN010000065.1:0-521 GCF_052114825.1 Paenibacillus sp. 2TAF8
TTCGCCACGTCCTTCATCGGCTCCTAGCGCCTAGGCATCCTCCGTGTGCTCTTAGTAGCTTAACCAGATTGCTCCGGTTTCGACTGCTCGCTTCCCTTGTTTTGGACTACGTCCAAAGCCAAAAGTCGCTCCCATTCGATACCATCGCAWCAGCAATTTAACTACCGTTTTTATTGAAACTTGTTATACACAAGTTCAGCTAAAAAGGAATGTTCTAATTCGCGTTTGTTTCGTTTCGATATCTAGTTTTCAAAGAACAAGCTCCATAATAAGCAAGCTGTTTGAGAGTTTGAGCYCTCAAAACTGAGCAACGAGTGAGTTGAAAGCTTTACGAAGTAAAGCYCGCTTCGGAAGCATACTTCCTGAAGACTTTTTGAATGTTTCCACACGGGAAACGATTCTCCATAGAAAGGAGGTGATCCAGCCGCACCTTCCGATACGGCTACCTTGTTACGACTTCACCCCAATCATCTATCCCACCTTCGGCGGCTGGCTCCTTGCGGTTACCCCACCGACTTCGG
>NZ_JBFRFN010000066.1:0-510 GCF_052114825.1 Paenibacillus sp. 2TAF8
GCTTGCTTACAGCTCCCCGAGGCAGTTTCGTTGTTCGCCACGTCCTTCATCGGCTCCTAGCGCCTAGGCATCCTCCGTGTGCTCTTAGTAGCTTAACCATTGCGCTCGTGTTCGAGCTGTCACTTCCCTTGGTTTGCTTGCGCAAATCCAAAAKTCGTTCCATTTCGATCACTCGCTCCAGCAATCTACCGTTTTTATTGAAACTTGTTTAACACAAGTTCAGCTAAAAAGGAATGTTCTAATTCGCGTTTGTTTCGTTTCGATATCTAGTTTTCAAAGAACAAGCTCCATAATAAGCAAGCTGTTTGAGAGTTTGAGCTCTCAAAACTGAGCAACGAGTGAGTGTTTTGCAGCTAAGCTGCATATTTGAATGTTTCCACACGGGAAACGATTCTCCATAGAAAGGAGGTGATCCAGCCGCACCTTCCGATACGGCTACCTTGTTACGACTTCACCCCAATCATCTATCCCACCTTCGGCGGCTGGCTCCTTGCGGTTACCCCACCGACT
>NZ_JBFRFN010000067.1:0-481 GCF_052114825.1 Paenibacillus sp. 2TAF8
ATTCATTGGCATTCATTATGCTTTTAAGGTGCTCAAATTCTTGTATTAATCCCCTAGAAAATTCAAAAATTTGAGCCCATGAAAAGATAAACTTATTTGAACTTTCGATAGTCTGATCTTTGAAAGGGGATTGCTCTGTTAACCAAATTATTCTTTCCGCCTCATGAATTACTTCAACATAGTAACCACCACAACCAAATATTCCACAGGTACATGTAAACAATGGATATGTTCCTGGACTAAGTAAGGATTTAAAAAATTCTTCTACTATAAATACTTCATYTTCATCTAATTCGTTCTCATTGATATATAAGAATAGTTTCCAATCAACGATAGGAACCATTCGACCTTTCACTCTTGTTATATTCTTATATACTTTTCTAGGCTCTATTTTCATATTTGTAGACAATTTATCAAATTTAAACTTTTCATCTTTCTTTGAGTGGATCTCCATAGTTCACCTCTGATTCTTACAATCTTT
>NZ_JBFRFN010000068.1:0-450 GCF_052114825.1 Paenibacillus sp. 2TAF8
TAGGCATTAGGCATCCTCCGTGTGCTCTTAGTAGCTTAACCAGGTCGCTCGTGTTCGAGCTGTCACTTCCCTTGGTTTGCTTGCGCAAATCCAAAAGTCGTTCCATTTCGATCACTCGCTCCAGCAATCTACCATTTTTATTGAAACTTGTTATACACAAGTTCAGCTAAAAAGGAATGTTCTAATTCGCGTTTGTTTCGTTTCGATATCTAGTTTTCAAAGAACAAATCGTTTGGTTCGGGCCGCTCACAAGAAGTGTCGGTCGAATAAACGAGWWGKTTTGAGAGTTTGAGCTCTCAAAACTGAGCAACGAGTGAGTGTTYTGCAGCTAAGCTGCATATTTGAATGTTTCCACACGGGAAACGATTCTCCATAGAAAGGAGGTGATCCAGCCGCACCTTCCGATACGGCTACCTTGTTACGACTTCACCCCAATCATCTATCCCACCT
>NZ_JBFRFN010000069.1:0-439 GCF_052114825.1 Paenibacillus sp. 2TAF8
TTTTAGATATCTTTCATAGGTATACGGTCGTTTATCATTGCCTATAAAAAAACGAATGTTTGAATGATCTACCTTACGGAATTGGTTGACTAAATGAGTTCGAGTTTCAATAAAGGTTTTAATCATACTTTCCCTGTCTGTAAATTCCTTAGCCTTCTCTATCGCTTTTAAATTATGGGTATCATGATCGACGAACCCTGGAAGTTTCACTTGATCTTTTATGTGTGGGAGCATCGTATTTAAAGTATATGTATCCCAATTCCATAGGTGGGCCACGACTTCCTTCACCGTCCACTTTCCAGGAGCAATCGGCTTTTGCCAAGTCCGATCATCAATTACTTTTACAAATTCATTGAAATGCTCAAACTGGTCTACTAGTTTTTTGTTCATCTTCTTTAATCCCTCCTGAAGTGACTTCACATGGATTTCCTATAACGTT
>NZ_JBFRFN010000070.1:0-435 GCF_052114825.1 Paenibacillus sp. 2TAF8
CGAAGCGAAGGTGGGATAGATGATTGGGGTGAAGTCGTAACAAGGTAGCCGTATCGGAAGGTGCGGCTGGATCACCTCCTTTCTATGGAGAATCGTTTCCCGCGTGGAAACATTCAAATATGCAGCTTAGCTGCAAAACACTCACTCGTTGCTCAGTTTTGAGAGCTCAAACTCTCAAATCAATTCGTTTATTCGACCGACACATCTTGTGAACGGCCCGAATGAAACGATTTGTTCTTTGAAAACTAGATATCGAAACGAAACAAACGCGAATTAGAACATTCCTTTTTAGCTGAACTTGTGTACAACAAGTTTCAATAAAAACGGTAGATTGCTGGAGCGAGTGATCGAAATGGAACGACTTTTGGATTTGCGCAAGCAAACCAAGGGAAGTGACAGCTCGAACACGAGCGCAATGGTTAAGCTACTAAGAGC
>NZ_JBFRFN010000071.1:0-430 GCF_052114825.1 Paenibacillus sp. 2TAF8
GGCCTGACCTGGCTGCCGGTGAGCAAGAACCTCGCGTACCAGCTCCGGCAGGTGCCGGGCAGCACGCGACAGCTTCCCGCCGTGTGCGCCCCGATGGCCGCGCCGACGCCGGTCTCGACCTACCTGACGGCCACTGCAGGGCAGAACATCCTCGTCACGCTGGCCGATCTGCGCCCCACCCAGCCGGCCATCGGCCGCGACCAGATCTACTACAAGCTCGGCCGCTACGCCGCGGACCCGATCAAGAAGTTCGACGACGCCTGCGAGACCAACGGCCAGAACAAGACCAGCACCTGGGATGCAGCCACGTCCCGCCTCAGCGACCTCGCCTCCTTCAGCTGCACCAAGGCGGTCGGCAACAAGCCGGCCGACATGAAGACGCTGGTGGTGGGGCCTTACGGCGAGCCGTTCCTGACCGATGGACACCACT
>NZ_JBFRFN010000072.1:0-426 GCF_052114825.1 Paenibacillus sp. 2TAF8
CTCATAACCCGAAGGCCGCAGGTTCAAATCCTGCCCCCGCAATTGTAGCTTTCCTAACCGAAAGTGATCTGGAACCGTGGTGTAGTTGGCCTAACATGCCTGCCTGTCACGCAGGAGATCGCGGGTTCGAATCCCGTCGGTTCCGCCATCTTTACAAGCTTCAGGGATGAGAATCCGTTTTGGGGTTCGTCGGAGCATTAACTTCGAGAGCATTCGCTTCGCAGTCTCGAACGAAGTGAGAGTATCCCGTCGGTTCCGTCATCTTTAACTATTTTTATGCGGAAGTGGCTCAGCGGTAGAGCATCGCCTTGCCAAGGCGAGGGTCGCGGGTTCGATTCCCGTCTTCCGCTCCAATATTTGCGCCCTTAGCTCAGCTGGATAGAGCGTTTGACTACGAATCAAAAGGCCGGGAGTTCGAATCTCTCA
>NZ_JBFRFN010000073.1:0-420 GCF_052114825.1 Paenibacillus sp. 2TAF8
CGGCAGTGGTTCTTTGCTTGGCGGCGTCCTACTCTCCCAGGACCCTGCGGTCCAAGTACCATCGGCGCTAGAGGGCTTAACGGTCGTGTTCGGGATGGGTACGTGTGGAACCCCTCCGCCATCGCCACCAAACGCGATTGGATCGAAGCAGTGCTTCTTCCATATCATGYTGAAACTGAAAATCATACACACAYTCSGTGATGTACCCATTTTCAYTTCATTCAGAGTGTTGTTCTCTGAAAACTAGATTCGAAACGAAACGYACGCGATCAAAACTTGCATATTTGGATAAGCCCTCGACCGATTAGTACTGGTCAGCTCCATGCATTGCTGCACTTCCACCCCCAGCCTATCTACCTCGTCGTCTTCAAGGGGTCTTACATACTGGGAAATCTCATCTTGAGGGGGGCTTCACGCTTA
>NZ_JBFRFN010000074.1:0-414 GCF_052114825.1 Paenibacillus sp. 2TAF8
TGAGAGATTCGAATGAGAGATTCGAACTCCCGGCCTTTTGATTCGTAGTCAAACGCTCTATCCAGCTGAGCTAAGGGCGCAAATATTGGAGCGGAAGACGGGAATCGAACCCGCGACCCTCGCCTTGGCAAGGCGATGCTCTACCGCTGAGCCACTTCCGCAAAATAATATGGTGCGGTCGAGAGGACTCGAACCTCCACGGGGGGTTAGCCCACACGGACCTGAACCGTGCGCGTCTGCCAATTCCGCCACGACCGCAAAATATGAAAGTGAGTCATGAAGGATTCGAACCTTCGACACCCTGATTAAAAGTCAGGTGCTCTACCAACTGAGCTAATGACTCATAGTAAATGGCTGGGGATATAGGATTTGAACCTATGCATGACGGAGTCAAAGTCCGTTGCCTTACCGCTT
>NZ_JBFRFN010000075.1:0-410 GCF_052114825.1 Paenibacillus sp. 2TAF8
AAGCCCCCCTCAAGATGAGATTTCCCAGTATGTAAGACCCCTTGAAGACGACGAGGTAGATAGGCTGGGGGTGGAAGTGCAGCAATGCATGGAGCTGACCAGTACTAATCGGTCGAGGGCTTATCCAATAGCAAGTTTTAAATCGCGTGAGTTTCGTTTCGAATCTAGTTTTCAGAGAACAACACTCTGAATGAARTGAAAATSRGTACATCACGGAATGTGTGTATGGTTTTCAGTTCTGAATGAATGGAAGAAGCCATAGCTTCGATCCAATCGCGTTTGGTGGCGATGGCGGAGGGGTTCCACACGTACCCATCCCGAACACGACCGTTAAGCCCTCTAGCGCCGATGGTACTTGGACCGCAGGGTCCTGGGAGAGTAGGACGCCGCCAAGCAAAGAACCACTGCCG
>NZ_JBFRFN010000076.1:0-409 GCF_052114825.1 Paenibacillus sp. 2TAF8
CTTCAGGCGAAGAAAACAAGTATTCGGTATTAGCTACCGTTTCCGGTAGTTGTCCCAAGCTTGAGGGCAGGTTGCCTACGTGTTACTCACCCGTCCGCCGCTAACCGTCAGAGAAGCAAGCTTCTCTGATAGTCCGCTCGACTTGCATGTATTAGGCATGCCGCCAGCGTTCGTCCTGAGCCAGGATCAAACTCTCCAATAAAGATGAATTTCSCAGCGTGGTTAAACGCTGTGCAACTCATCGGGGTATTGAAAAGAGCGATAAGCTCATTTTGAATCTGACGAGATTAAAAATCTCAATTGTGTTCCAGTTTTCATACAGCCGGATGGCATGTACCAAAACCTTCACGTTCATTCTGCAAGCAGAATGTTTCACTCACTCGTTGTTCAGTTTTCAAAGATCAAACTT
>NZ_JBFRFN010000077.1:0-392 GCF_052114825.1 Paenibacillus sp. 2TAF8
GCTGCTGGATCTGGGTCTGAACGCGAAGGCGGAAGGGGAGAGTGCAACGATGGCTCAATCCGAACGCAACAGTAACGTGAATGACCGCGAGCGTACCGCAAACAGTAGCTATGCCAGCGAAAGCCGTGGCATGCTGGATCTGGGTCTGAACGCGAAAGCAGAAGGGGAGAGTGCAACGATGGCTCAATCCGAACGCAACAGTAACGTGAACGACCGCGAGCGTACCGAAAACAGTAGCTATGCCAGCGAAAGCCGTGGCATGCTGGATCTGGGTCTGAACGCGAAGGCGGAAGGGGAGAGTGCAACGATGGCTCAATCCGAACGCAACAGTAACGTGAATGACCGCGAGCGTACCGCAAACAGTAGCTATGCCAGCGAAAGCCGTGGCATGC
>NZ_JBFRFN010000078.1:0-388 GCF_052114825.1 Paenibacillus sp. 2TAF8
GTGAAAAGCAGACGATTTTTGCTAAAGGTTTACAAGATAGAGGTTGGGACGTTGAACGAGGTGTGAACCGAGTTGATTACAACTATCAAAATTGGAAAAAACAAATGGAAGAAAAGTACGACACTAAAATGACACGTCACAATGAAAAACTTTTCATTCAAGCTGAACAGTTTGAACAACAAGATAAACAGTACCGTGATATGATGACAACTTTTGGTCAAAATGTTGGGAAAGTAAATAACGATGGTATAGCTATCTTTAAAATGAACGATGAAAAGATTAAAAAACCTGTACAAGATTTAACGAGTGATGAACTTATCGGTTTATATTCAAGTATTTATGAATATCAGCAAAATGACCATGAAGCTGATATTGATTACTTTAATCA
>NZ_JBFRFN010000079.1:0-381 GCF_052114825.1 Paenibacillus sp. 2TAF8
GGCCCAGATCGTGCGCGACCTCGGCGCCGACCACGTGATCCTCTACGACCACGAGGATGTCGCAGCGAGGGTGGCCGAGATCACGGGCGGGGCCGGCGTGCCGGTCGTCTATGACGGCGTCGGCAAGGACACCTTCCAAGGCAGCCTCAAGAGCCTGGGCCGCCGCGGGGTGCTGGTCACCTATGGCAACGCCTCGGGTCCCGTACCGCCGTTCGCGCCGCTGGAGCTGGGGGCCAAGTCGGCCTTCATCACCCGCCCTCGCCTGTTCGACTACATCGTAACCACCGACGAGCTCGACGAGAGCGCCGCGGCCCTGTTCGAGGTCCTGGCCTCGGGCGCGGTGAAGATCGACATCGGCCAGCGCTTCCCGTTGGCGGAGGC
>NZ_JBFRFN010000080.1:0-371 GCF_052114825.1 Paenibacillus sp. 2TAF8
GCCAACTACACCACGGTTCTACACCACGGTTCCAGATCACTTTCGGTTAGGAAAGCTACAATTGCGGGGGCAGGATTTGAACCTGCGGCCTTCGGGTTATGAGCCCGACGAGCTACCGGGCTGCTCCACCCCGCGTCATTAGAAAAAATATATATGGTGGAGGCTGAGGGGATCGAACCCCCGACCCTCTGCTTGTAAGGCAGATGCTCTCCCAGCTGAGCTAAGCCTCCATAAATATGACCCGTAGGGGATTCGAACCCCTGTTACCTCCGTGAAAGGGAGGTGTCTTAACCCCTTGACCAACGGGCCTTAATGGCTCCCCGAACAGGACTCGAACCTGTGACAACTCGATTAACAGTCGAGTGCTCTAC
>NZ_JBFRFN010000081.1:0-363 GCF_052114825.1 Paenibacillus sp. 2TAF8
GCGATAAAGGCGAGCGCTTCGCTTCTGCGATAAAGGCGAGCGCTTCGCTTCTTCAGAATCGATTCCGTCCCCTTCGCTACGTGAGCAGATATCCAAACCTGATAATGAACCTGAAACCTCATCTTGTTAGGTGAGTTGTTGTAATAGTAAGGCTTGAGTGGACGCTCCGTGTTCGGATCGTTCTTTTGATCGCTGTTATCTCCGGATTTTTTCGATCCCCTTCTCAAAGGGGAAAATCCGGCGATAAAGGCGAGCGCTTCGCTTCTTCAGAATCGATTCCGTCCCCTTCGCTACGTGAGCAGATATCCAAACCTGATAATGAACCTGAAACCTCATCTTGTTAGGTGAGTTGTTGTAATAGTA
>NZ_JBFRFN010000082.1:0-359 GCF_052114825.1 Paenibacillus sp. 2TAF8
CTCAAATGGGCTTGACGTGATGCTGCTATCTTCAATGTGATCCGCTTGTATCGCACCTTCTGCAATATGAACAGATTGCACGCTCTCTTCAGCCAAATGAATACTCAATACTGCACCTTCGGTCAGTTTACTACCGTCCACACTGCCATCYGCCAGTTTGGACGCAGTAACTGCACCATCTTGCAGATGAGCTGTGCTTACGGCTTCTTTACTCAAATGGCTTGACRTGATGCTGCTATCTTCAATGTGATCCGCTTGTATCGCACCTTCTGCAATATGAACAGATTGCACGCTCTCTTCAGCCAAATGAATACTCAATACTGCACCTTCGGTCAGTTTACTACCGTCCACACTGCCAT